>PMBF01000119.1:32441-85188 GCA_003152875.1 Ignavibacteriota bacterium | reverse complement strand
TCCTGCGGACGTGTGTCGTTGAATGACCTGGAATCGAAGCTCGATCCATCGAACTTCATTCGCATTCATCGTTAACACATTGTCAACGTCTCTTTCATCCGCGAACTCGTCAAATGGTTCGCCGGAAGATACAAAGTACGGCTCAAGGACAAGAACGCCACGGAACTCACCGTGAGCAGGGGATACACCGATCAGATCCGGCGGCTCTAGGGACCGGCGGGAACCCCGATCAACATCTCCCCCTTCTGCCCGACGCGCCGCTAAAAGAGGGGTCCGTGTGTCCTCAGGCACCCCGGTTTCGGGAACATCAAGAGAGGGAGTCTGCATGGCGTCATTCCTGGAGTTATTCGGCCGGGGTTACCAGGGTAATCGAGAAGAACCACATTACACAGGGAGGATTCCTGCTGAATATACGAAGAACTCTGCAGCATGATTCAGTACGGGGGCGAACCAGCGGGGAATCCAGCAAATAAGGGGCGGGCGCGCTTTCCTGTCTCTTCACATTCCTTCCGCGCAAAGCCTCCCTGGTCTCCGAGTCTCCTCCCGAGTCTCCTTCTCCCGCTAATTGCAAAGCTCCCGGGAGTCTGGTATCTTCCAGCTCCATGCAGCACAACTGAATCTCATGCTGCGCCGGACAGCGCTCTCACCCCGGGTGGTGAAGGCAATGCGCGCGTCCCGTCGCGAAAGAAATGCTTGATGGTCCCCCGGCGTACATCGAAGAATCGGCAGCAATCACCGCCTCACGCGAAGCGTCCGCCTGTTGCCGCAATCATCGTGGGCTCGGCCGTATGTATCATGGCCCTGGTTCTCCTCTTCAGATTGACAGGGGAGAGGTCGTCAACGGTATCTTCGTCCCGGACGACACGAGCGGCGGAGTCGGGCGTGTCTGCCGTTCAGCCGGCTTATTCATGGCTGAGGAGGGCGGCGCTTGTCGATGAGCTCTTTCATGAGGTCTATACTCCCGGCTGGGAAGGAGCCTATGGAGCGATCGGGGATGCCTATCTTTTCGCAGCCACTGGTGACTCGGCTCTGCTGCGCTTCCACTCGGCGGAGCACCCCGTCACGGCGCTCTCCAACGGGAACTGGGTCGACGACCGCGCCTGGGCCTGCCTGGCGGAACTTGCGTGGTGGGATGTGACAGGGAGAAAGAACATGCTCTGGGTGGCCGATGCGGTGCAGAGGTACCGGGAGGCACGATCTGCCGGAATGCTGTCCAACCACGAAGGCTACTGGGCATGGTACAACTATCCTCCCGGCGGCGGCAACAGGAGTTTCACCAACAGCAACATGAACCAGATGGTCTCCGTTGCATGCCGGCTGTATGAGGCCACAGGGGAGAGGCGATACCTCGACGACGCGCGGCTCGTGTGGGACGGTGATCGGAAGACTCCAGGAGTGGAGGGCAGGCTCTACAGAGGGAAGGGCCTCTGGGTAGGAAGAGCAGGATTGGCCGCATTCGGCAATGAACTCCCCTGGGAAGGGACAGGCTATTGCGCCATAGGAGCATCTCTCTACCGAGTGACGCGAGACAGGAAATACAAGGAGATCGTCGTGACAACCGCAAGACGCATCCTCGAACCCGGGACGGGATGGGTCGATCCTGTGGATTACTTCCAGCTCCGGATGGATGGCAACGGCGCATTCGTGAACTTCCTGATGGATGCGTACTTCCTTGCCCCACGGGATCTGGAAGATGTTCCCGGGAAGGTGGAGAAAATGCTCGAGCATGTGTGGACAAACCATCATCATGCCGCAGCCGTTACGCTTCACCGTGAAAGCGATCATGGCATCCGGAACGGGTGGAACCCATCCGGTGGCGAGGACGGCTACGGGGTCGACGAGATCGGGACCGTCCATGCTCAGGGAGAGGCTGTGCGCGCATTTGGAGTGTTCTCCTACTTCAAGGCCGGGGGATCCCGCTCGTTCTGAAGCCGCCCTCGTACACTTTCCACCCACTCCTTCTTGTTTCAGGTCACATCGCGATGATGCATCATCCTTCCTGATTCAAAAATCCCTTGTTCAGAAGAAGCGTCTCCTGCCCGGAGCCAGAAAGAAATCATGCTTTTGGCATCCGGAGTTGCGGCGAAAACCGTTCGCTTTTGGCCGATGTGATATGGGCCCAGACTCTTGGCCTTCTTTTTGCAGTATCTTTTCAGAGTAGGGATCCGGGCACCTGACTGCGGGGATTGCATTATTCCTAGACTGATCGGGCGGCCCCTGAAAACAAGGATCATAGTGCAAGCGCCCTATTTTGATATCCCGAGAGGCCCAGACCAGTTCACTTGGCTGGCGTCCCGCGATAGCCATATGGCTACGTTCAGCCATAGGTCAGGCAGCAAGAAAACCTATTGGGACATTGAGAACACATTGGACGTCAGAGCATTCCATCGTATGCTGAGTATGACTGCAACAAGGACCCTTCTTGCGGTTCTGGTCTTTCTGGCAAGCGCTGTCTGGGCCCCGCCTGCGTTTTCCCTGGATCCCCGGAAGACGATCAACCAGTACGGACACGATGCGTGGCTCCGTCAGAATGGTCTTCCCGCCGATGGCGTGAACGTTTCCCTGCAGACAAGCGACGGCTATATCTGGATCGGCACGGGGGCCGGTCTCTTTCGGTTCGATGGCGCCCGATTCTATCCGGTCGGCACCGAGGCGGACAGCAGCAATAAGCTCGAGACGGTCTCTGTGCTGTGCGAATCGAAGGACAGCAGCCTCTGGATCGGCACCGCCTTCAGCGGTCTGCGCCGCCTGAAAGATGGCAAAATCCACGTCTACGGTTCCAACGAGGGGTTTCCCGAACGTCAGATCCGTGTCCTCTTTGAAAGCCGCAAAGGCCGTCTCTGGGTCGGGACGTCCAACGGGCTATTCAAATTCCTCGACGGCAGATTTGTCTACGTTCCGCTTCCGAGGACTTTCTTCACGGGGATTGCTGAAGACGCCCTGGGGAGGATATGGCTTGCCAGCCACGGAGGCATATGGATTCTCGACGATCAGGGGAAGATGCTCTTCAGCCTCACCAGAGCTGACGGTCTGCCCGACAACACCATCACCTCGATCTACGCTGATCTCGAGGGGAATATCTGGATTGGTACGAATAATGGACTGGTTCGTTGGAGAAACGGCGCGACGAGAATTTTCTCCACGGCCGACGGTCTGTCGAGTTCCCACATCAACCTGTCACTTGAAGACCGCGACGGCAATCTCTGGGTTGGAACCAACACTGGGCTCAATCGCCTGGCGGGAGGAAAGTGGACGTCCTATACTGTTGATGAAGATCTCACGCACAATCAGGTACTATCCATCTCGGAGGACCACGAAGGGAGTATCTGGGTCTCCACCCTGGAAGGGCTGAACAGGTTCAAAGATGTCAACATCACCACCTTCACGGTCAAAGAAGGTCTTGGCAATAACTATGTTTCCGGCGTTGTAGAGACTCTGGATGGAACCCTCTGCTTTTTAAGCAATGCCAATTACAGCCTTGCCCGGTTGAAAGACGGGCTGATGACCAGGATGTCAGTTCCGGTCGGACCGGCATTCGCCGCACGCGACAGCAGTCTGTGGGTCGCCCAGACCGGCTGCCTGACGAACATCAAGGGGGACCGGGTCAGGTACTACGACACCACGTCGGGCCTGCCGAATCGATGGATCTCCGCGGTGACTGAAGATGACGAGGGTCTGATCGTCTTTCTGGACCACATAGGAGTCCGCAGGGTCGTTGACGGTAAACTGTTTCCCTATATGCTGAAGGGCGGTCAACCGTATGGGTCGAGTGAGTACGTTGAATGCTTCTATCGTGCCCCGGACGGCACGCTGTGGATCGGGTCGACAGCAGGGGTGACGCGGGTACAGGACGGGGTAGCCACGGCCTTCAGCATGGCAGATGGGATGGCCGACTCTTGGGTCAGCTCGATATGCGATGATCGTCGGGGCTGCCTCTGGTTCAGTTCACCCCATGGTGGTCTGACGCGCCTCAGGGACGGCAAGTTCACCTGCTATACTGCCAGGGTAGGGCTGTTCACCGATGAGATCTATTGCGTGCTTGCGGACGATCGGGGAGATATCTGGTTGAGCAGTCCGAGAGGGATCGGTCATGTCAGCCGGCAGAACTTTGACGACTTCGATGCCGGGAAAATCGGACAAGTGCACTCGCAAGTCTACACCACCGCAGATGGGATGAAGATGGATGCCTGCTTCGACGAATGGCAGCCGGCCGGCGTCAGGGCGAGCGACGGCCGTCTCTGGTTCGCGACGAAGAAGGGGGCCGTGGTCATCGATACGAAGGCGCTGAAGCTGAACACTCTAGCACCTCCGGTGCTGATCGAACAGGTTGTCGTCGACCAGAAAGAGGTGCCATCCGATCCGCAGATCCGGCTCTCACCAGGGGCGGGGAAACTGGAATTCCACTATACGGCGCTGAGCTTTCTTGTGCCGGACAGGGTACTGTTCAGATATAGGCTCGATGGATACGACCAGGAATGGGTCAGCGCGGGAACCCGGCGTGTTGCCTACTATACCAACCTCTCTCCCGGAAGCTACAGGTTCCGCGTGATGGCTTGCAATAATGACGGTGTCTGGAATGAGAACGGCGCGAGTCTTGACCTCTACCTGGCGCCTCGTTTCACGCAGACCTACTGGTTCTATGGACTCTGTCTCTGTTCGGCCGTCCTGCTTGCCTTCGGAGTCTACCGGCTGCGTGTCCGCAGCCTCAAAGTGAGCAGGATGCAGCTTGAGCAGCTTGTCCAACTCCGGACAAAAGAACTGTTGGAACAGCGGTCGTTCCTGAGGAAGGTCATCGATCTCAATCCGAGCTTCATCTTCGCGAAGAACCGGGAGGGCCGCTTCACGCTTGCCAACCGTGCGATGGCCGAGGCCAATGGCGCAACCGTCGACGATCTGATCGGGAAGACCGATGCCGACATCAATCCCAATAGGGATGAGGTGGATAAATTCCGGGAAGACGACCTTCGCGTCATTGAATCCAGGGTTGAGAAGTTTATCCCCGAGGAAGAGTTTATCAACAGGAACGGGGAACGGCGATGGATTCAGACGCTGAAGATTCCCATCGCCGGCGAAAACGGTTCTGCAGAACAGGTCCTGGGGGTGGCGACCGACATTACACTGCAGCGGAAGACCGCTCTCGAAATGCAGCAGGCGAAGGAGACTGCCGAGGCTGCGACACATGCCAAGAGCGAGTTTCTTGCCAACATGTCTCATGAGATCCGGACCCCCATGAACGCCGTCATCGGGATGACCGGGCTCCTGCTGGACACGGAACTCAACCCGGAACAACGGGAATTCGTGGAGATCGTCCGCACTTCCGGCGATGCGCTGTTGACCATCATCAACGACATCCTGGACTTTTCGAAGATAGAATCGGGCAAGCTCGATCTTGAACAGCAAGCCTTCACGCTGAGCACCTGCATCGAAGAATCGCTCGATTTGTTGTCGTCGAAGGCCTCTGAGAAGGGCATCGAGCTGGCCTACGTGATCGACCCGGCCACGCCCGGGGCCGTCGTGGGAGACGTGACCCGGCTTCGCCAGATTCTCGTGAACCTGCTCAGCAACTCAGTGAAGTTCACGCAGAGAGGGGAAGTGGTGATCTCGGTCTCCTCCAGGCCCCTCGGTGCGGCCGGGCATGAATTGCTGTTTGCCGTTCGTGATACCGGGATCGGCATCCCGAAAGACAGAATGGACCGGCTCTTCCAGTCATTCAGCCAGGTGGATTCCTCCACCACGCGGCAGTATGGCGGCACGGGGCTTGGGCTGGCAATCAGCAAGCGGCTGAGCGAGCTCATGGGAGGGACGATGTGGGTCGAGAGCCTGGAGGGAACAGGGTCAACATTCTTCTTCAGGATTCTCGCGCATGCCTCGCCGGAGGTTCCGGAGGCTCGCCTCAAGAGCGAGCTGTCGCCCCTGACCGGGAAGCGAGTTCTCATCGTCGACGACAATGCGACAAACCGGCAAATCCTCGTGCTCCAGAGCAGCTCCTGGGGGATGATCCCTCTGGCCGTCGGAAGCGGGGCTGAGGCGCTCGAGGTGTTGAAGCAAGGAAAGGTGTTCGGTCTGGCCATCCTGGATATGCATATGCCCGGCATGGACGGCGCCGTGTTGTCCAAGACTATTCGCGCGCTGCCGGGAGGACAGAGCCTGCCCCTCATCATGCTGACATCCACGACGACGAGCAGCCAGCAGCTCAGGGACCAGGGTGTTGAGCTTGATGCCTGCCTTACCAAACCTGTCAAACCATCCCAGCTCTGCGATACACTGATGAACATCCTGGGCGACCGGAAGCCAGATCCGGTTGCACTTCAGGGACGTTTGAATCAAGAGATGGCCAGCCAGATGCCGCTCAGGATACTTCTGGCCGAAGACAACGTCATCAACCAGAAAGTGGCGCTCAAGGTGCTCGAGCGCTTCGGGTACCGTGCGGACACCGCCGGGAACGGCAGGGAAGCCATCGATGCCCTCCGCCGCCAGCACTATGATGTTGTGTTCATGGATGTTCAGATGCCGGAGATGGATGGGCTTGAAGCCACACGCTTCATATGCGCCGAATGGTCCAATGGTTTGCGGCCGAGGATCATTGCGATGACGGCCAATGCAACCCAGGGTGATCGGGAAGAATGTCTCGAGGCTGGGATGGATGACTACATCAGCAAGCCTGTCCGCGTCGAGGAGCTCAGACTCATCCTGGAAAAGTACGGGAAACTTGCCGGTGCTGCCTGAAAAACCCTAAAAAGAGCCCCTTTCATCTCCTCCTGTCTCGCCCCTAACAATAATCCCAAAACCCCTTGACAAATGTAGTTCATTTTTGTATTATTCAAACATGAACGAATTCGACGAGTGTCCTACTGAGGGAGCGCTTGGGCTCCTGACGCTTCTGATCAAGACCGGACGTCTCGCAGAGTCGCGTCTGGACGAAGCGCTGGCCTCTGAGAATCTGACATTCGTGAAGTGGAGAACACTCGAAGCCCTGGTCAAAGCGAATTCGCCCGTCTGCCTGGGAGAGCTGGCGAAAAGCATTAACTGTGTGAAATCCAATGTGACACAGCTTGCCGATAAACTTCAGGCAGAAGGCATCGTGAAGCGGGTTGCAGATCCCAATGACCGCCGCAGCATTCTGATAGAACTAACCGGGCAAGGCTCCAGGGTGCATCAGGCGGGACTGAAAGCTATGGAAACGACGACCCGGAAACTGTTTTCCTCCTCAACGGAACCGGATCGGATCGCGCTGAGGGATCTTCTGGGAAAGCTGGATGGGAGATGACCCTATTGCCTGCAGTTTCAGTCGGTTTTTTTTGGGCATATGATTCATTGTTGGACAATTAACTAATGAACCAACTTGGTTGGCTTGGTTCTACCATTAATCTACAGCGAAAGGAATANNGCGCACGGTAGCCAGAAGGCATTCGGATGGTTTGGCGGCTATGGTCTGAAAGGGACAGGTGGTTTCTTCGAAACTCTCGGATACCGGCCCGGCGGCTTGTTTGCCGGCCTCGCAGCTGGGGGAGAAATCATCGGAGGCCTGCTTACAGCCCTGGGTCTGTTCGGCCCAGCCGGCCCGGCCCTGATCGTCCTCGTGATGATTGTCGCGGCGGGCACCATCCATATCCAGAACGGATTCTTTGCGTCAAAGAATGGTTTTGAGCTCAACGCGTCCTACGTCGCGGCGGCACTCGCCCTGGCTTTTGTTGGTCCCGGAAGCCTGTCACTCGACGCAGCCCTGGGCCTGAGCAGCTATTTCACGGCGCCTGTGGTCACCGCCGCTATCGCGGCCGGTGCCGTGATCGGGCTCATCAATATCAGCCTGCGTCACCATGATCCTGCCGCACAACATGGTCATTGACCTGCAGGCGTGCGCCCGGAGCGGCAAGAACAACCGGCGAGACACCGATGTTGCATACTTGAGGAGGAGCCGTCAGCCGCACAGCTCCAACGTTTACTCATGAAGAGGAGAATCCATGTCACTACGACCAGTGAAACGAGTTATTCAAGCCCGGCCCACGATCGAAGGCGCAGGCGTCAGGTTGCGGCGCGCGTTCGGGTTCGGAGAAACGGGCGACTTCGACCCCTTTCTCCTTCTCGATGACTTCAGGAATGAAAACCCCGCCGACTATCTTGCCGGCTTTCCCTGGCATCCTCATCGGGGGATTGAGACCGTTACGTATGTCCTGGCGGGTGCAGTCAGCCACGGCGACAGCCTGGGCAACCGCGGGACCCTGGGAGCGGGCGATGTGCAGTGGATGACCGCAGGCAGCGGCATCCTCCACCAGGAAATGCCGAAGGGAGACGACAAGGGACGCATGCATGGCTTCCAGCTCTGGGCAAATCTCCCTTCCTCTCTGAAGATGACGAAGCCGCGGTATCAGGACATCCCCTCGGGAGAGATCCCCGAAGTGGTCGACGACGACGGGACGACCGTCCGGGTGATCTGCGGAGATTTCTGGGGAAAGAGCGGCCCGGTGGATGGGGTAGCAGCCAATCCCCGGTACCTTGATGTCTGGGTGCCGCCGGGGAAGCGTAAGACACTGCCGGCAGAAAACTCCCGGCACGCGTTTGCCTATGTGTTTGAAGGATCAGGCGTGTTCCGTGACGCATCCGAGCCTGTTGCCGTTCGTACGGAAAGCGTCGGGTCCCTCAAGTCTCCGCCTCTCAGTGAGACGGGCAACCGTTCCCTTGTGCTCTTCGGCAGCGGCGATGAAGTAACAGTTCAGGCAGGCGATGCAGGGATCAGATTCCTCCTGGTCTCCGGCAAGCCGCTCGTGGAACCGGTTGCCTGGCAGGGACCCATCGTGATGAATACACAGGAAGAACTCCGCCAGGCCTACGTCGAACTCCACAACGGGACGTTTATCAAGAGCAGGTGATCCCGAAGACTCCGGATCGCATTGACTCTCATCTGCCATGGCCCTCCAGGCCATGGCAGCTCCCGATGTCCGTTGATATTCGCGTGATGGAAGCGTACGTTGCGGCGGGCCTCCTCTCCAGTCGCTGAAAGTGCTCCTGTGCAGAAGCCAGCCACATACTGTATCTACGTTCTCGCCCTTGCCGGTCAGGATGGAAATGTCCACAAACTCTATCATGACCGGCAGTATGGTTTTCCCCTTCGCGACGACAATGAGCTGTTCTGCCGGCTTATCCTGGAAATCAACCAGGCCGGGCTGAGCTGGACCACCATCCTGAAGAAGGAAGAAGGTTTTCGAAGTGCCTACGAGGATTTCGACATCCGGAAGGTCGCAGCCTACGGCGAGCGCGACATGAATCGTCTTCTGGGGGACGAACGGATCATCCGCAATCGGCTGAAGGTGCGGGCGGCCGTGGAAAATGCGCGCCGCATCATCTCCCTTGCGAACGAACATGGCTCATTCAAAGCATGGCTTGATCACCACCATCCACAGTCGATTGAAAGCTGGACATCGCTGTTCAAGTCAGCCTTTACCTTTACCGGCGGTGAAATCGTGAAGGAGTTTCTCGTCAGCACAGGATATCTTCCGGGCGCACATGAGAAGCGATGTCGTGTCTACGCGGAAATCCTGAATTTGAAGCCGCCATGGTCTCTGGCACACCCTGCCGTGAAACCTCGTGCGAAGAGGTAAGGGTCGAAGGTCAGCGATCGAAGGTTTGATAAAAGTCATGCATGATCCCGGCCGTGTCGAAATCCTCCCAGATGATCACTTTGCGGGGATTGTCCGGCTGGTCAACCCATCTTCCTTCCTCAAAGCGCGGAGCAGCAATCAGGGTGTGATGAGCCCACCCGGGATTTTTGACAATTGCAGCTGCGGCCATATCGTACAACGACCGGGTCATCTCCTTCACATGCTCAAAGAGACTGATGGAGTAGTCGCCGAAACAGGAAAACTCGCCACCGTGCCTCCCGGAAACCGGCTCCGGTATGCGAGGACCCTTCCCCCGCATATGTGTCCGTATCTCGTCGACTGATGCCTGCACAGCAGCCGTCCCGGAGGATTTTCCGTAACGGACCGTCGCGATCTCAAACTGAACATCCAGTCCAAGCATGTAGTTTGCCACCGGTCTGTCGTTTTCAAAATTGTATTCACCTGAATCCGGGTAGTTGGTCCCGAGCCAGACGATTCGTAGGTTCGGCGCAATTGACGGCTCCTTGCACAGTGCCAGACCGACATTCGTGAGTTTGCCGATTGCCAGAATGACGAGCTTCCCTTTTCCGCTTGCCTTCGCCCGGCCGATGATGAAATTGACCGCGGCTTCGCCGTCGAAAGACGGCTGATTCACCGTACTCCGGATCTTCTCGAAATCCCCGGTCGCCCCTTCATAGACATGGACGGCCGGCGACATCCCGCACAATCGAACCACACGTTCCGCCTCCTCGGCGTGCTGTCTGATGCTCCCTCCCTCAAAAGTCCTGTTCACAGTGATTCCTTCGACATCGAATCTGTCATGGTTCAAAAGCACGTAGGCGATGGCGTGCTGGTCGTCCAGTTCGTTGTTCGCGTCGGAATCAACGATGATCCTGGTCTTCATCTCTCCGGGACTGTCTGCACGGGCGGGTGCACAGCAAAGGCATGCGAGAATTGCAGTGAGGTGGCATAGCATGATGGCTCGTGTTCTCACGATGCTCTCCCAGGAAGGTGCGCAAATCGGCAGGACGAGCGTCAGTATGGCGAAGCCGAATGTCAAAATCAAGCAACGGGAAACCCTTGGTGCCGATGAAGCGCAGCGCCCTTCCATTCACCGGGATTTCCGGCATCTCTGCCAGGACACGAGACTCCTGCACCGTTGTCTCGTTTCGGCACTTGTCATGCGGAGCATCGCCAATTGTGCGTCAAATATCAGCCACCTGATCAAGGCAGGACTTTCGAAGGGACATGATGGATTGCCTCATCGATGCGAAACAGACTTCGGAAACGATGGCGCGATCCGGTTTCTGGAGGTTTTCATGGGCTGGCGGTCTTCTTTGTCCGGGATGAGAAGCATGGATCTGGCCAACCGGCGAGCCGCCGTCGGATTTGCTCAGAAAGGCCGGGGTCCGTTTGCAGCATCAGGCGGTGGACTGAGATCCCGCCGGGGCAGAATAGTCGATCGTCGCTTGAGAGCCGGTTTTGACGCCCTTTGTGCGCGGGAGAGCGGGAAAATTCTACGGGGTGGATGTCTTCCATATCCTCAGTGCTGCAGCAAGACATTCTGGTGAACTGCGGCGATGCTGGAAAGGTCGGGAACCACAACAAAAGGCCGGTCACACCACCAGCGGACCGGCCTTTCCTGGGCTTACAGCTGCTCCCGTGTCACTCTAGGGCATGACGTAGGTCTTGGTAAACGTCGTCGTGCACCCACTGTATGTGACCGTGACGACAGCCTGTACGGTCGTGCCGGAGGCCGGAAGTCCGGTTGAGGGCCAGACGATGGTGATCTGAACCGCGTTCGACAACTGTCCGCTGATCTGCGTGTAGATCGTCGAAAGCTGGGCTGCGGCGGGGGCATAGAAATAGAAACCTCCGGTCGTGTCGGCGAACTCCACAAGATCCTTTTCAGCGCTGCTGTACTGTCCGGGCGGTGTGCTGTGGTATGATGCATCCAGGAGACCAATGGTGTAAATCGGGATGCCCAATTGCTTCGCCAGGGTGATGACCTGTGAACGGGTCTCCGTGGAGTTGTTTTCACCCCCGTCCGTGAATGCGACAACGGCACGCGCATAGGACGAAGCGCTCTGTGCACCCGCGTCCTGAAGAGCCCGGTACATCGACGAATAGAGGGCGGTGTTTCCCCGTGAGTCGCACAAACTGTCTACCGCCCGGCAGAGCCTGGTCTTATCCCCCGTAAAGGGGAAGATGTAGTCTACCGTGCTGCCAAACTTGATCACCTCCCCCAGGTCCCCGGTCTTCAGCGCGTTGAAGAACGTCTTCACGCCGCTTTCCATGTCAGAGATCCGCTTGTATTTTCCTCCAACCACTGTATCCCCTGCAAACATGCTGCCGCTGTAATCCATGGTCATCCCCACCGCCACCTTCTTGCCTGATGCAGAGACGGTCTGGATGGTTACCACGCCCGAGATAGAGTCGGCCGTGATCTTGGAAACGCCGGCACCGAAGCGAAGGCGGGCAGAGAAATTGGTGGAGGCAAGCCCGGTTACCGGATTGCCGGTTTGGTCACTGACGAAGACCGTTCCCTGGACCTGAGTCCGGGACACTGGAGCAATGGCGCCGTTTGCCTTCAACTGCGTCACGGCGGCCTCGTCCGGTGACGTCGGGGAGTCGTCGCCTTTCTTGCATCCTGGTGCCAGGAGCGTGCTGGTGAGAAGAAGTGTGGTGAGAACGAATGCAAATACTTTACGCATGTAGCCTCCCATTCTATATGTTCGGGACACTCGAAGGCAACAAAGCCCTGCGTTCAGATCAGACCGCAGGGTAACCATGTTTGAGATACTCTACGCAACTGATATGCCAGACCACTGAGGGCCGTTCCTTGCTGAATTCAGCGGTAGCGAGTTACAGGACCTTCTGGGGGATTCTGCTATTAGCCAACTGAACAAAACCAGGCAGGTTTGCTCAGGTGATCAAGCCGGAATGACCATTCCCGCATGCGGGAGTGGGGGTGTGCCCCCCCCGGGAATGTCCCGGCTGAGCCCGCAGGTTCATGTCGTGCTGAAGTGAATGTTGCGGAAGGCCTGGGAGGGAGATCGGCCGTGCGTACGGAGGAAAACATCTCCGGGTGAAGCCGGCGCATGGCTGCAGCGGGTTGTTCGATCCGGGTTCAGAGAAATTGCGGCGGGGACCGGAAGTACCTGAGGATTGGAGGCGGCTGCTTGGAGGCAACTTGGGGCAGCAAGAAGGAACCGGCGGAAGAATTGCGGGTCTGCCAGTAGAGGACCCTGTGCTCCTCTTGACTTCAGAGCGAGGGTTGCTGCATGGAAAAGCGCTGCGTGGTCAGGCCTCCTGGGGGATCAGCTGGACGGCTGTCGACATGAGCCATTCCTCCACTTCTAGCAGCTCAAGCCTCATCCGTTCCCTGTATTGCTCGGATTCCTCGACGAGACGCGGTAGTAATGACCTGTAGTAAGCGATTCCCTCCAGCATGTTCGCCCTGAATGCACTGAGATCGAGCCGCTCCTTGACACCCGCGGAGTCGATACGCCTGCCGATTTCCTTCTTGAGGTACTCGGCATAGAGGCGAAGTTCGTTCACGAACATGTTCGAACGGTCCTGGTTGAGCAGGAGTTGCACCCGGCCGTAAATATGTCCCACCATCTCTTCCAGTGAGGCATTCTTCGTGAAGTAAGCCAGGTTCGGTCCGGGACAGACTGCCACCGCCCGCTGATTCTTCCCGGTTCCTGGCGCCGAAGCGGCGAGGTCCTCACACAGGCAGACCTTCTCCATGACACCCGCAATGTTCTTCTCAAGCTCCTCAGGCGGTAGGCCCTGGTTTTCCAGTTGGGCAATTTTCAGCGACTGATATTCCCTGGAGGCCGTACAGATCGGCTG
Source organism: Ignavibacteriota bacterium (assembly GCA_003152875.1). Classification (GTDB taxonomy): domain Bacteria; phylum Bacteroidota; class Ignavibacteria; order UBA10030; family UBA6906; genus Fen-1262. Next base: position 71,734 of record PMBF01000119.1, on the reverse strand, counting down.
CTGGGTGAACTCGGTATTGGAGACGAGGAATTTCTTTGTGCACGGACTGCCGGGTCTACCCTCAAGAATCCTCCGCACCCTCGTCTCTTCACTGGTGCTGGTCCGCAGGTTATTGAACGGTACACCGAGAGGGGACGCATCGCTGATATAGTAAGCCTCGGGTCCCCCCGCCGCGAGGCGTGACCTGGTGTCCGCATCAACGTTGGTGGCTTCCGGAACGAGCAGGAAGGGGGATCCCCATCCTGTTCCATCAATGCCGTAGTAGGACCGGAGGAAGGCATCTTCCCTGAAGGTGCCTATCCCCCCCTGGACGGTGACTCTCGTCGGCATCGGACCGGCCGGTGCAGAGGCGCCTTTCTCTTCGAGGGCCCGCCGGTACATGACGAACAACTCGCTGACGAGACTCTCCTTCTTCAGTTTGAACTCCTCCAGAATCGGGCCGAGCAGAAGGCCTTCGGTCGGAAACGCATGCCCCCCGCAGTTCAGTCCAGATTCGATGCGGTATTCCGAAATCCAGATGCCTTTCTTTGCCAGAAACTTTCCCTGAATCAGCGCCGAGCGGAAGTCGCTGACCTTGAGATTGACCTTCTTCTTCAGGATCCCGGGGGAGACGGGCAGGAACTCGGTACAGCTCGCGAGATATGCGTACAATCCCGGGTTCATCCCCGCCGACAGGACGACAGATGACTCAAGATCGCTCCTGACAAATCCGCGGAGCGCCGCGACCGCATCAGAATACTGCCTCGGGAGAATCTCTCCGTTTGATCCGACATTGATCTTGTCGAGTTTTGTCATGATGTTGACATCGATCGACCCGGGTACTACGCCTGACCGGAGCTCCTCCTGCAGCGACAGTTTCGCGCGGGGGTCGATGGTGCGGATCATCTTCTGGTACTTCGTCTTCAGCGCAGATCCGTCCGCGAGCAATTCGAAATACTTTGCCAGCTCCCCTCCACGATCGAACGGGGAGCTTCTCATCTCCGCGATCTGACGTTGGACAATCTTGTGGATGAGATTCAGGTATGCCGTGATCCTTCGCGCCCGGGCGTCGGATTCCCTGGTGGAGATCGGGATGAACGTCTCGCTGTAGAGGCTGCAGCAGTGGGCCCGCATCTTTTCGATGAGGATATCGTCTACAATGGAGATGACAGAGGAGATTCCGTATCGGGCAACGCGCAGAGGTGTGTCGATGGAAAACGCCAAACCCAGAACTGGAATATGAAATGAATGCACCGGCGGTGTGTCCATCAATCCTCACTGACTGTCACATGAATGCCTGCGCTCTTTGCCATCCGGGGAGCCCCGCTCCCGGCCATCAGCCATCCGAAGCCCAATCTATAAGAACGTCTTTTTCCCGCCATAAAGCCAGAGGAAAAAACTGAAAAATTCTGTCATTCGCTGGCCGAACCTGTGACGTTTCCCATGTGTGTGCCGCATCGGTATCCTGATCCTGCTCTCCCTGCCACAGGAAGGCTGTCCATTCCGTACACGTGCCGGAGTCCGGGGGAGAGAATACAGCCATTCCGATTGGTCTACTTTCTCGTCTCCGTCCGGGGAAAAAGCTATCGCTTCCTGGGCTGGACCTTTCTCATACTCCTTCTCGTCATGATCCCGGGCCACTGCCCGTCAAAGCGCCGGAGGTCCTTCTGGGTTGCCCCCCTGTCACCTCAGGATCAGAAGAGTCTTCATCAGCGTTGACCGGCCGGTTCTCAGTTGATAGAAGTACACTCCGCTTGCGAGGTGTTGTCCGTCGAACGCCGCCTGATGCATTCCGGGTCCCAATTCCCCGGTCACGAGCGTCTGAACCTCTCTCCCCAACAGGTCGTAGACCTTGAGCGTCGTGAATCCTGAAGCCCGGATTCTGAATCCTATGGTCGTGCTCGGGTTGAACGGGTTCGGATAATTCTGCATGAGTTCCGGCGCCGACGACAGATTGTCCCTGGTGATGATGTGGACGGCCGTTGTAATCCCGTTGCCGTGTAGAGCCACCTGGAGACGGGTCTGGAGAGTGTCGCTTATTGTGATGGTGTCGTCAACGGCTCCCTGAGAGGAAGGGCGGAAGACAACACCGAGACGAAGTGAGGAGAACGGGTCAAGAGTCACTGGATTGGAAGGCATGGTCAACAGCTCATACTCGTCCCGGGTATGGAAGATTCCGACTGTAAGAGGAACAGAAGAGATGTTTCGGACTGAAAGGGCGATGGTGTCGACCGTATGGACCGGGACATTTTCAAAGTCGATCGATCGGACGCTGACGGTGAGTGTTGAAGGGAGACGGGTGTTTCTCACAAAAGCCCAGATCTCAACTCCGGCATTGATATCGCCGTTCGTATTGCCAAGGAAAGGGTTGGAAGAAGCCCCAGGCCAGCAATGCCCCCCATTGATGACCTTATAAAACACTACTTCGGGATTGCCGGAGCGATTGGTGTAAGAGATTCTCTGCACAGTGCAGCCGTCCCCCGGATCACTGTCCGGGAGGTTCACTGTGTCAGGTTGATTGGTACAGCTATCCCGGCTCACCCAATGTTGCACGGTTTGTTCCACTGAATGGAAATGTGGGGTTCCAGCATACGGAATTATCGGGTCAGCGGTACCATGCATGGAGAGAATGGGAACAGGATGTTCGGGATGCGAATTGCTCGCGGTACTATTGGCGATAACTCCCGACACTGAAGCAACCGCGCTGATGCGGGAACTGAGCTCCCCGGCAAGTTTGTGGCACATGAATCCGCCGTTGGAGTATCCGCAGACATACACCCTCCTGAGGTCGATACGGTACTCCGCGTCCAATGAATCGATGAGCGCTGAAATGAACCCCACATCATCAGATGACGGAGCAGGGATGGACGGTTCATCGTTAATTCCGCTGTTCCACACACCCCCGATTGCATCGGGGTAGACAGCGAGGAACCCGGCGGTATCCGCTATGCTGTTCGTGCCCGTGTACGACATTTCCGCCTGACCATTTTCGCCATACCCGTGCAAATCCATGAGAACGGGTCCATGAGGTGCGTAGGTTCGCGGGAGAAAAACAATGTAATTCCGCTGCACCCCCTGATACACAATACTATGGTTGCTTGTCTGAGCGGAAACGAGAACAGGCAAGGCGAATAGGATGAGAACTCGGACCAGCTTGGTCACGGGACATCCTGAAGAGATCTGCATGATGGGGATCCTCGGGGCTGCCTGCTCATACATCCTCCGGAATATAACACACTGGACCTCCTCGTTCATCCCCCGGCAACAGTTTTCCGGGCAACACGGGGTATTGACATCATTCACAGGGATACCTAGATTGCGAAATCCTGCAGGAACGTCATTCCACCTTCAGAGTATTCTCGAAACGATTCTCCGTTTGAGTGCCGATTGCGCTGCTAGCCACATCCCGCGGCTTCTTGCTCTTCGTGGCAACTCGATGTACAGAAATCAGTTACAGACATCCCTGACTGCAAACATGGCTGAATCCGCCCCTTGAATAATTGCAGAGAGTATCGATGAAGACCAACGGCCGGAAGAACCAGGGTACGAACGGACGGACGAAGAGCGGCGGCGCTCGCGAACCCATTGCCATCATCGGCATTGGATGCCGGTTTCCCGGCCATGTAAACGGGCCTGGCACATTCTGGCAAATGCTCTGCAACGGCGTGGATGCGATCACGGAAATACCCCCTGACCGATGGAGCATCCGGTCTTTCTACGATCCTGAAACCGGGACTCCGGGCAAGACCTATGCGAGGTGGGGAGGCTTTCTTGAGGATATCGACATGTTTGATGCGGGGTTCTTCGGGATATCTCCGCGCGAAGCCGCACTGATGGACCCGCAGCAGCGCCTCCTGCTTGAAGCGGCGTACGAAGCCTTTGAAGACGGCGGGCAGGCACTGGAGAACATTGCCGGCTCTAACACTGCGGTCTACATCGGTGTCTCCACAGCAGACTACCAGCTGATCCAGTCGGCCCACGATGACCAGGAAGCAGTGGAGCTCCATTCCACCACCGGCAGCGTGATGAGCATCGTGGCGAACAGGATCTCGTATTGCTTCGACCTGAAAGGTCCCAGCGTGGCTCTGGATACGGCCTGCTCTTCATCCCTCGTTGCGGTCCATCTTGCCTGCACGAGCATCTGGAACCATGAGAGCGATTTGGCCCTTGCCGGAGGCGTCAATGTGATCATCGCGCCCCAGGCCTACATCGGCTACTGCAAATTGTCGGTGCTCTCACACGATGGCAGGTGCAAAGCATTCGATGCGTCCGGCGACGGCTTCGTCCGCAGCGAAGGCGTCGGTGTCATTCTGCTGAAGCCTCTCTCGATGGCATTGCGCGACGGCGACAACATCTACGCCGCCATCAGGGGAACTGCCGTGAACCAGGACGGACGCACGAATGGTATCACCGTGCCCAGCCAGGAGTCGCAGGCTGCCATGGTGCGGGAAGCCTGCAGCGTTGCTGGCATAGCGCCAGAGCGCGTGCAGTATGTCGAGGCACACGGCACCGGCACATCGGTGGGCGATCCCATCGAGGCAGAAGCGCTTGGCTCCGTCCTCTCCAGGACCAGGCCGGCGGGACGCCCCTGCGTCATCGGTTCGGTGAAGACCAATATCGGGCACTGTGAAGCGGGTGCCGGCATTGCCGGTCTGATCAAGACCGCCCTGTGCATCAGGCACAGGCAGATCCCGCCGAGCCTCCATTTCAAGACTCCGAATCCGCTCATCGATTTCAAGAAGCTGAACCTCACCGTGCGGACAACGCTGGGGCCATGGCCCGATGACTCCGCACCGCTGCTGGCAGGCGTGAATTCGTTCGGGTTCGGCGGAGCGAATGCACACGCCCTCCTGAGCGACGTGCCGCCGGCGGGAGAGTCAGTTGTGCGAACCACCCTTCACCCTGCCCGCATCGCCTGCCTTATTCCGTTCTCAGCGCAGAGCGCCGATGCGCTGAAGACCCTTGCCCAACGGTATGCCGGCTTCATCAGGGGCATGAAGAACGGGTCTGACATCTCCCTCGAGGAGCTGGGCGGCAATCTTGCGCTTCGGAGGTCCCACCACAGCCATCGCATGAGCATCGTCGCCCGTACAAAGGAAGAGCTCGTCCAGAACCTCGAGGCCCATCTCCATGGAGAAGCACGCCCGGGGATGCGAACAGCAGTCGTCTCGTCCCACTCCAAACCCGGGCTGGCGTTTGTGTTCTCCGGCCAGGGCCAGCAGTGGTGGGCCATGGGACGGCAGCTTCTCGAACAGGAGCCGGTGTTCCTCGAAGCTCTGAAGGAGTGCGACGCCCTCCTTGCACATCATGCGTCATGGTCTCTGCTGAACGAACTGACCGCAGCGGAGAACGTCTCCCGGCTGCACGAGACAGCTATCGCCCAACCGGCAATCTTCGCGCTGCAGGTCGGACTCACAGCACTGTGGAAATCGTGGGGCGTCGAGCCGGATGCCGTGATCGGTCACAGCGTCGGCGAGGTGGCCGCGGCACATACAGCGGGAATCCTGTCACTGGAAGATGCTGTCAGGGTCATTGTCCACAGGGGCCGCACCATGGATCTTGCTTCATCCCGGGGGCGCATGCTCGGCGTTGGCATGAGCCCGCAGGAAGCCGCTGACGTCATGCGCGGCTTCGAAGACCGAGTCTCCGTGGCGGCCATCAACAGCCCGTCGTCCGTCACCCTCTCCGGAGATCCGGAAGCTCTGGACACGCTCGCCAGGATCCTGGAGGAGAAACAAATCTTCCACAGTTTTCTCAAAGTCAACTACGCATTCCATAGTCCGCAGATGGATCCTGTGCGCGATGAGCTGCTCAACGTTCTTCAGGGCATCACGCCGAAGACCGCACGCAGAAAGTTCTTCTCCACGGTCCTCTCGACGTTCGTTGAGGGGACAGAACTCGATGGACACTACTGGTGGCACAACGTTCGGGATACCGTGAGATTCGGGCCGGGCATAGAGCATCTGATCGATGACGGGAACACGTTTTTTGTGGAGCTCAGTGCACACCCCGTCCTGTCGGCATATGTCAACGAATGCCTGAAAGGAAAGGAGACGCATGGCGTCATCGTCCCCTCGCTGCGCCGGAACGAAGAGGAGGGGTTCGTGATGCTCAACTCCCTGGGAGGACTGCACACATCAGGCTATCCTGTCGATTGGAAGAGGCAGTATCCACGCCGGCTCGTTCAGGGGGAGCTTCCGCGCTATCCGTGGGCACACGAATCGTACTGGCATGAATGCGAAACCATGAGAGCCTGGAGGCTTGGCTCCCCGGCTCACCCTCTGCTTGGGGAGCGGCTGAAAACCGCGAATCCGTCATGGAGTGTGCAGGTGAGCTGTGCCTCGTTCCCGTATCTCGCAGATCACAGGGTCCAGGGCCATGCTGTGTTTCCTGCCGCAGCATATTGTGAGGTGGCCCTGGCTGCGGCACGCGAGGTTCTCGGGGGAGGCACGTACATTCTCGAAGAAGTGGACTTCCTCAAAGCGATGTTCGTTCCCATATCGGGTGAGGCACCAACACTGCAGACGAGTTTCTACCCCGAGTATTCCACGTTCACCGTTCACTCGAGAATGCATTCAGGACAGCCGTGGCAATTGCATGCATCAGGAAAGATCAGGAGCGAACAGCCGGCCTCAGGCAAGAGGCCCGTGGACCTCGGGCAGCTGCAGGAGCGGTTCACCGAAAGCATTTCCCGCGAAGCGTGCTACCAGGCCTTCGATGATCGAGGACTCCAGTTCGGGCCTTCCTTCCGGGGCATTGAGACCATGCTCAGGAAAGACGGCGAATCCCTTGCTGCCATCCAGCTTCCGGCACACCTCCAGGCCGGAGCATCGGAGTATATCATTCATCCGGCCGCGCTCGACGCGTCCCTGCAGGCACTCTCCGGGGCGTTCGCGAAGGATGCTCTCCGGTCTGACCTTGCGGTGATGCTTCCCGTCCACGTCGCTCAACTCAAGTGTTGCGGCAGGCCTTCCAACAGGATCTGGAGTCATACCCGCCTGCTGCACCAGGGACCGCAATCGCTCGAGGGGGATATTACACTGCTTGACCAGGAGGGGAACATTCTCATCGAAATCCGCGGTCTCAAGGGTCAGTCCGTCGATACAATGCAAGGCACCTCACCCGAAGCCGTGGATGACTTGATCTACGAGGTGCTCTGGCAACTGAAGCCCCGGATGCAATCGTCGGCCTCCGGGCTGCAAAACGATGAGATGCCCGGCATGGCGGAGATGGAACGGAGATTGAGGGCAGAATCGTTGAGGTTTGCAGACCTGGCAGGATGGAAACAGAAGCAAATCGCGGTGGTGCCGGCGATCAATCAATTGTGCTCATCCTACATCATGAGTGCATTCAAGACGCTTGGCTGGGTTCCGGTGCCCGGCGAAAAGGTTGCACCGGAATCGCTGGGTGCCAGGCTCGGCGTCATTCCACGCTATCATCGGCTCCTTCGCCGGTACCTTGATATCCTCGCTGAGGATGGAACACTGGTCAAGCTCGAGGGTGAGTGGAAAGTCGGTTCAGTGCCGGACGCCCCTGATCCGGCGGCGACGTGGAGATCGATCCTGCATGAATTCCCTGCGTTCTACGCTGAGCTTTTGCTGACAGCCTCCTGTGGAAGCCACCTGACGGAGGTGTTGCAGGGTAAGACCGATCCCCTTGATCTCATCTTTCCGGATGGGTCGCAGGTCATCTCCGAGCACCTGTTTCAGGACTCCCCGTCGTTCAAGGTCGACAACATGGTCGCAGCCAGGGCGGTATCGATGGCCCTCGAACGTCTGCCCGAGGGGAGGAAGGTGCGATTGCTGGAAATCGGCGGGGGAACTGCCGGGATGACCTCCTACGTCCTCCCGGGTCTGCCAACCGATGGGATGGAGTATGTGTTCACGGACATCTCGCCCCATTTTCTTCGGGGCGCAGAACAGAGGTTCCATGATGCCGGGTTCATGAAGTATCAGACCCTTGACATAGAAAAGGATCCAGAGACACAGGGGTTCGCTCCGCATGCATACGACGTGATTCTTGCGTCCGATGTCCTCCATGCGACAAACGATCTCCGGTCCGTTCTGGGCAACGTACAGCGGCTTCTGGCGTCCGATGGGCTGTTCGTCCTTCTGGAGATCGACCGGCCGGCTCGCTGGCTTGATCTTGTGTTTGGATTGACCGAGGGCTGGTGGCGATGTACGGACCATGAGCTTCGTCCTGCGTATCCTCTCCTGTCCAGAAGTGCATGGACACACCTGCTTCGGGAGACCGGCTTCAAGGATCCAATCGCGATCTCGGAAAGAAACGGGCCGCAAGAACCGAGTCAGGCGGTTTTTGTTTCCAGGGGTCCAACTCTCGCGCCTCAGCCAACGGAGAAGGCCGACTTGCGGCCTGAGAGGACGCCCGGGCACTGGCTCCTTTTTGCGGACAGTGGTGGAACGGGCACTGCCATCGCTGAGAGACTCGGGCGGCGGGGCGATTCGTGTATTCTTCTCTCTCGCGCAACCGGGTACAAGCAAGTCAACGACCTTCAGTTCCAGATCAACCCCGCGGAACGGGAGGATTTCCAGAGGCTTCTCCGTGATCTTGTCCGGGTCTGCCCTTCGCTTCATGGGGTGATTCATTGCTGGAGCCTGGATGCCTCGCCGCCCGAAAAGACCACCCTCGTCTCCCTGGAAGATGCGGCAACAGTGGGCGTTCACAGCGTGACGAACCTGATCCAGGCGTGGGCCGAGACCGGCACCTATCCGCGGTTCGATCTCTGGTTGGTTACCGGCGGCGCCCAGCCGGTCGGTGCCGGCCCCGGACGACTCTCGGTGGCACAGGCTCCCCTCATTGGCCTGGCAAGAGTCATCGCCAATGAGCATCCCGATCTTCACTGCAAACTCGTGGATTTGAGCCGGACGCCGACACCGGCGGAGATCGACTCCTTGGTTGAAGAACTCTTCAACACCGGGAACGAGGATGAGATTGCGATCCGCGGCCAGGGCAGATATGCCCCCGCTCTGGCACGGTCATCGGTCATCCGCTCTTCAACGCAGGGGAAAAAGGTGGTGAACCCATCAACCTTTCCGGTTCGGGTTGCCATCGACACGCCTGGCCTCCTGGACAATCTCGAGCTGCAGGAATCGGTGCGGCGCAAACCTGGCCCGGGTGAGATCGAGATTCACGTCCATGCAGCATCGTTGAATTTCCGGGATGTGTTGAAGGCGCTCGGGATCTATCCGACCGACAGTGTTGAGCGTCTCCAGCTCGGCGATGAATGCGCCGGCGTTGTCACGGACGTGGGCGAAGGTGTAACAGGGTTCAAGACCGGTGACGAAGTCCTTGCCAGTGCCCGGGGAAGCCTGAGCTCCTACATCACGACCGACAGCATTCCCATAGTCCGGAAACCATCGCACCTCAGCTTCGAGGAAGCGGCCACAATCCCCATCGCCTTCATCACTGCCTATTATGCACTGCATGTGCTCGGAAGAATCGCAGAAGGAGAGCGCGTCTTTGTTCAGGCAGGGGCCGGCGGGGTCGGGATGGCCGCAATTCAGATCGCACAGCTTGCCGGCGCCGAGGTGTTTGCCACCGCGGGCAGTACTGAAAAGAGGGAGCTGTTGAAGTGTCTCGGCGTGAAGCACGTCATGAATTCACGTTCGCTCGCTTTCGCCGAAGAAATCATGGAGATGACACACGGCAGGGGCGTGGACATCGTCCTGAACTCGCTCGCCGGTGATGCGATTCAGCAGGGACTCTCATGCCTTGCACCCTCCGGACGGTTCATCGAGCTGGGCACAAAGGACATCTTCCAGAACACCAGGCTCGGACTTCGGGCTTTCAAGAACGGCATCTCGTTCCTGACTGTTGGTCCGGCGACGCTCAGCGAGAAGCCCCTCTTTGTCCGGTCAGGCCTTGAAACCCTTGTACGCCTGTTCGAAGACCGGCGCCTTCACCCGCTTCCTCACCGGGTGTTCCCCCTGCGAGAGGTGAGGAATGCCTTCCGATACATGGCACAGGCAAAGCACATCGGAAGGGTTGTTCTCTCGTTCCAGGATGATACGGTCGCGGTTGAGCCGCGTGTGCAGGAAGCTCACCGATGCAGGGAAGACGCCACATACCTCATTACGGGAGGTTTGGGAGGGTTTGGCCTTGCAACTGCTGAGTGGCTGGCCGCCAATGGCGCCCGGCACCTCGTCCTGGTAGGGCGCAGCGGTGAAATCACCGGCAATGCAGCCGCAGCAATAACGGGAATGGAAGCGAGGGGAGTCCAGGTCGTTGTTTCCCGTGCGGATGTCACAATCGATGCGGATGTGCTCCGCGTGATCAATGATATCCAGACATCGCTGCCGCCGCTTCGCGGCGTCATCCACTCGGCGATGGTGCTCGATGACGGGATTCTTCTCCAGCTTACGGCGGACCGCTTCAGGCATGTCATGCGCCCGAAAACATTCGGGGCCTGGAACCTGCACAACGCCACGAAACATCTCCCGCTGGACTTCTTCCTCCTCTATTCCTCGGTCGCGACGATGGCTGGCAATCCGGGACAGGGGAGCTATGTTGCGGCCAACGTGTTCCTCGAGGCGCTCTCACATTACCGGCACGAGCTGGGCCTTCCCTCACTTGCCATCGCCTGGGGGCATGTCAACGATGTGGGATATGTCGCGCGGAACGCTCAGGTCGGCGCACACCTTGACAGTATAGGTCTCAAGGGGTACAGCGCAAAACTCGCACTGGGCGCATTGGGTCGCGTCATGGGATCGTCACAGGCTCAGGTCGGGATCATGAAGGTCGATTGGCACGAGTGGTTCCAGTACGCGCCGGCCCACGGCTCATCACGGTTCTCACTCCTGATCGATCCTGAACTGGCGAACGCAGAAGCCTCCCGGGGCCAGGCCCGGATTCGGGATGCCATTATCGCTGCACAGCCCGAAGGACGCGCAGAGCTCGTCCGGGCGTTTCTCACGGAGCAGGTAGCACGGGTGGTCGGAATGTCTCCGTCGAAGATGGATCCGGAACGGCCGATCAATGAAATGGGGCTTGACTCCTTGATGATGATGGAGCTGAAAAACAGAATCGAGAAGGACACTGGAGCATCATTGCCGACTGTGGAGCTTATGCGGGGGCCGAATATCATCAGGCTCACCCAGATACTGCTCGCACAGACCCCGGGTTTGGACGCGACGGGCGGGAAACCGGTGGAGCCCGCCATACGCCCGATCGCTCCCATCGTGCCGCTACAACAGCCGGCGGCCGAGCTTCTTGCCGGCATCGACAAACTTCCCGACGAAGCCGTGGAAGCGCTTCTGAAAACTCTCGACCATGAGGGCGAGCTCAAATCGATGGTCATTGAGAAAGCGAGAAAGTAACCCCATGTCCTCCCAGCTTGAGGGATTGTCGATCGAGGAAAAGCGGGAGCTGCTTGCACGGGTACTCCGCAGGAAAGCGCTCCAGGAATCCCGCTATCCTCTCTCGTCGCATCAGATGCGCCTGTGGTTTCTCGAACAGCTGGATCCCGGCAACGTCAGCTACACCATGGTCAACGCCATTCGCATCGAAGGGAAGATTGACCTCGAGGTGGCGCAGCGGGCGATTGATGAGATCGTCCGGCGGCATGAGTCTCTCCGGACAACGTTTCACGCCGACGGGGGAGAGCCTCTTCAGGTGATCGCCCCGTCCATGAATGTCCCCATGAGAGTCACGGATCTTCTCGATGAAGACCGGCGGGCCCGGGAGGATTCCATTCGGCGCATCATCAGACAGGAAGCGCGGACGCCCTTCTCTCTCTCGAACGGCCCTCTTGTCCGGATTCTGGCGTTCCGGATCGAAAAGGACGAGTATGTCGCCGTCATATCGATGCACCATATTATATCGGATGGGTGGTCGCTCGGCGTCTTTGTGCGGGAGCTTGGGATATTGTACCAGGCGTTCTCCAACGGTCACCCTTCTCCGCTGCCTGAGCTTCCCATCCAGTACAAAGACTATGCTCGCTGGCGCCAGGAACAATGTCAGGGGGTGAACCTCGGAAACCTCACCTCCTACTGGGGGCGCCAGCTGGAGGGTGCGCCGCCCGGAATACACCTCATGACGGACCGGACTCCCTCTGCCTCGCTGAGCGACGATGGGGCCCGCTTCACGCTGCCTCTGCCCGGGCAGCTCGTTGAAGACCTTAAACGACTCAACGCCCTGCACGGCGTCACACTCTTCATGACCCTGCTTACGGCGTTCCTCGCGCTGCTGCACCGCCGTACCGGACAGGAAGACCTTGTGGTTGGAACCGCAATGGCCGACCGGGAGCGACCCGAAACACATGGACTCATCGGGTTCCTGGTGAACAATCTTGTGCTGCGGGTGGACGCCGGCGGCAATCCCACCATGTGCGAATTGCTCGCCAGAGTGCGCGAGATGTCCATCGGCGCTCATGAACACCGGGATCTTCCATTCGACATGCTGGTTCAGGCCCTGCAGCCGGATCGCACTCCCGGGTATCACCCGCTGACCCAGGTGCTCTTTGCCTTCCTCAACATGCCGCTGCCCCCGCTCACGTACCCGGGACTCAGCGTAACACTTCTCGATATCGACACGGGGATTGCACCGGCGGATCTCTCGATACAATTTTTCGAGAAAGCCGGCGGACTCGAATTCACGCTTGTGTACAAAACAGACCTGTTTGAAAAAGATACCATCGAGCGGTTCGCTCATGAGTTGCTTGGGGTGTTGCAGTCGTTCGTGCACGATACCGGCCAACGCCTGGCTGACCTTCCGGTGGTGACTGAAGCCGGGCGGCAGCAGCTTCTCGTTGACTGGAACGACACGGCCATGGCATTCCCGTCACACGATCCGGTCCAGCGGCTCTTCGAGGAGCAAGTGGCAAAGGCCCCGGAAGCAGCAGCAGTTGTGACGTCCGGAGAATGCCTCTCGTACCGCGAGCTCAACCGCCGGGCGAACTCTCTGGCGCGCCTCCTGCACACGAAAGGCGTTGGACCGGAAACCGTCGTCGCCCTCTGCGTCCAGCGCTCTCCGGAAATGGTGGCCGCCCTGATCGGCATACTCAAATCGGGCGGTGCATATCTCCCCATCGACCCTGCATATCCGGGAGAACGCAAGCTCTTCATGCTTGAGGATTCAGGTGCCCGTCTTGTCCTCACGCAGGACGCGCTGGCCGGGGGTCTTTCCGGGTTTACCGGCGAGATACTCTGCCTTGACGGACTGGCCTCTGCCCCCGACGGGGGATCGGACGGCATGGTTACAGGCGCTGTCACTCCCTCCGATCTTGCCTACGTCATCTATACGTCCGGTTCCATGGGAACACCCAAGGGTGTGATGGTCGAGCATCACTCTCTGACGAACTTCGTTCAGGCGATGATTGGCCTGTACAGGCTCGAATCCTCTCAAAGGCAACTGCAATTTGTGTCGTTGGGATTCGATATGTCCGTCGAGGAGATCTTCCCTCCCCTGTGCTCGGGGGCCTCGATTGCGCTCCATCCCGGCCCGGCGGACTACTCAGCGTTGGAAACGCTCGAGGTGTGTGAGCGGCTTGGCGTCACGATGATCAACCTGCCTGCCTCCTTCTGGCATCAGATGGTGGACGAACTTGTGGCGGCACGGCGCACAGTGCCGGAATGCATCCGGGTGCTGAAGACCGGCGTGGAACCGCCCTCGCCGGAACGATTTGCCCAATGGGAAAAACTTGTTCGGCATCCTGTGCGATTCTTCAACGGCTATGGCCCGACCGAGGCGACAGTGCTCACCACTTCGTACGAGGTGCCCATGCACAGCGGTGCGCTTGCCGGCAAAAGGTCCATCCCTATCGGCAGACCCCTCCCGAACACACAGGTCTACCTCCTCGATGCCCGGCACCGCCTGGTTCCCATCGGTTCGCCGGGAGAGTTGTACATCGGGGGCGCGGGTCTCGCGAGAGGGTACCGCGGGAAACCGGAGCTTACCGAGGCCAGCTTCATTGCGAACCCGTTCACGAGCAATCCTGACCAGAGGCTGTACAGGACAGGCGACCTGGCCCGGTACCTGTCCGGCGGGACGCTCGAGTTTCTGGGCCGGGTCGACCGGCAAATCAAGATTCGTGGTTTCCGGATCGAGTTGGGGGAAATCGAAGCAACCCTGCGCCTGCACCCGGCTGTCAGGGATGTGGTAGTAACAGCCCGCGCCGGAGCACCCGAGCAGCAGCGCATCGTGGCATTCGTAGTTCCGAATCGTACCTGGAGCGAGGGTGGCGCCCCTGGCCCGGAACACCTGCAGGCGGCACCCGCCCTGCGGTCTTTCCTTGCTGCACGTCTGCCTCACTACATGATCCCATCCCAATTTGTGGTGCTGGAATCGTTCCCTTGTACAGCGCACGGCAAAATCGACCTCGAGGCTTTGCCTGAGCCGGATAACCGAAGACCGGAACTCGCAGATGCGTATCGTGCACCCCGGACCGATACGGAAACTCGGCTTGCTGCAATTTTTGGGGATCTGCTCGGTGTCGAGAAAATCGGCATCGACGACAATTTCTTCGCTCTCGGAGGGCATTCCCTGCTGGTCATCAAAGTCGTCCACAGGGTGAACGAATCGTTGGGGACCGCTGTCCCGGTAAGAGCATTGTTTGAATCTCCCACGGTCTCGCAGCTGGCAAAAAGAATCGATGAATTCAAATCCGGCAAGACACTGTCCCTTTCCGCCGCGGGTCACGAGGTCGAACCGCTCGTCCCGATGCAAGCAGATCGTGCTCCGTGTTCTCTCTTTTGCTTCCACCACGTGGGCGGACAGATTCACTCGTACGCCCATCTGGCAAGCGCCCTGCGCGGCACGTGCCAGGTCTACGGAATACAGTCGAGAGCCGTTGCGGATCCCTCCAGGGAGCATCATTCGCTTGATGCCATGGTTGATGACTACGTCAATGTCCTGGTCCATCATCAGCAGACCGGCCCATTCTTCCTGCTCGGCTATTCCACTGCCGGGATTCTGACGATGGCAGTCGCCCACGCGCTTGAACGAGCCGGGCGGACCGTTGATCTCGTGGTCCTGCTCGATCCCACCTCGCCGTCCGGACAGATTCCACAGATCGACAACGATCAGCTGCCCGCTATCGTGATGTCTCTTCGCGCGAGCTTTGGCAATGAGATGGCAAGCATTACGCAGGATGAAGAGAGGCTGTTTCGGGAGGGGGCGCGGATCAACGAACGTCTGGCCGCACTTCCGGAGGAAGAGAGAGCGGGTCTTTTCTCCAGATGGCTGCAGACAATGAGCCTCCCCCAGGAGGAGGCTCGAGAGATCCTGAACAGGAGGCTGGATCTCATCAAACGCCACTATGAGCTGCTGAAATCCTACCGGCCGTCACAGATTCAAGCCCCGATGTTCATTTGTTGGCCGGCGAAATCCCTCACCGGCCCTCATGCAGAGCGGTTTGCCTGGGAGACCTGCACGAAGGGTCCGGTTCATACAGAGACCATCGATGCAGACCACTTTGGGATGGTACGGCCGCCGTCCGAACAGGTGCTCGCCCGCCGGCTGTCAGAATACATGACGGCGTCTCGCATACAGGCTGAATCGCCCCTGCCATGACTGCCGCCTCGGACATGATGCGTGACGGCACGGGTTCTCAGAAGTGGACCGTCCCGCCCTCTCCACCGTCAGCACGTATGGACCTGGTGGAAGGAGAGGTGCACGTGTGGCTTGCATCCACCGGCAAAGCACTGATTCCGCCCGAAGAGAATGTTCTCTCCACGGAGGAACAGGTACGGGCTGCACGATTCTTCAGGAAAGAGGAGAGAGACCGGTACATCGCGGCCCATGTTGCGCTGCGGAAGCTCCTCAGCCGTTACACGCAGGTCTCACCTGCGTCGATCAGGTTTTCGGTAGGGAAGTGCGGCAAACCTGCTGTGATCGGACCGGGAGGGCCGAGCCCCCTGCACTTCAATCTCGCGCATTCACATTCGCTGATGCTCGTTGCCGTCGCGAACAACCGCGATGTCGGAGTAGACATTGAATACCGGCGCGGCGATCTTGCAGTCGAAGAGATTGCCGAAAAGCACTTTCATGCCTGCGAGGCTTCGATGTTGCATGCAGTCGACAAAGGCCAGAGAACCCGTGCGTTCTTCGATTGCTGGACCCGAAAGGAGGCCTATCTGAAGGCGCGCGGCGTGGGGTTGAGTGCGCCCCTGAATGAGTTCTCCGTCTCCTTTGGTGGAGTCGAACCTGCCCGGGTAGTGCACCCTGCTCCTGACTCTCGCCTCGGTGAACAGTGGTCGCTGTTCGACCTGCCAATCGATGGATACAGTGCAGCGCTTGCGGTGGCGCGCGAATGCTCATCCATCCGCTGCTGGCAATGGGAGCAGTGACAGGCATGCCACAAGGGCCCCAGAAGGATACGGCCAGATCGATGACAGGATTCCTCGCTACCCTGAAGCTCGCTTTGTCATCTCCTTCGGTCCCTCTCGCAGCTGCAACACTCGCGCTTGTCCTCTCCTTCCCCTCGGTCCGCCTGGGGTTCATGTGGGACGATTTCATCCACAGAGCCGTGATGGCGAGCGCCGGCGACTCATCGCGTTTCGTGCAGAATCCCTGGCATCCGGCAGGAGAGCCGGCCACTCTGAAGTCAACGGTCTTGAGACTGTTTCGCCTGGCTGACCCTGGTATGAATGCCCGTATGAAGGATCTTGGTGTTGTCCCGTGGTGGACATTCGATGGCCTGCGCATTGCGCATTTTCGCCCGTTGAGCGCTCTCACACACTGGTGGGATCTTGTCTTCTGGGGGGATCAACCTGTGCCCATGCATCTGGAGAACATCCTGCTGTATGTCATGGCGTGTTTGCTGGCGGGGACGCTCTATCGCCGCATGTCGACCCCGCTATGGGTTGCCGGGCTCGCGGCTGTCATGTTCGCCGTGGACGACAGGCACATCATTCCCGTGGCATGGATCGCGAACCGCAACGGCCTGCTTGCGCTTGTCTTCGGCCTGTTGGCAATTATTTCCCATGATCGCTGGCGCAGGGAGAACTGGAAGGGGGGCGCCGTGCTCGGCCCTCTGTTCCTCGCGCTTTCGATGGCGTCTGGAGAACTCGGCCTCGCCACGGGAGCATACATCCTCGGGCATGCAATCTTTCTCGACAACGCTGTCTGGCGCAAACGCGCACTCGTTCTGCTGCCGTACGCGGCCATCGGCGCGGCGTGGTTCCTTGTGTATCATTCAATGGACTACGGGGCGATCGGAACAGGGCTGTACGTCGATCCTTTGAGAGAACCCGTCCGCTTCCTGGAAACGCTTATCCGGCAAGGCCCCGTTATGTTGCTTGGTCAAATCGGCGCAGTGGATCCGCTCCCCTTCTTCTTGATCTCTGCCCCTGCTCGCGTCATGTTCTGGATGAGCGCGGTGGTGTTTCTGCTCCTCGTTGGCTCATTGTTCTGGCGGATGATGAAGAACGACAGGGTTGCCGGCTTCTGGACCATGGGCATGGCGCTCTCTGCCATGCTCGTTTCGGGCATCAATGTGACCACCGGCCGACCTCTCCTCTTTGCCGGAGTCGGGGCCATGCCGCTTATTGCTCAGTTCATATGGAAGACCGTTGATGGGCGCGGTCCGTTGCTCATGCGTACAATCTGGGGTAACATGGCGGGCGTCATCTGCCTCTGGTTTGTCGTCTTACATCTGTTGTTCTCGCCATTGCATTTCGCCGTGCGCTCGCTGACCCAGCCCCCGCGGCTCCTGGAGCTTGCTCCGATGCTGAACCTCTCCGCTGTCAACGTTACGCAACAACAGGATCTGATCGTTGTCAACCCGCCGAACACGTTTGCATTCCTCTATGCATCAAGTGTAAGGACATTCCTCGATCAACCTGTGCCGGCACATGTGCGCATCCTCTCGCCCGGTGCAACATCGGTCACGGTAACCCGGCTTGATCCGTCGACAGTCATCGTCCGCCCGTCAGGCGGCTACCTTATTCCGCCTGGCAGTACTCTAGGAGATCCTGAGCGCTCGTTGCCTCTCATCCATCCGGCGTATTATTACCAGCATTTTGATGAGACGTTCCGGATCCGCGCCTGTTCAATGAAGCTGCACGAGCGCGTTGAGGTCGCTGGGATGAGTGTGGAGGTGGTTGCTCTGACCGGCGACGGAAGGCCCTCAGAAGCACGCATCCGTTTCGCGGGGGGGGTGGAGTCGCCCCGGCTCAACTGGGTGAAGTGGGACTGGGATCAGCGTGCATTTGTCCCCTTCTCCGTTCCTGCGATCGGCGCGTCTGCCGTCCTACCAGGTCCTCCTGCGGAGATGTCCGTTGGTCTGGGCCTGTTTGACGGCATATGAGGAGACCCTTGAAAACAATCTTTGCATTCCTGCGCTGCCTGCTAATAGTCATTCCCGTTCTCCTCCCGAAGACGACATGGCTGCTTGCCTCAATCTCACGCTGCACGTCAGAATACATGAAGACATTCGCTCATCCCACCGGCAACATGGGAGAACTCTCTCGATGAAACGAAGAGTATTGAACCTTTCCAGACATTTCGCGTGGGTGATCGGAGCTTGCTGTCTGACACTGTCGACTCAGATGCTCATCGCGCAGTCGTCCAGCCTGCGGGTTGGCATTGTGGGCCTTGTTCATGGCCACGTGGCAGGATTCATGCAGGGCGCATTGAACCGCAAGGATATCGAAATCGTCGGAATTGTAGAAGGAGATACCGCTCTGGCAGCGGAGTTCCGTACGCGGTACCATGTGAGCCAAAACCTGTTCTTCACAAGCCTGAATGCCATGCTTGAGCGGCAACGGCCGGAAGCAGTTGTCGTGTTCACGAGCACGTTCGATCATCGCTCGGTTGTGGAAACGTGCTGCAGGCAAAAAATCCATGTGATGATGGAAAAGCCGCTTGCCGTGAGCTTTGATGCCGCTAAGGCCATCGCCCGGTCGGCACAAAATGGTAACATCATCGTTCTGGTGAACTACGAAACAACATGGTACCCGAATTCCCGCGAAATCTACCGTATCATCCATCAGAACAGGTTGGGCGAGATTCGAAAGATGGTCGCTCATGATGGGCACCGGGGACCGAAGGAAATCGGCGTGGGGCCGGAGTTTCTTTCCTGGCTCACCGATCCTGCACTCAATGGAGGGGGTGCTTTGATGGACTTCGGGTGCTACGGAGCAAACCTGCTCACCTGGCTGATGGACAACCAGCGGCCCGGCTCTGTCACGGCCGTCACTCAGCATCTCAAACCGCACCTGTATCCGCGCGTGGATGATGAGGCGACAATCATTCTCACCTACCCGCATGCACAGGGTATCATTCAGGCTTCCTGGAACTGGCCCGCCGGCCGGAAGGATCTTGAAATCTACGGGGAAACAGCTTCGGTTCTTTCTGCCGGCAGGGACGTCGTCCGGCTTCGCCTCGGAGACAATCCTGAACAGGAGTTGTCGTCCGCTCCACTCGGACCTCCCGAAGATGATCCGATCTCATACCTGAAAGCCGTCGTCCGTGGTCAGGTGCATCCTTCGGGGCTGTCGTCCCTCGAGAACAACCTGATTGTTACCGAGATTCTTGATGCGGCCCGTCGATCAGCTGAAACCGGTCAGACTGTGCAACTGCCGGTGGACGGAGCGCTTCAAGTGAAATGACAGNNGCCCCATATGACCCTTTTGGAAAAATATCCGGAATATGCCGATGTGATCGACCCGGCCTCTCCTGATGAGTGGCTTGAGCGCTTCTTCCGGGAGACCACCGAGTTGGGTATGGCCCTCAAGGGGAAGGTCAGCTTTCCGCCGCCGTGCTTTCGCGATATGAATGCCCGGTTCGTCCGCTATGAATCGAGGGTTCTGCTTGTCGTTCGCGTTCCCGTCCCCGAACGATCCCTGAATCCCGTCGGCACGATGCAGGGAGGGTACGTGACGGCCGCGATCGACAACACCATTGGGCCGCTCAGCTATATGGCGGCACGGCGTCCGTGTTCGACTCTCGACCTCCATACCCAGTACATCCGGGCGATTCCGCCGCATGATGAGCTTACCATCACCGGACGGGTCATATCCCGCGGTCCGGCCACGATGTTGCTGGGCGCCGAAGCAACGAACAGGAAAGGGCGCATCGTCGCGATAGCCACTGCCAATGCCGCCGTCCAGGCTGTATGATGCACGAAGTCGAATTTCGGATGAAGAGTGGCTGCCGAGACCGGATTTTCCTCGAGGACCAGGTATGTGTTCAAGAATTCCCACTCCCCTGCTCTGCGTCACCATTCCTCTCATGGCCGTCATCCTCGTCGGATGTTCAGCCTCGCATGTCGCCGAGCAGGTAATCCGCTCGGACCGTTATGCATTCAGTGAAGCAATTGCCAGATCCTGGGATGAACAATTGCTTCTCAATCTTGTCCGCCTCCGCTACCGTGACAATCCCTTGTTTCTTGAAATGGGCTCGATCGTCACGACGTATAGTGTGAGCGGTGCGGCAGGCGTGGGCGGGACGATCAACCTGGGAGGAGACACGAAAGTGGCCTTAACGCCGTCGTTGGGCGTGGCTATGGCAGCGATTCCGACGATGACCTACGCGCCGTTGCAGGGGGAGGAATTCGCCGTCCGTTTTCTCTCGCCGATCACACCAGCAACAATCCTGCTCCTGTCGCAGTCCGGTTGGAGTCTCGAGCGGCTCTTCGTTCTCTGTGTCCAGCGAGCCAATGGCGTTTCCAATGCCACCTCTGCCTCAGGTCCGACACCCGACATTGCGCCGGAGTTTTCCCGCTTTCACAGGCTGACCGAGGCTCTCCGTGCGCTCCAGCGGAAAGAACTCCTGGACGTTCATCCCGATTCCGCCGGGCGGACGGTCTCACTCCGGATCCGTGAACCTCGTGGCGTTCACGAAGACTCCGCGGCGGCCACAGTCCGGAGTATCCTGGACCTTGACAGCTCTGCCCGCAGCTTTGCGGTGACAGGTTCGCCGGAGCGGAATCGGACCGACGAGATCGCCGTAACCGGCAGATCCCTTCTCTCCGTAATGTTTTTCCTGAGTCAGGCGGTAGAAGTCCCGGAAGCCGATGTGCATGCGGGGAAGGTGACTGTGACGCGACGGGAGGATGGGACCGCCTTTGACTGGTCGGAAGTGACCGGCAGGGTGCTGCACATCCATTGCTCGGAGAGCGAGCCTGCAGATGCTGCCATCAGCGTGGCGTTCCGGGGCCACTGGTTCTCGATCGACGACAGCGATTTGAATTCGAAGTCCACCTTCAACCTCCTGAATTACCTCTTCAACCTGAAGGCTGCCACCAAAGGCAATCACGAACCGCTGCTCACCTATCCGGTGCGCTAGTCTCTCAGATAGGAGGATCATGGCCATGAAGCAAATTCGTCTTGGCATCGTCGGCTCGGGCATCGCTGCACACGAGTTGCACTTGCCGGCGCTGCGTAAACTCCGGAAAGAATTCAAGGTCGTTGCTGTGTGCAGTCGCCGGGTGGCAAAAGCCCGCTCGTTTGCCGCAACGGTGGGAAGCTGGGTCGAGGTGGAGTCAAGCCTCGAGGCGATGCTCGCCCGCACAGACATCGACGCAATTGACGTTGCGACCCCCATCATGCTGAATAACCCCACTGCCATGGCCGCCCTCAGAGCGGGGAAACATGTCTTTATCGAAAAGCCGGTCTGTGTGGATCTCCAGGAAGGGAGGCTCCTGGCTTCCCTCGCTCGACGTTCCGGCCTGGTGGCCATGACGGGTGAGAATATGCGCTACCGGGCCGTTGTCGACAGGGCTAGGAAGCTGCTTCGGGAGCGCACGATCGGACAGCTGCGTTCATTCACCTGGATTCTGCAGTCTCACCTGAAGACTTCGAACAAGTATGCGCAAACCCATTGGCGGCAACGACACGCATACGAGGGCGGGTTCGTTTTTGACGGCGGGGTTCATAACATCGCCGTGATCCGCCGCCTCGCAGGCAACGTTGCGGAGGTGAACGCCCGGACGGTGTCCGTCAACAGGCGGATCGGGGAGATCGACGGAGTCTACATGGAATTGCAGATGAAAAACGGCGTCAGGGGAGCGGTGAACATGCAATTCTCCGCACCCCTGGATACGGTGGACCAACTGACCCTTGTAGGGACCAAAGGGATCATGGTGATGCTCGGAGATACGCTGCTGATCTCCGCCGGCAGGGGACCGGTCTCGAGGGAGGTCTTCAAAGACGATGGAGGGTTCCAGGCCGAGTTTGAGGACTTCCATAGAGCCGTTACGGCAGGAGGGGAACTCCGATCTACTGTTGCCGAAGGCATGGCAGATGTCGCCGTCTTCCTGGCCGTGTTTCGCTCTGCAAAGAAAGGACGGTCCGTATCTGTTTGAGAAGCCCCATAGCGACGTGAAACTTTCTGGATCCGTTGCTTGCGGCGTTGCAGACCTATGCAAACGAGCGTTCGCTATTCCCGACACTCGACTCTCGCTATCTGCGGGTGCCATTGACCCGTTTGACAGAAAAAACCCCGGAAGCCGGTGGAGGAAACAGTTACGCCTGCCTCAGGTTCCCACGTATGCTAAAGCCCGAATGCGAGGAGTGGACAGCGGATGCCGGGAAGGTCCCTTTCGTGAGGCCGTGGTGTGCGTTACTGATTCTCAGTGGATAAGCTCAAATCAGAACTCCACGATCTGATGAATCGTTACTTAGGTGGGCATTCTGAGCCTCGTGGGGCTGACCGCCTGCCGCACACAGAGGATCATGGGGATGAGCGTCTCGCCAGGCTCTACCTGGATTTCATCCTCCTCTTCCAGCTTCCACTCCGGTGACCGATGAGGGATGTCTCCTGACAACGGACCTGCACATGAAGTGGAATACCCGCCGCTTTCACAGAGGGGCGAAACCTCGAGCCCTGCTTAGCCCGCACAAGGTATTCCCGCGCCTTCAGATACGCGCAAAGCTCCTGATCGCATTCGTGGGGCTCTCCCTTCTGCCGGTCTTCCTCGTAAGCCTCTACGGCATGTACGTGAACATCAGAGCTATGGAACGAATTGCCCTGGAGGACCTGACACACGACGTGAACGCCACCCGGGAGCGGGCTTCAAACTTCCTGTCCAATGTGGAAAGCGATCTTCGCGTTCTGGCCGGGTCTGCGGCGACCGGTGAATATGTGCGCTCGGCCGGTCGCGGACCGTCCGCCGAGCGCGACGTCAGGATGCGCCGCCTTGCTGATGAGCTTCTTGCTTTCGCCAGGACCAAGAGCATATACTACCAAATCATCGTTGTCAGCGCCGACCGCGAAGAAGTTGTGCGGATCGAGTCCAATTCCATCCTCGATCCTTCTCCTCGCTATGCCATAGCACCTGCTGAAGACCTGAACGGAGCAGGACTGGACTACTATGTCCTCCTGACCGACAGTCTGAGTTCCGGGGAAATTGCATTCTCCCCTGTTGAGATGCGGTACCGGGGAGTATCCCGTCTTCCCGTTCTCAGTTTCTCGACTCCGCTGTACGGACCGAAAGGGAGAGCCGGATTGCTCATCGCCAATGTCTTCGCCGGCAATCTTTTCAGCGAGCTGGAAGCGCAGCGCAATCTCGGCATGAATGAGAAAGTCGTCCTCGTCAGCAGCGACGGCCATTTCATGTATGATTCTGACGAACGCGGTGATTGGAATAAGCTCCTCGCATCCCGCGAGGAGGATAATCTTCAGAAAGAATATCCTCCGCCGGTGGCATCCATGATCCTGTCCGGGAGCGAAGGAATCTTCACCGGAGGGACGGGTGATATTATCGCCTTTGCTCCCCTGCTCCCCATGCGGATGACTGGCTCCAGGGGCGTATCTGCCATGGGTATCACCCGGCCGCTGTATCTTTTCGAAAGCGTTCCGCGCTCACGGATCACGCAGGATGCACGCGCGTCAGCGATGACCTTTGCCGGATTCCTCGTTCTCTTTTTCGGCGGCGCGCTCGCACTGGGATTGCTTGCAACACGGCAATTTACACGCCCGATCTCGGAGCTTCGGCGCGGCGCCGAGATCATTTCCCGCGGGAGCTACCATCACCGGTTAGAAGTCGACACTGGAGATGAAATCGAAGGGCTCGCTCAGCAATTCAACGTTATGGCGGCCTCCCTGGCACAACGTGAGGACGAGATCCTCCAGCATCGGACCAGACTGGAGGAAATGGTCGATCATCGGACACAGGAGCTCGAGGAAGAAAAGGGCAAACTCCAGGCCATCCTCGACAACGTCGCGAGTGCGTTTGTGATGCTTGATGGAAACAGACGGATCCAGACTGCAAGCGCTGCGTTCAGCTCCATCACCGGTCTGAACCTCAAAGAAGTGCTCGGCAAAGACAGCGTTACTGTGTTCCGCGCTGCGGGATTGTGCCAGATGACGGAGCAGACAGACGGGACAACGGCGGACAAGGTTGAGAGTCACCTCGACAGAATTGTCGATAAGAGCGGCAATGATCAATACCTCGAACACACCACGATCCCGATTGTCGAAAACGGCGAGGTTACAGCCCTCCTCCAGATTATTACAAATGTCACCAAACGAAAACGGCTTGAAGAACACCTGATCCATTCCGAAAAATTGATGGCCACAGGTGAGATGGCAGCGATCATCGCACATGGATTCCGGAACTCCCTGACTTCGATAAAAATGATCCTGCAGCTCCAGCAGGAGTCAAAGCACCAACAACCCTCAACCCGAACATCGCTCAAGGTCGCCCTCGAGTCCATCCAACGAATGGAGTCAG
Source organism: Ignavibacteriota bacterium (assembly GCA_003152875.1). Lineage (GTDB taxonomy): Bacteria > Bacteroidota > Ignavibacteria > UBA10030 > UBA6906 > Fen-1262. The sequence continues at coordinate 47,121 of PMBF01000119.1, read as the reverse complement.
TCGTCCAGGAGCTTCTCAACTTCGCACGCCCGTCACCAATGGTGTTCCGGCTGGGGGACCTGAACAGCCTGGTGGAGCAGGGTCTGGCGTTGCTCGGGTCGCGCCTGAACCAGGACAACATTGCCGTCAAGAAGAGCCTGAATCAGAAAATCCCGCCGATGGTGCTCGATGGCGCGCACGTCCGCGAAGCGATCGTGAATATTCTCCTCAATGCGATTCAGGCGATCGAGGGACAGTCCACGAAGAAACGGCCGGGAAAACTTACCATCACGTCGAAGCAGACCGCCCTTGCTAAGACTCTCCGCGATTACCATTCTCCGGAGATGATGCCTGATAAAGGGGGGATCCTTGAGGATGGTGGAAAAGAGATTGTCCTGCGGAAGGGGAGAGAATGTGCGATTCTGACAATTGCGGACAACGGGCCGGGCATTGACCGCGCCACCATGAAGCGCATCTTCGATCCGTTCTTCACAACCAAGACAAACGGTACGGGACTCGGATTGCCCATGGTAAAACGAACCATCAATGCCCACGGGGGAATCCTCTCTGTCAAAAGCACGAGAGGAAAAGGGTCTACGTTTGAATTCGTATTCCCGGTGCACTGGAGTGAATCGTAGCAAAAGGAAATCATGAAATCGCCCCGGAGCAGAATTCTGATCGTCGACGACGACGAGAAGATTCTCTTCGCATTTCAGGAAGTCTTCAAGAAGGACGGCTACGACAGCTTCATCGCTCGCGATGGCGCGGAGGCGGTGACAAAGGTCGTGGCCTCACCCCCAAGCGCCGTGATTATGGACATCACGATGCCCGGACTCGACGGGCTGGAAGCGCTGAAGAAGATCAAACAGCAGAACCCTTCCCTCCCCGTCATCCTCATAACGGGGTTTGGCACAATGCAGACCGCCATCAAGGCGATGCAACTGGGCGCGTTCGAATACCTGACCAAACCTCTCGATGTCGGCGTGGTTCGCGATGTTGTGCGGCGGGCTTTGTCGAGCATCAGCCGCTCGCCTGTTTCCGGGGGGAAACCGGTGAGCTTCAACGCCGAGGTCATGAACCGCTACGAAATCGTTGGCCGCACACCGGGGATGCAGGAAATCTACAAGCTCATCGGTTCGATCTCCACCACCCCAACCCATACTTCCGTCCTGATCCTTGGTGAGAGCGGGACCGGAAAAGAACTCTTCGCCCGGGCGATTCATGCGAACAGCCAGAATGCACAGGAACCCTTTGTCGCTATTAACTGCACAGCGCTGCCGGAAACGCTGCTCGAATCCGAACTTTTCGGGTATGAAAAGGGAGCCTTTACGGGCGCCCAGGGAAGGAAACTGGGAAAGTTCGAGGACGCGGGACGAGGGACGATTTTTCTCGATGAGGTCGGAAATCTCTCCCCTCAGCTCCAGCAGAAACTGCTCCGCGTCCTCCAGGAACGGGAATTCAATCGCTTGGGAGGAAATGAGCCGCGTCACGTCGAGGCACGTTTCGTCACCGCGACCAATCAGGATCTGCATGCTGAGGTGAAGAGGAAGGCATTCCGGGAGGACCTGTTCTTCCGGCTGAATGTCGTCACGATTCAGCTTCCTCCGTTGAGGGAGCGGAAAGAGGACGTGCCGCTCCTGGCAGTACACTTCCTGATGAAATACAACGAACAACTCAAGAAGAATATTCAGGGGTTCAGCGAGGAAGCCCTTCACCTCCTGTGTGAATATCAGTATCCGGGCAATGTCCGGGAACTGGAGAATCTCGTCGAACGGGCGGTCATGCTTACCAACGGCAATGTCATACTCGCGAATGCGATTGGAGAACTGCCGTCGCAGCCTTCGCCCCACCCACCTTCACTGCCGATTGTCAGTACGGTGTTCAGCAAATCGCGCTTGCACGTGATCGGCCTCTTCGAAAAACAGTTCCTTATGCACCAGCTCTCCCTGTCTCACGGAAATGTTACGGCAGCTGCAACTGCGTCCAGAATGACACGGCAGAACTTCCAGAGACTGATGAAGAAATACGGGGTCGAATCCCCGTCGTTCAAGAAATAGAGCCTCACGCTTTGCACGGCTGAAGCGCTCGCTGCCAATCCGCGCTTTGCACACTGCCAAACTCCGCTTGGCGCTCATCTCCCCCGTCTCCACCCCCATCTCGCAGGAACTCTCGATTCGGCCCCGTTTCGGGAGGTTCTTGCCTCTCTGAAGGATTGGCACACACCTTGATTGTCAGTCTCAGAGAATGGAAGGGAATTCCTCATGCGGCATCAACCGATAGTCCTTGTCGCCGATGACGATGAAAGCATCATTTTCGCCTTCAAAGAGTTCTTCAGGAAAGAGCACTGGACGATGATGGCGGCCTCGAACGCGGAAGATGCCCTCACCATCATAGCAGATCGTCCGCTGGACCTTCTCATTACGGATGTCCTGATGAAGGCACAATCCGGGGTCACGCTGATGCTAAAAGCCAGACACTCCCACCCCGGACTCCCGGTCATCGTCATCACGGGACATCCGGATGCGATCAGCGAGGCAGATATCCGGCTTTACGGTGCAGACTTTGTGTTCGTGAAACCTCTTGACCTGGTCTCGCTGCGCGAGGCGATCAACGATTGCCTGCATCGCTCGGCGCACCGCCCCAATGGCAGCAACCCCTGACGCTCTTGAGCGCGCCCATTCACCGTACGCACAATGCAAGGAAGCCGATCATGAGACAATTCGCGTGTGCTGCTCTGTTGGTTGGGACACTCCTCGTGCTTGTGAGCCATGAATCGTATGGAATTCCCGCCTTTGCGCGAAAGTACAAGACCAGTTGTGCCACATGCCACAACGGGTATCCTAAATTGAATGCTTTCGGCGAGGCGTTCCGGCGGAATGGGTACCAGTTCCCCGGGGGGACGGACCCCGAAGTCATCAAAGAGGAACCAGTGAGCCTGGGGGCGGAAGGGAACAAGAAAGCATTCCCGGAGGCTATCTGGCCGGGGAGCATCCCGGGCTCCTCGCCGATCTCCATATTCCTGAATGGAGAGATGGACTACAATCCGAAAGTCGACCCACGCTTCACATTCGGCGGCCTCGGCAGCAGCATCGAGGCTGTGGCCGGTGGAACCCTCGGAGAGGACCTCTCCTTCTGGGGTCAATTCGCTCTCACCGGTGAGGGCACAGTCGAACTTAACAGGATCTTTGTCATCTTCAGCAATCTCATAGGCGAACAGTATGCATTGAATATGCGCGTTGGCGTCATCGAGCCAAGTCTGTTCTCGTTCTCCACACACCGTGCATGGCTCGAAGGATACTGGTTCACGACCCGAGCCCTCAGCACCACGACCGGCGACATGGGATGGACCATCGAGGAGACGCAGAAGGGGATCGAACTGAATGGGATGGCCAAGGGCCGCTTTGGATGGAGCGCAGGAATCGTGGAAGGCTTCGGTGCCGCACATTCCGACAAGGACTATTACGCTCATGTTACGTACAAATTCGGGGGCTTGCCGCTTGATGGTGTGGTTGAGGGGAGCGCTCCGGCAAGCGCAATGCAGCCTTACGTCGACAATTCAGTCACGGTTGGTCTGTTTGGGTATGCGGGGAAAGGTTCTCTAGGCCCCGATTCATCAGGCCTTTCTCCTGACAATAAGTTCGCCATGGTGGGAGGAGACGTCAACCTTTACTACGATAGGTGCAATCTTTTTGGTGGTGTCGGATTCCGCCACGACGGCCAGCCCTACCTGGCTGGCGCGGGAGTAGGCATCACGAGCACACTCTGGTTTGCAGAATTGGACGTAACCGTGTTCCCGTGGCTGCTCCCCGGTATCCGGTATGAATCCTGGATGGGCGAGTCCCTCGATCCGGCGAATCCCGGGAAGACACTGTCGTTCACGGATAGCCAGATCGTCCCGGGCGTGGTCTTCCTGGTACGTCCCAATGTGAAGGTGACCCTTCGAGGGAGTTTTGCCAAACAGGCTTCGCTGGGCGACACCAAGCTCCAACCCGGCCAGGTTGCCGTCCTGATGACTGTGGGGATGTGAAACGACGGAAATGATACTTTTCATCCAGTAATCAGAGAGGGATAAATTCCATGAACCGCATGCATCTTGTGCTCGTTGCCGCGCTAACCTTGTTAACGCTCGCTCTCCTTGCAGTAATTCAACCTGTCCTGGCAGGAGAAATCTCCGGCAAAGTCAAGGCCAGGGGCGTCAAGAACAGCGGCGACGCCGTCATCTATATCGACAAGATATCGGGGAAGACGTTCCCGCCTCCAAAGGAACATTCCCGGGTGGATCAGAAGAATCTGACGTTCATACCCCATGTCATTCCCGTTCTTGTGGGGACCACGGTCGACTTTGTGAACAGCGACGATGTGCTCCACAACGTGTTTTCTCCCGATAAGTGTGCGGAAAAATTCAACCTCGGGTCATGGCCGAAAGGACAGTCCAAATCCTACACGTTCAAAGAGCCCGGATGCTCCTCGACGTTGCTGTGCAACGTCCACCCCGAGATGGAGGGTCATGTTGTAGTCGTCGAGACGCCATACTACGCCGTCAGCGGGAAGGACGGGAGCTACACGATAAAGGACGTGCCGGCGGGGAAATACGCGCTGAAGATCTGGCACGAAAAACTCAAGGGTCAGGATGTCGCGGTCGAAGTTCCTGAAAAGGGGAGCGTGACCGTGGATTTCGAGATCCACAAGTAAGAACGGATCTTGCCCAGATGGCCGAGCAGATACGATTCGTCGACCGCCAATGGCTTGACGCCAACTTCCCCTGTATGAGCGCCTGTCCGGTGCACACGGAGGCGGGCCGCTACGTTGCGCTGGTCGAAGAGGGACGCTATCAGGAAGCGTATCGTGTCGCCCGCCGTCCGAACCCCTTTGCCTCGATCTGCGGACGCATCTGTGCCGCACCCTGTGAACCAGCGTGCCGTCGCGGGTCGCTGGATTCTCCGATCGGGATCCGCGCGCTGAAGCGGTTCGTATGCGAACGATTCGGTGTCGAGAGCATGGTCGATCTCGAAAAACTGAGGGAGGTCTTCGGTACGTCGGTCACGAAAAACGGCCTCAAAGTTGCCGTCGTCGGAGGCGGCCCGGCCGGACTTTCGTGCGCCCACGACCTCGCACTGCTCGGCTACGAGGTGACGGTCTTCGAAGCGCAGTCTGTCGCTGGCGGCATGCTCCGGCTGGGCATACCGGAATACCGTCTTCCAAGGGAGTTGATTCGTCTCGAGATCAACGCCATCTTGAGCCTCGGGGTGGAACTCAGGCCGAATGTTGCCATCGGGAGGGATTTTACCCTCACGGACCTGAAGGAGGAAGGCTACAGGGCTGTCTTTGTCGCCATCGGCGCACACAGGAGCCGTGACCTCCAGATCGAAGGGGTACAACATGATGGGGTCCTCCGCGCGGTCGATTTCCTGCTGAATGTCAATCTCGGCTATCGCGTCGAACTGGGGAGCAGGGTGATCGTGATCGGGGGCGGCAATGTCGCCATAGATACCGCCCGTACGGCTGCCAGGCTGGAAAAGGCTGAAGCAAAGCATGTGACGGATGTGACCGAGGCCCTGGATGTTGCCCGATCCGCAGTCCGGTTCGGGGCAAAAGAAGTCCACATGGTCTGCCTTGAAGACTGGAGTGAGATGCCCGCCTCCAGGGAAGAAGTTCATGATGCGCTTGAGGAACGTGTGCAAATCCATACACGGAGGGGACCCGGAAGGATCGTCGCCCGGGACGGCAAGGTTGTCGGCCTCGAAACTGTCCAATGCACTTCGGTCTTCGACAGTGCGGGCCGGTTTAACCCTCAATTCGCCCCCAACACGGAAGAAACGATAGACGCCGATACGGTCATCATGGCCATCGGTCAGATGTCAGATCTCACGTGGGTCCGCCCGGAAGACGGCCTCGAATTGACTGCGCGGAACACCATCAAAGTCGATCCGCAGACGCTCGCAACAAGCGCACCGGGCATTTTTGCCGGCGGCGATGTCTCGTTCGGACCGCGCAATGCGATAGACGCGATCGCAAACGGCAAGAATGCGGCACAGTCCATCCATGCCTATCTCTCCGGCGAGCGGCGACCCCGGGGGGATGTCACAGTCGGCAACGGGGATGTGGAGATTATTGTCGCCGACACCCGGTCATACAAGCGTGCGTGGGGATATGAACGCCTTGCCCACGTTCCCGTGCCTGCATTGCCGATCGAGCGCAGGATCGGACTGGCACAAATCGAGCTGGGGTATACGGAGGACCAGGCCCGGCTCGAATCGTCCCGCTGCCTGCACTGCTGGGAAAACACCGTCTTCAATGAGGGAGGCGAAGAGACCGGCAGCGAATGCATTCTGTGCGGGGGGTGTGTGGACATCTGTCCGGAAACCTGCATCGATCTGGTCGCACTTGACCGGATCGAGGCAGATGAAACGCTTGCAGCAGAGATCGCAGGCCAGTTCGATGTCGTGATCGCCGGGGAGACCGCCTCGGCAATCGGCGCCGTGATGATCAAGGACGAGGCTCTGTGCATCCGGTGCGGCTTGTGTGCTCTGCGATGCCCTGTCGGCTGCATCACCATGGAGGGATATACTGTTTCCGTCAAACCCGCGATCGAGTAGTCATTTCTTCCAGGACTCACGACATGGATGACTCCCACGAGTTGAAATCCTCATTCTCCAGGCGACACTTCCTCGAATTGATCGGCCTCGGAGCCATCGGCGTCACCGCGGCGGGCAGTATAGTTCTCAGCGGTGAATATCTCTCTCCGAATGTCGTGAAGGAAGCGCCGATGCGATTCAAGATCGGCTCCCCCGAAACCTTCCCTCCCGGGAGCGTGACACTCGACAAGGATCATAAGGTGTTCATCGTCCGGGCGAAGGAGGGATATTTCTACGCACTCTCCGCCGTCTGTACGCATCTCGGCTGCATCGCGAACTGGAAAGCAGATGACGGCATTGTTGCCTGTCCCTGTCACGGGAGTAAATTTGACCGGGAAGGCCGGGTGATCGACGGTCCCGCTCCGCGTCCTCTGCAAAGATTCTCGATGTCGCTTGATGATTTGGGACAACTGGTTGTTGACAGGTCAGTCGTCGTTGGTGAAGAAACCGTGCTGAAGGTCTGAGGTGCCGCGCACGCTGTTCCCCAGACAGTCATATCCGCGGAGAAGGCCATGAGAGCATTTCTGAAGGAACTGACACGGTCACAGGTATGGCGGTCCATCTTCCGGCATGGCCTCCCACTGTCGAACCGGACTCGTGCGGAGGCGGTGTTCTACAATTTCTTCCTGCACCTTCACCCCACAAAGGTGCGAAAGCGCTCGATCAAGTATACGTACACCTGGGGCCTCGGAGGTCTGTCCGCCGGGCTCTTCATCGTCCTGGTTCTTACGGGGGCGCTCTTGATGCTGTATTACCGACCTTCGGTCCAGCAGGCCTACAATGACATGAAAGACCTTCAGTTTGTCGTCTCTTCAGGGCAATTCCTCCGCAACATGCACCGTTGGGGCGCACACGCCATGGTGGCGATCGTCTTCCTTCATATGATGCGTGTGTTCTATACCGGCTCGTATCGTCCGCCGAAGGAGTTCAACTGGGTGGTGGGAGTGGTGCTGTTTGTCATTAGCATTCTCCTGAGCTACACCGGCTATCTGCTGCCCTGGGACCAGCTTGCATATTGGGGTATTTCAGTCGGCACGAATATGGTGCGGGCAGTTCCCTTCGGCATCGGCGAGAACATTTCGTTTGTCCTGCTCGGCGGGCATGCAGTCGGCGAGAATGCCCTGGTGAGATTCTATGTCCTCCACTGCTTCATTTTGCCCGTTTCCGCTGTACTCTTCATGGGCATCCACTTCTGGCGCGTCAGAAAAGATGGCGGGGTGTAGCCGTTCTCGATAACCTCGATACTATTGACTGCAGGTGGGAAAACAATGACGGCTGACTTCAGGCTTGAGAAGAATTCGGACGCGAAAAAGGTGCCCCGGCGTCTTGCGTTCATCAAAGGGCGGACAGCTGCGCGCGTCAAAAAGAGCGACGAAGAGATGGTGATGACCGTCCCGCATCTCGTCGTGCGCGAGGCGATAGCGTTCATGGTCATGGTCATCGTGCTCGCAACCCTCTCCCTCGTGTTCAATGCTCCTCTGGAATGGGTGGCAAATCCAGGCCATACACCCAACCCGGCCAAGGCGCCCTGGTACTTTCTGGGACTTCAGGAGCTTCTCCACTATTTTCCCCCGGTCGTCGCAGGGGTAGTTCTGCCCACGCTCGTGGTCCTCGCCCTGGTCGCAATACCATATTTTCAGGTGAATGTGAAGCTCGAGGGACTCTGGAAAGAAAATCGGCGCGTGACGCTCCTCGCTCTGGTGGGTGGGGCGTCCGTGCTCGCGATCGTGCTTCTGGCCTATAAGGTCTACGCAATGCTGGTGCCTACCGTTTTCGTTCTGGGATGCATGCTCCTTCCTTACTTCCTGCGAAGGGAGACGGGAGTCATCGCGTGGCTCGGTAGACGGCCGCTTACCTGGTGGATCATGACCTGGTTCGTCATCATCGTCCTCGTGCTGACGGCTATCGGGATACTCTTCCGCGGACCGGAGTGGAGCTGGACGTGGCCCTGGAAGGAGATCTACTGATGAACACTCTCAGGAAAGTCTTCGCAGCCGTCGCCGTGCTGTTCCTGATTGTTCTGGCCGTTTCGCCGTTGAAGGACTTCTTGCGGGAATGGAAGCGCTATCAAGTGAAGTATAACACACTCACTGCGGACCTCCCCCAGCGTGTGAAGCCCGTTGAGATTGGGATCCGTCAGATCTGGGTGGAGAAGCTCGACCGGGTCGATCGATGCGTAACATGCCACGTCGGGCTGAAGGAACCCGCTCTGAAGAATGCCCCGGAGCCCTACCGGACACACCCGCAAATGTTCCACGACACCGAAGAATTCGGCTGCACAATATGTCATGAGGGCCAGGGGGCCGCCACGGAATACATGGAGTCGATTGGGAAAGGGAAGTACTGGGACCGGCCGATCCTTCCGCGTGCGTTCATGGAGGCCTCCTGTGCAAAATGCCACAAGGAACAGGAAGTCCCCGGAGCCCCCGTTCTCAATCTGGGCCGCAAGCTCATTCGTGAGTCGAACTGTCTCGGGTGCCACAAGATCGAGGGTTACGTGAAACAGTGGGTGCCGGTTCTGAACGGTGTCGGATCGAAAGTGAACCGTGCCTGGCTCGTGAACTGGCTGAAGAACCCCGCCGGCTATGCTCCCAAAACAAGAATGCCGGATTTCATGCTCTCCAATGACGAAACCAACACACTGGCGGACTTTCTGTTGTCGTTCAAGGAGTTCCCGGCTCCTCTCGATCCGATTCCTGCCCGCCTTGCCTCGGCGACGGAGGCGGCGAAAGCGAAGCTGGTCGAGCTCGGGTCGACGCGGTTCCGGGAAGCTCGCTGCATCAGCTGCCACCCCATCAACGGCAAGGGGGGGTATGTCGCCACCGATCTCGGCAAGATCGCGAGCAAGGCCGACCCCAGGTGGCTCTATAACTACATCAAGAATCCGAAACGCTTCCAGCCCGGCGTACCGATGCCCCGCTACCGGTTCAGCGAGGACGAACTCCTGGGCATCGTGGCATACATGCAGAGTGAGTTTGTCGACTATGACATGGAACAGCCTCCTGCTCACACCCCGGATCCCGGTTTCTTTGAAAAAGGGCGCGCGCTCTTCAACAAATACAGCTGCGGCGGCTGCCATGAGCTCGGAGGGATTGGCAGGGCGGAAGTGATGGCTCCGGAACTGACTTCCATAGGCGGCAAAAAACTCTATGAAATCGATTTCGGGAAGTCGAAGATTGATCAGACGCTCCCTTCATATTTGACCACAAAGCTCCTGCAGCCACGGGAGTTTTCCAGTTCGATGAAGATGCCGAAATTCGGGTTTTCGGACGAACAGGCAACAGCGATCGCTGTCGCGCTCCTGGGAAACGACGACGAAAAGATCCCTGATGAACTCCTCGTGCGTCCGGCTCCCTCAGCCGCTTTTGTGCCACAGGGAGGTTTCGGAAAGCTGGTCGATGATCTCGCCTGCTTTGGCTGCCATGTCATGAACGGGCGTGGCAGGCTGGTCGCGACTGACCTTTCGCTCGAAGCGAGCCAGGCGCAGCGTAGCTGGATTGAAGGTTACTTCAAGATCCCGTATTCGTTGCGCCCGGTCCTTACAGAACGAATGCCGAACCTGTTCTTGCAGGGGCCGGAAATCAAGACTCTCGTGGACTTTATGGAAACATCGTTCATTGCGGACAGCCTCGACCGGGACGTGCCGTCTGATCCCGTTACTATTGCGAACGGGCGAGGGCTGTATTTTGAGCGGTACGGATGCCAGGGCTGCCATCAAATCGGCACAAAGGGGGGATATGTCGGACCGCCGTTGGACAAGGCCGGCACACGGCTGAAGAGGGGATGGATTTTCCACTGGCTCAAGAATCCGCAATCGCTCAAACCGGGAACCATTGAGCCGAACAACAACCTACCCGACGCGGAAGCGGAGGCCATTACGGCATATCTGATGACGCTGAAATGAATAACGATCCTCGAGGCCCGGTTGATATGAGATCCCTCTTCTTCGTCTGCATCCTCTGCGCCCTGTTCGTCGTCGGCTGCAAGGGAACTCGACCACAACCGGAAGAAGAGACCAGGCAGAGCGTTCGAGTTCCTGACTCTACGATCCAGCCTGCGGTCGCACTACCCGGGAAAACATCATCCTACGAGGAGAGGCAGGGAGCGTTTCTCTATGGCAAATACTGCGCCGTTTGTCACGGACAGGAGGGAAAAGGAGATGGCTTCAACGCGTTCAATCTCGATCCCAGGCCCCGTGATTTCTCGGATTCCGCCTCCATGAAGAGGCTGAGCGACGGCCAGATCATCCAGACCATCAGTGGAGGCGGCAGGAGCGTCAACAAATCACCGCTGATGCCCTCATACGGCTGGACGTTGAGCAGGCAGCAGATACTCTACCTTGCGGATTTCGTGCGGAGTCGATCGACGGACTTTTGAGGTTAGGAACAAAGTATCTTCTGAAGCGCGACGGCAAGGAGATGTCAACCCTCTGGGTGACAAAAGACGTCAGCGGCTGGGACAACCTCCGGAAAGATTGGATGGAGTTCGGCAAGCGCATGGCAACACTGAGTAACGCGCGCAAACCGCTCCATTGTTTTTTCAATTCCAGTAACCGTCTGCTTAACGCAAGTGCACGGCTTTGCTGGAGCTGAAAACGCCCTCTGCGGGCGTTTTCAGCTCGGCTCTGTTCACTTCTGATTCTGGGTCTGGTAATTCTCGTATTGTATGGACTTCTTCGCCCTCCTTCGGTCGGTCTCCTTCCCGATCATCGAGCGGTACTGGTCCAGTCTTGCTGCCTGGTCTTTGACTGCTGTCCCGGCCGAACCCGCGGCGGGGGCTGCCGGCGAAGCCTCCAGCGATGCCTTTGCCGCCCCAAGGATGCGGTGTGCCTCCTCCATCTTCCCCTCATCGATTGCCCTGGCAGCATGTTCCACTGCTCTCGTAGATACGGCAATGTCTGCTTTCGCCTGCGCCCGCATGTTGCGATCCCTATCCACATCGCCTGGATTCGACGAATAGCGCAGATGCGCGGAAAAAGGCTCTGATCGTGCCGGACCTGACCCCCCCTCCTCGAATTCCATGGCTCCTTTCGGCCATGGAACCGCTGCGGTCGAGCACTACCGAAAGATTCAGCGAACTTCTGTCCCGAACCTGAGGCCTTGGCACTTCGAACGAAAGCTGCAGGAAAAGACTGCCTCCGCTGGCGGCCATCGTTGGCGTGTTGAGCGACGCGTGTACTGTACAGCCTTACCTCGCAATCCCTTGAGGCGAATCTCGCGACCGAACACATCACCTCAGCGGGCCAGGATGAAGTTACATCAGTAACTCCGTTCCGGGTCTTCAATCACGCGCCCCTGTTCAATCTGATATTACAGGGCCATCGAAAATATGTAGGGCTTCCTATATGCTGTTCTCGTGGACAAATCGCACCGCATAATCCGCCAGTCCCATGACCGTGAGCTGGGGATTGACTCCGAGACTCGTCGGAAAAACGCTTGCGTCGGTGACGAAGAGGTTGTCGTAATCGAACACCCGGAACTCCGGATTGACAACTCCATCCTCGCTCCTGGAGCCGATGACGTTTCCTCCCTGCGGATGTCCGGTGCCGAGCGTGATTTCGCTTGGATCCGAGATGAGTTGCTTGAGCTTTCCCAGCTCTTTGACGTCCCTGAATTCATAGTACTTGAAGGTGTTTGGCATGACCGATTCCGCACCGGCGGCAAGCATGATCTCGCCCGAGAGTTCAAGCCCAGTCAACAGGGTCTGGAAATCCTTGTTCGTGGGAGTGTAGTCGATCTCCCTGCCCAGAAGCCCCCCGATTCTCGCCCGGGCGTTTGACTCGGAGCCCGCGAGTATCCCAACACAGGCAAGCCGGTCGTATCTTTTCATGTTCCTGTAATGATCCTCGAACCAGCCGGGCATCGCCGTTGACTGGAACATGGGTGGGTTGAACCACGATTCCATGACGAAACCCGTGTCCGGCGAGATCTTCAGGAAATGAGATATCTGGAGTCCGTCATAGGAGTCGATTTTCTGCGGGAATGCTGCCGTTATCTGGGAGCCGATATTGAACGAGAGATTTAACCCGGCGTTCCGGATCCCCAGTTTTGATTTCAGGAGCAATACGCTCGAGGAAATGGCCCCCGCGGCAACAACGAACGTTTTCCCCCGCACTGAAATCCGGCGTCCGCTCCTGAACTCGCACTCCACCGAACGTATCCGCCGTCCGCTTCTCACGAGCTTCACGGCTTCGCATCCCGCAACAATCTCCAGAGCATCTGCTCCATACTCTGCTTGGATCCCGGGAAGAATCGTGACAAGCATCGAGAGCTTCCGGTCATAGGCGCAGCCGATGTTGCAGTATCCGCACCCGGCGCAAGCGGAAATGTTAGCGTTGACGGAGTCCACGACCGTCGGCACGGTGCCATACCCGAGCTTCCTGCACCCTTCCACGAACTTCGTCCCCCCGGGATTCAGCCGCACCGTCTTTTCGCTCATATGCTCGACACCGATCATCTGCCAGACACGGTCCATCGAAGCCATGACTTCCCGCTTGTCCAAGCCTACATTGAGTCCATTCGGATCATTCCACCGGTCAAGAACCTGCTCGGGCATCTTGAAACAGACCGCGTTGTTGACGACTGTCGATCCTCCTACGCAGCTTCCCTGAAAAACAGTGAACCTGAAGTCCCTCGCTGCCTGGAGCGCCCCATCCTGAAACAGCCTGGACACCATCTCCATCTCATTTGACGTGAACGTTTCGGGCCGCTCATGATTGCCACGTTCAATCATCAAGACCTTCCGGCCTTTCTCGGCCAACCCGCGGGCCAGGATGGCCGCCCCGGCGCCCGAGCCGATAATGACGACGTCTCCCTCGAGGGTATCAGTCCGGACGTCCGCTTCGGATTTCACTGACAGAGGCCGCGGAAGCCTTGCCTTCGTCGCTCGTAATCGCTCGGCCGCGTCCTTCCGGGCCGAAAAGGGGACATACCCCACGGAGGCGAACGTCCGTGCGTCGTTGTAGTACCCTATGTAGCACATTTGCTTGGCGATCCTGATCAACCCCTGGACAAGGACTCTCCAGAAATCCGGGATCCGCCGGGTCTCGACATCCCGGTAGAATCTTCTCTTCAGGAAATCGCGCCTTTTCCCTGAGGCGATATACGGGAGAGGCGGCTTGAGGGACAGGAGGGGGAAAAAATACAGGGCTGTGACCACCCACGCCATCGTCCATTTCGATTTCGCCTCAAAACTCTTGAAGTAGGTATCCACATTGTGTGCGACGTCATGCCCGGTGATAATCTCGTGCTCTCCGTAAATGATGACCTCTGCGAGGGCCCGGAGAGTCCTGTACTGTAACGGAGAGAAATACGAGAGGCCAAGCCACTCTCTTTCCGCGCGGTTCAGGAGGATAATCGTCAGGACGGCGTCGAGAAGGCTGACGGCGGCGACTTTTGTGAACAGTAAACTCATCGGAAGAGAAATGCCCGCTATCGAGACAACACCGTTCGTCCTCCATCCGGCGATGAAACAGGCCGAGGAAAGGAAAGCAAGGATTGAGCCCCAGGAGAGCAGTCTCACCAGGAGCGTGGACTTTTGCAGGTCTGCCAACGCATACCAGTACAGGAGCATCCGTCCGCAGATCACCACGCAGGTTGCCGTGAAGGCTGCCGCGACCGCGAATCCGGCAGGTCCGGGGCGGAAGAGCATACATGCCACACAGAGAAGAAGCATTGTCAGGTGTAACCCGAGAAGCGTCGAAAGGTACACTTGCAGCGTCTTGGCCTTTGTTGTTGGCACGGCGTCGTCTCCGCTTCAGTTGGTGGGGCCCGGTGTCGGTGCTACCATGGAAGGTATTTGATTGGCTCCCTGCGCCCGAGCTGAAAATAGCAGTAGAAAATATTCAGGAACGGAAAGATGCGGAGGTAGGCCTTGCACAACAACAGGGAATTGTCTCCCGGGTTCGGCAACACCACAAAGTCGCGTATGACCCTGAAGAAGCTCAGGTACCATTTGTGGATGTGTGGGATGTCGTAATCGAAGAAACCGAGCTGCTGGTACAGCCGGGCGATATTCATCGGCGGTTCATTGCGCACGTAAGCTGTCCGGAAATAGCCGAGCTGCGA
>PMBF01000119.1:6626-32352 GCA_003152875.1 Ignavibacteriota bacterium | reverse complement strand
TGTGCGCAGAATTGTTTCGAGATCGTCGCTGCTTGCCTGCGCGAGGCTCTCGTATGTCCAGAGTTGAGAAGGCATGAGGTTTTCCTTGTGGCTGTCAGTGGTTGGGATCTTCGTTAGCGTGCCGGAGANNTCCTGGATGACGATTTCATTGTACCCGAAATTGCTCCCATCCTTCTTCAGGAAACCCTTTTTGAATTTCTTTCCCGAGAGGTTCCCTATCCACTCATGATTCCAGCCGCAGTAGATGTAGCCGTTGAGCTGCTCAAGATCGGGGGCTGTCCCTGTGCGCAGAATTGTTTCGAGATCGTNNTGGGATCTTCGTTAGCGTGCCGGAGACGGCGGCCCGGTCCAGCTTTCCCGGCCCAGGATCCCCCGTTCACCGAGAATCTCGCGAAGCCGGGGCTCCACGCCTTCTTCCTGGGCCTTCTGCCTGATTCTCGTGGTGAGCTCGTCATAGGCCCGCTGGTCGGGAATCTGGTGGATTTGATATGTGAGCAGGTCGAGAATTCGTCGCTCTCTCTTCCGGCGCACAGCCAGGAGTGTCGTGAGGGCGATGATGCCCGCCGTAATGCCGCCGGCAACCCAGAGAATGGCTGTGATATTTCTCCTGACGAAGCTTTCCTCGTCACGGACGAGGGGCTGCATCTTATCGCGGTAGCCCTGGGAAAGCGTGGCAAGCGTTTTGTCCACAAGCGAATCCAGTGCAGACTGCGTCGCGGCCCCGAGAAGCTCGTCCCGGATCCCCGCGACCGCCTTCCGGACTGAATCGGCAAGGAAGGAACTGGTTCTCGCGCCCAGGAGTTCATCGCGCAGGCTTCCCAGCTGGGCTCTCGTGTCCGCGCCGATGAGATCGGTCTTCACCCTGTCGAGCCAGGCCCGTGTATACTCTCCAAAGAGGGTGTCGCGGGTTGCTGCTGTCAGGCGGGCGAGGCTCGCCCCGAGGACCTCCAGAAGCGAGTCCAGCCGTCTTTTTGTCTCACCACTCGTCAGCGTATCCCGTGCGCCCCGCACGACGCCTGCACCGAGGTTCATCCCGATGGTATCAGCATTGCTCTTGATTCCCTGGCCAAGGCCGGTGCCCAGGTCGCTCCCGATGTCCTTGAAATTGCTGCAACCGGCGGCGAAAAGGCTCAGGAGAACCCACAGAGCACCTCTCATGTGTTTCTCTCCAGTCGAAATGGCAAAGAACATCCTTGCTACCCGCGGCCGAACACGCCGAGCAAGACTTTGAATATGCCGTCTTCCACGTTGGTCGGCGCAGGCTCCGTGTCCACAACGCGGACCGGCTGCGGCGCCTTTCGGTCGGGGTTCCAGCGGAGCAGTTCGGCGTCTCCGTTTTCAACCTTCAAGAAAGTAAACTGGTGCGCGTCGCGGTAAATCTGCTCCTCCGGCGAAAAGATCGTCATCCAGGTTCCAGTGTTGAAATACCAGGATTGGTCGGAGCAACGGAACACGTCGGCATAATGCGTGTGTCCAAAGGTCACGAACCTTACGCCGAGCTGTTGCGCGATGAAACTGGCGTCCGCACGCACTTTTAGCGTGATGTCAAGGTTTCCTGTCGGTGCGCCCCGGTGCTTTTTCCGGATCCTTCCGTATATGAGGATCAACAGGATCCCGAGAAGCACGACGGCAGCCATTTGCGGCACCTTGAGTGCGATAAGGGCCAGGAGTGCAGATTTCCAGAACGATGCATCCCATGCGCTGATTGCCTCATCCGCCCACCCGTTGAAGTTGGGAATGAATGAAAGTGCGTACAGGGGAAGTACCGCAAGGAGGGCTGCGAGTGGCGTACGCGCTTCAGTCCAGAGGAACCGCCATGCCCCTGAGGTCAAGACGGGTTCCGCCTTCCGCGCATCAAAGAGGCGAAATTTGTTTTCGAGCAGCACGGCCCCCCCTCCGTTTCCTCCGGAGAATCGCATTGCCTCTTTGCTTATCAGACTGGAGTTCTCGTCGACGATGCGCCGATACTTCGCACCGGCCGATCCGGCCGTGAGTTCCCGTGCCTTCGTAAATGCCTTGAGGATGTACCGAAGAGTTGTCCCGATCGTTGTGACGAACAGGAAGGGGTGGGCATTCCAGAACATCTGGAAATACTTCGACTGCGGCCGTATGCTGTCGGACAGGGGATCGATCGGCTTCAGCCGGTTCAGTACGTAGCGCACAAGAAACCCTGAGAGGTCGAGCTCAATCTGTTTCCCCGTCCCCGGGTAATCGATCGGAAGCTCCGGATTCAGGAAGTTCCTGAACGACGTGGTGTATTCGTACTGATTGCCATGTTCCACAAACAACAGTCCGGGGACGTAATAGCACCAGGGGAGGAAGGAAAGCCTCTCCCTCACGATCATGGCCTTTGCTGGCGGGAGAAGACCCTCCAGGCGGGTGTACACTCGCTCGCGGACAGCTTCCCAGTAAAGCTGAATGTCGTGATTGCCCTTCAGGACGACGACGGAGTTCCCCGCGACCATGAAATCTACGAGTGCACGGAAGAATACCAGGTGACCGTCGACAATCTTGTCAATCTGGAACGTGCCAGTCACTTCGGAGCACCGCAACCCATACGTGAGGTTGATGTCGTCTGCCGAGATCCCATAGGATTTCATTTCCTCGGGAGTCGGGAACACGAGCACTTTGAGGAAATCGAAGAGATCGCCGTTTATGATGAGTGTCGTTGAGCCGGCAGCGGAATAGTGGGTGAGGAAATCTCTGAACTCATTGTCCCAAAAGAAATCCTCGGTCGGAGACCAGACGCCCGAAGAGTGGTTTTTTCCACTCGTCATGTGAAAATCGGAGACAACAAGGAACCGGCTCGGGTTCATCCAGTCTCGTACGTTATGACGGGTTCGTCACGATGAAATGATTGGGGTAGCGTTGGTCTGGATCGTCCGATGCGCGACTCGGAGGGGTATTCCCGCGAATGGGCGCGATAGGGATGGTTCTGAGGCGCGGCCCGGATTTAAACGGGCCGTTGAAGGAGAGGGAGGGACTTCAAATGAAACTATGAATTATGGTGGAATAGGGAGGGCAGAAAGACGAAAAATCAAGTTTTTTCGCCAGAATAGGCGATTTCGAATCCCTGCGCCTGGTGATGCAGCATTAACCCCAGGAAGGCTTCTAACGTTCCGCCCCTGACGTTCATACTTTCCTTGTGGACGGTGCACGGGGGGAGTCTGGTTCGTCGAAGGGGCTTCTCACTTCATGTATCCATATTTCTTCCAGGCTTTTGCCCCTTTCTTCAGCATTGCATCCAGTTCGTTCTCGTCTAGTTGCTCGACTTTCTTGAAATTGAAACAGGCTTTCCCTTTCAGACTCTTGAGTACGGTCGGTGCAACGTCGATAAAATCCTCCCGGTGGTAGTAGATGGGCATGAAATGGAAGCTGACCATATCCTTTCTCGCAACCGCACTGGCAAAATACATCCCCGGCACGATCTTCTTGGTGCTTCCGTACGGAACAGGAGTATTTCCTATAATCTCACAACAATTGGCTGTGTTTTTGATGCAGACCATCGGCGGGCACTGTTTGTCGAGCGATGCCTTGAGTTTATTGAAAATAGCCTTCCGAACATCCGGTTTGAGTGGCATAGGCTCCTCAGATCCTTTTCAATTGGCGGCTTGGTATTGTCATTATACCTGAAAAGCGATAGATTCGGTCTGAACGAAGAAGTTCATACCTCAAGGGGTTTTGGCACTTCGTGCGGTTGTCCTTGCCTCAGCCGAGTCTCCTCATTTGAAATGACCTCTCCTATCGCACCCAGGTACTATATGTCCATATGCTTCATCAACACACGGATCATGAGACTTCATGATCTCAAGGTAATAGCATTTGCTCTCTTGTTCCTGGCTCTAAGTGTCCTTCAGCAATCCAGGTGCCAGCAACTCCCGGACTCGCTGGTTCAGAATGCATTAAGGGTTTCATTCAAGCATCTTGAATCAAGTGTGATCGAGGTAAGAGACAGCACGCGATTTCCCTCTTATGCTCCTCATGATCTTCAATGGAGCTATTTTAATTCTGGTGGATGGACCAGTGGATTCTATCCCGGATGTCTCTGGCTCGCCTATGAACTCAGCGGGAGAAATGAGTTCAGAGAATGGGCAAGAACATGGACTGCCGGACTTGAGAAGGAAAAGAGAAATACTAATACACACGACCTGGGTTTCATGTTTTGCTGTAGTTTTGGCAATGGGCTTAAGAACGTTTCTCAGAATGAGGCTCGAGCATATAGAGATATCCTGGTACAGGCCGCTCTGACACTCGACAGAAGATACAGCCCGAAAGTGGGGATGCTGCGTTGCTACTGGGATGAGGCCCCCTTCAGCCAGGATACAACTCTGTATCCGGTAGTTGTTGACATCATGATGAATCTGGAGCTCTTGTTCTGGGGCGCGGAGAATGGTGCCCCACAGTCCCTTAAAGACCATGCCATACAACATGCGAACAAGACATATCGTGATTTTGTTCGCCCGGATGGAGGCACATATCATGTAGTCCGTTATAAGAAGGATTCCGGAGAAATATTCAACAAAGGCCAATTGCAGGGGCAAGACGAAAAGTCCACCTGGACACGCGGCCATGCCTGGTTCACGTACGGCATGACCGTCTGCTACAGATACACGCGGGATGAAAGCTTTCTTGAGAAGGCGTGCGCACTGGCGGACTATTTCATCAAGAGACTAACCCCGGACGATGTTTCTGCGTGGGATTTTGATTCAAAGCCTGAATTCAAACATGTCAAAGATGCTTCAGCCACAGCTATTGTCTCTTCTGCTCTTTTCGAACTAAGCACCTATGTGAAAGATCAGGCTCAAAAAGGAAAATACCGTGAGAAGGCAACTGCAATGCTTGCAGCCCTCTGTTCGAAAGACTATCTCGCAGAAAGGGAGAAGACGAATGCTCTCCTTCTGCACTCGACCCAATACCTGACTCAACCCGGGAATCAGAACACAGATAAACCGGCCATCTTTGCCGACTACTATTTCCTGGAAGCAGTCAAGAGATATTTGGCGCTCGAAAAAACGGGTCGGGTGTTTTGAAGCGGGGGGCATGGAGCTACCCCAGGGTCGCCGCCTTCTTGACAGGATGTTGCAATTATGCTACATTCTGACATGTCAAAAAGATGATGGGCCTGCAGTTCCATGCCTGAAATTCGAAAGGAGGAGGGTGAGCGCCGGATGAAACTCACGAGCAAGGTCGTAGGAGCACGCCTCCAAGCGGAACGCAAGAGAGCGGGGCTGACTCAGGAAACACTTGCTGAGAAGGCAAATACTTCCAGGTGGACCATTCATCGCATAGAGAAGGGCTTGTATCTCCCCAAAGTCGCGCTCCTTGAGAACCTGGCTCATGTGCTTGACCGCCACATGGACGATCTTCTGGGATACCCGAAAGGGCTAGAAGTAAGGGCGACAGAACCTCCGACAACCCGCCACCCAGGCAATCCGCCGACGTTTCCCCCGTGGAAGGCAAAAGCGATCTCTCCCGACGCCCGGCACACATCACGAAAGCCGAAGCTGCCAAAGCATGTACGGGAACTCTTTTGGGAGTATCCTCGAGGGACCATTTCATGGCCCACGGATGCCGATCTTATAGCACGGAAGATCCTGGAATTGGGAGGTTGGGATTCCGTGAGCTGGTTGCAGACCATTTTTGGTAAAGAGAACTTACGAGCTTGGTTTCTAAGACATTCTGGGGCCGGTCTCGAGCCAAGAAAACTTCGCTTCTGGCAGTTAACGATCGGCCTGCCAAACCTCCTTGTAGAACGTTGGATTGCGAACAACCGATCAAATCCATGGGCAGACCGACTCCATCGATAACAGTTCACACAGCTGGGCTCTCGACCCGGCAGCGCTCGCTGCTCATGCGTCTCGGTCCATTTCTTGCTCGAGAAGGTTTTTACCTGGGGGGTGGAACTGCGTTAGCAGTCTATCTCGGACACCGCAAATCCGTGGATCTTGATTGGTTCTATCCACTGCGCCTCGGCGATCCGTTAGCATGGGTCGAGAGAATTCGAGAGGCGGGAATAGGCCTGACGGCCATTCGTATTGACAAAGGCACAATTCATGCACAAGCCCACGGAACCCACATTTCGTTCTTTGAATACCGCTATTCTCTGCTCCATCCGCTGGTACGGTTCGCTCTCGGCAGCTGCAATATGGCTTCAATGGACGACTTGGCCTGCATGAAGCTGTCGGCTGTAACGCAACGTGGTTCTAAGAAGGATTTCATTGATATCTATGCATTAATGAAAAAGCATGCATCGCTTGGATCCATGCTTCAAATGTATCAGAACAAATTTGGCGTCAGAGACATCGGTCCAGTCGTGTACGCGCTGGGTTACTTTGACGATGCTGAGAAAGAGCGCACCCCGACCGTGCTCTGGCGTGTGACCTGGCGGGAGATGCGCAAGGAAATCGAAAACGCATTGAAAGACCTGACAATCTGAATAGTGCAATAATAGAGCAAGGAGAGTTTCTTCTCCGGTCACTCCCCTGCTGCGAAATCCGCGGCCTATATCCATACCTCCCCGTATCCGATCATCGATCGAATTTGGTCTAGTCGCCGCCCAGGGTCCTATTTCTCCTTGAACAGATCGGCGTAGCTCATCAGTCTTACCCCTCTGTCAAGCAAAGCTCGCTTCACCTTTTCGCTTGTGAAGATGTCTGTGACATTCTGTCTGTCAGCAGCCAGGGTGTTGTTTTCACCAAAGATTGCCGACCGCATTTCGGGATTATCCATTCCGGGGTGTTCGACAAACAAATACGTTCCCGGAGTCAATGTGCTTATCGCGCTAATGAACTGCTCAACTCTACTCTTTATAGTCTTGCTGTCATCCCAACCCTTCATGTACTTGATGCCGGCAATGTTCTCGGTGCGTAGATTGTACTCACGGGCTAATCTGTCAACGAGTGCCCTCACTCTGGGATCCATTTCGCTGAAACCCATATGGGCACTCAAGTGGGATATCTGGGGGATGTACTTCATTGCCAGGTCTATTTGTGCGCGCAATTCCTTTTCAACGTCGTCAATTGCCCAATTGGCCTTGAGCAAGTAGTTCGAGCCGGAAGGATTATTCCCACCCCAAATCTGTGCATGGAAATATCCGTCCTTATCAACAATGCTTGGAACGTCGGCAAGCGGCCGCCACTTTATTCCTTCCCATTCACTTGTCAATACCAGGTGGATTCCGACATCAATGGAGGGATTCTCATGTAACAATCGCACCGCTTCGGGAAACCATGCACATGGAACCATGATCTCAATACTCCGGGCAATTCCCTCTTTGCACGTTTTGATACAGGCTACATTGGCATCATGGAAGGATGCCATATCATCGGCTCTCACAATCAACCGGATATCATTTCTTTGTTGAGCCTGGCTTTGAAGCGGGCTGAAGACCAGGAATGCAGCCACCAGAAACAATTTCATAACACGTTCCTTCCAGAGAGAGTATCAAAGGCCGTTCTTATTGTTGGTAGATGGACTCAAAGACATAGTTCCCGGATTGGGCGTCAAACACAGCATAATGATCCTTGTATTCTCTGAATTTCAATCCCGATGTCTGCGAAGCAGGCTTTCCGTTCTCCAGAACTTGTTTGTCCGGAAGACACGGGATATACACGGCTGCCGTGCTATTTCCAGGGACAGTGACGTGCAAAGAGAAACGTGTGCCTGTGATTCTCCAATCGGAACATATTCTACCCACGACAGCGTCATAATACCCTCTGGCCCAGGTCAGGTCGCCGGCAGGTTGAGGTTTGATCTCAAACCGCGTGAATCCGGGAGCCGTAGCATTGATTCCAAGAATGGACTTATAGAACCACTCTGAGACGGACCCAAACATAGGATGATTCTGTGAGTTCACTGTATCAGGATATTTCCAGCTTTCGTAGAGAGTAGTGGCGCCGTGTGCCAGCATATTTGCATACCCGGGGAAATCGCGCTGATTGGCAACAGTGTACGATACATCGTTGCGGTTTTCCCGGCGGAACACATCAAACAGGAATTTGGTGCCATAAATGCCCGTTGAAAGATGCCCCTTGTGCTGGCCGTAGATCTCCAGCATCAGATGATTCAATGCAGCTGTCCTTTCGCCATCGGGAACTAGCCCATAATAGAGAGGGATGAGCTGTGCGGCCTGTGTGCCGGAATCGAAAACGCCGGTACCGTGTTTGAGAAATGCATGCAGAAACGCATCCTTGATTTCAGCAGACAGCGAATCATATTTCCGGGCATCTTCAGTTCTTTGCAGAAGGTGTGCAAATTCAGACAGGATCCTCACATGATGGTAATAGAATGCCGTTGCTGAAAGGGAAGTGGGCTTCGGGTCAATACTCTCGTGATCGCCAATCTCCCGTTCAACAATATTGAGAGGAGATACGGAGTGCATGAACTCAATCTGCTTCTTCAGGACATCGTAATATTTCTCTACAATCTGCTTATCGCCGTAATAGTCGTATAGGATTTTGAGTCCAAACGGAAATGCTAGCTGCCAGCCCGGAGATCCTGTTCCGTCGCCCATACCTTCGATCGCAATGCCGATTGACGGCGCAATCTCCGGCATTCCTCCATTGGGTCGACGATCATTAACAAAATCCTGAATCACCTTCCTGTAAAACGAACTCATGTCGTAATTGTAGCAAAACGCCTCTGCGGTTGTGACAAGATCGGCACCATAGCCAAACTTTTCGCGTCCGGGGCAATCGCTCTGAATACTGAACACGTTGCTCAAGAAGGTCCATTTCACCATCTCCTGAACTCTGTTGAACATGTCGTTTGAGCATTCAAAGCTTCCACTCTCTTTCAGATCGGCATTCATCCGCAATCCTTCAACCGAGTACAAATCGGGTCCTCCGGGAAATCCAGTGAGTTCAACATATCTGAAAGAGTGAAAAGTAAATCGCGGCGAATACACTTCCTCGCCTTTTCCACTCAAGACATAAGTGATCGTACTGACAGGAGGCCTCGGGGCACCTTTTCCGGGGTCAGCATTCCAGATATCCTTGAGTTGCGCCACCAGATTGGTGAAGTAATTCAATGAGCCGTCGGCATGTATATCCTCGCCACAACGGATCGTAACAACTGTTCCGGCCGGACCTTTCACTCTTAGTCTGACCGTACCTGCAAAGTTTTGGCCGAAGTCGACGACAAAAGTCCCCGGTTTCTGCTCGTAAATGCGTTTTGCCTTCAATGAACGCGTAACCCTGATTTGGGGCTGGGTTTGGGCAGAGAGTTGCCCCGTTGGCCCGGAGATCATCAAACAGGGTTTCCATCGATCGCCAGAGCTTCCGGGCTTGTCCCAGTTCGCAATTTCCCTCCTGGCGTCATACATCTCTCCCAAATAGACATTGTTTTTGAGGATGGGGCCATCGCAGGCTTTCCAGGTAGAATCCGTAACTAGAGTCTCTATACTACCATCGCTGTATGCTATTCGTAATTGGGCCTTGACACAAGGCTTACCGATTGTCAGCGTATTCCGGAGGTTGAAGCCGAAAATGTTCAGCGGCAACGGATTGTACCAGCCGTTGCCAAGGATGAAACCNNGTATTGAGTCCAACCCGGATCGAGCATCGCATCACCAATTTTCTCGCCATTGAGACGAGCTTCATAGTAGCCCAGCCCTGATACATACAGGCGGGCCGAAGCCACCTCTTTGTGTAGCTCAATGTCCTTCCGAATAAGTGGGGCGGAGTGTTCCTTGTAGAAATCTTCATCGCGGACGGGAAGAGGATTGGGATCGGTAATCCATCGCGCTGTCCAATCAGATTCATGCATCATGGAGGTTTCAAACCAGGTTGCCGTACTCCAGTCACTAACCTGATCGTTTTGATTCCAGATTCTCACTTTCCAAGAGTACCGTTGAAACGACATCAAGGACTCGCCGGCGTAGATCAATCCAAATGTNNCCTAAGGGGTTTGATCTCAATTCAGTTCTCGGGTTGACGACCGTCACCCTGGCAGCTGCCGACGAGTCGCCCGGCAGGCTGGCACTATACGCAAGGGAAATCGGGAAGAGCATGAGAACCGACACGAGGAGTGTATTCATGACTTGAATGATCCAGGGCTCATGGCTTCGCACGTCGAAGGCACAATACTATCCGGGTTGACTCGTTGAATCTGTAGCTCGGACCACCACTACTTCACATCAACATCTTCAACAAACGTTCCGATGTGCATCACGGTGGTCTTGAGATCGCGGAGAGGTTTGCCTGCTACGGTACAGTTCTCGAATGATACCCTCTGAATCTTGTGGCCCGCATCAAAGCCCTTGAGCATAATGGGACCTTCATGAGCCCATGCGATATTTCTCAGTGTGACGTTCTTGATGTGGCCGGGTGGATCGATGCCGTATTTGGTGCCGTCGGTGACAATGAGTTCAAATAGCTTGATTTCGGATCTCTCAACACGAATGTTGTCGTACAGAATATTGCTAATGGCAGCCGGACCGTCGCACACAATACTGAAGCCGCTGTGGCCCTCAACACGGCTGCCCCCGCGCGCAAGTATCACATCACAATTGCGCACGGTCACATTGGTAATGGAAGGAGCATTGGTTTCAAAGCCAATGGTGACACCGTCACTGAAGGCGAAACCTATCATGGTATTGTCCACAACCGATATGTCGTTGACGACCTGATCGTTCGCAGGCGCCTTTATGGCAATACAATCGTCGGTGCAGCGCAGGAAGCAGTGTGAAATAACAACGTGTCGTGAATTGAGAGGGTCGATTCCATCTCCCGCGGGACAAAAGCTGAGCACCTTGACGTTGTCATACGTTACCCCATCACAATTGACAAGCGTATTGGTCCACCCGTCCCCGTTTCGAATCATGATTCCTTCAAAGAGCACTTCTTGAGAATTCTCAACCAGTACCATCTGCTCGAACTGAGAACCTCCGTCGAGAATGCCGCGGCCAAGGACACGGAGATTCTTCACCCCTTTTGCCCGAATACCTCCGTACACAACCGCTCCGGCTGCGATGTAAATGGTGTCGTTGTCTTTTGGCGTGATGTATCCCGGCCGATGAACCCCGGGGGCGAAGTAGCGAACGTGCGGACTATTCGAAGTGATATTTTCACGGTCGATGGGATCAGCAAAAACACAGAGGGGGGGAAGGTCGTCAACTTCAAGATAGAGCTTGTCGGGGCCGGGAATCGAAAAGGTCACCACATTCCCGTCAATTTGACTCGTTAGCCCACGGCTTGCCGGGTGTATTGAAACGTGTCGAATGGCGTTGGGAACCCGGATGGAAATCGATACTTCGCCATCACAGGAAAAGCTGGCTTGATGTATCTCCTGTTGCACCTTTGTATAGGGTTCTATAAACCAATCCGGCAATTTGCTGATATCCATGTTCGTCCGGAATTTCTCAGTCCAGATATCATGACCGTTCACCGTTACCGAATAGAGGTCGCTTGCTGTCAGAGACGGAATGACGGGATACGCTGTCACCTTTGGATTGTTGTCGGAGGCCGCCGCTGCATTCGGAAGGATCATTGCCACGATCACGATCGCGAACAAGACGAGATGTGATTTCATTGTTCCCTCGGTGACATAGTGACGACGTATCGAACAGGAATTGAGATTGTTCACAACACCAAAGACACAAGGACCCGACTCAAAGAGCAATTGCGTTCATGCTTGTATCACCAGGACGATTGCTATTTGATTCTCTCGGCATAGAAAGCCGAGTTGCCATCAGTGACACCATAGAGAATCCCCGTCGCATGATCTACATCAATACCTTTCCATCGAAGTGAACCAAGAGTGCTGTCGTAAATGTCTTGCCAGGTTACCCCGTTGTCAAAACTCGCATAAACCGCGGATTCGGATCTTGACCAGTAGAGGGGTTCACTTGCGACGTACACTTCATTGCCCGTTGGGCCTCCAATGGCGATGGCTGTCGCGTTAAACACATGATCATCTAGCGGAAACAGTTTCTGCCAGGATTGTCCGTAATCCTCGCTGCGCCACAGACCTTCATGGATAAATCCGGCATAGAGCCAGCCAGGTCTTTTCGGGTCCGCTTTGACTGCGTTGAGAACTGATACGGTGTTCTTTCCAAAAGGTAAACCGGTGCGAATGACACGCCAGGTCCTTCCGCCGTTGAATGTGGCAAAGATACCTCTGTCGGCTTCTCCAAAGTAGATCGCATTGCGCCGGGTCGGGTCGATACATAATAGTTGATTTGTACCGCAGATATTCTTTGCTTGATAAGCCGTTACAGCCAGCAATTCACTTTCGATAAAGTCTTTTCGAAGTGGTAATGTCTTGATGCTGTCCAGCATTGGAACCGTCACCTGTTTCCAGGTGGTCCCCCAATCAACGGATTTGTACAAGCCCGCGCCATTACTCGTCGCTCCGTCGACATAAGCAAAGAACACCCCCTCATTGAAAGGATCCTCCTTTATGGCCTGGACGAAGAGTCCTTTCGCCAGAGGGAGGACGACCCTGCAGTTGTTTCCGTCATCCTCTGTCCGGCAAATCGCACTAAGCCGCTCTGAACTATTAGTCACTCCATACACCAGAAGGCCGGTTTTGTGTTTTGAAGGGCATATGACAGTGCTGCAGTAGTAGTTCTCTTGAGCATCCAGAGTGGGGAGAGACGCAAATGTTTTTCCCCCGTCCCTGCTGATGCAGGGTTGACCGTCTGCGCCCGCAAACATGACTTTACCGGGCACGACGGGATCGGCAGTGATCATCTCAAGACAGATGTTCCCTATTCCCTTGAAGTAATTGGCGTTCCATGTTTGACATGAATCCTCACTCACGCATATGCCGAACCAATCCATCAAATAGAACTTGTTGGGATGCGTATTGTCGACGATGAATTTTGAAATCGCCCAGCCGATCTGTTCGGGTCGTTGATATTGAGGCGCGAAATCTTTGAAGTCACTCCATGAGTAGTTGCGCCTGATGATCTGCCACGTCTCGCCTTTATCTTTCGACTCGTAGAGTGGTACAGCTGAATCATTCTTCGGCGAGGGGTATTGGCAGATTGCTGCATAGTAGGTCGAATCATTATTGGGATCGGAACAAATACTGGAGAAATCCACCATCCCTAATGCTGATGTCTTCTTCGTGAATGACGTCCCGCGGTCGGTGGATTTGTAGATGCCATCATTGCGGAACGTTGCAAGAATCACAGCCGGATTGTCTTTGTCGAAAGCGAGGTTGGTAAAGCTTACCCCCATTTTCTCGAATACAGTTTTCCATGTAGTTCCCTTATCCATAGAGATATAGAGTCTGCCTATCTTCTCTCTTTTGTAGGAACCGTTCGGGTACAAGTAGTCCGCGAAAGGCAAGGAATCGAGCGTTGCGGCGTACAACGTGTTCATTTCGTAAGGATTGAATGCCAAACAGCAGAAAGGTTCTCCGTGAAGTCCCGAATACTTCCACGTTTCACCGGCATCGTGACTTAGCCAGATTCCTTTCGAGTTGCCTGCCGCTGCAACAAAACTGTCGTCGAACGGATCAACACCGATCTTCTCCCCATAAAATCTCGTGGCCCCGTTGCCAAAGAAATCCGGTTTAGTCGTAACGAGTTTCCATGAGGTGCCTCCATCCGTTGTCTTATGTATGGCAGACACCATTTCATGACCGCGAGCTTCACCCGAAGCGCGGAACATGACATTTGGATTCTTGCTGCTCATTGCAAAGGACTCAACATTGTGGTGATGTCCTTCAGTCATTCCATTATTGACTGCCCTCCAGGATTTTCCGCCATCAACACTCTTGAACACTCCTGCAACATCGGTTCTGATGTAAAGGATAGCTGAATTCGTGGGATGCTGCAGAATCCCGGTAACATACCCGCCACCGCCAAATTCCGAACTCGTCCACCGGTACTTAACCCCGGAGTTGCTCGGATTACCCGCACGAAGTGAAGGCAAAGTGAGGAATATGGTAATCATGCATAGGATGGTTGCAACCAGAGGAGTGACCCTGTACCTCATTCTATCTCCTTCTTTCCGAATGGGATTGGCTTGGTTCGTCGATGTGTCAATCGTGTCCCGTCTGACGTTTCGAAGTATGCTTGACAATAATTACGTCGCGCATGGGTGCAAAGTACGCAATACAGAATGCATTTGCCGCTCTGCAGCCGACTTACCCTATAACCGATTAGTAGATAAAACAAAAGTCTATCTCGTTGACATTGATTGTGCACGGGAGTATGTTGGTCGGCAGACCTTGAAACCATGCCTCAGGCAATCCCGGAAGTGTCCGTGTTGGGCGCTTCGACCTTTAAGAGGAGAGTCCACCTATGAAGCCTAGTTCTGAAAAGACATCAATCCGCACGCATCCCTGTCTGCGTTTCGCTTATCTCTGCGCAGCCATTGTTGCAGCCCTCCTGGTGGTTCGAGGCTGGTGCTCTGCTCAATCCACCCAACTGGCGAGTGCATCCAGGATGGGCGCTCCCTCCTCCAATCAGACACAGGAGAAGAAGTTGCTCTTTTCCAGAGACAATCTCTATGCCTGGTGCATCGTGCCGTATGATAGTGTGCATAGGTCGCCCGAACAACGCGCTGCAATGCTCAAAGAGATCGGAATCACATCTTTTGTCTGGGATTGGCGGGCGCAGCATATCCCCATCCTAAAGGCAGAGATCGCGGCTCTGTCACACGAGGGGATCAGCCTGAAAGGCGTCTGGTTCTGGGTTGACGGCAAAAGCGGAAAGACCATTGACGATGCCAACGTGTCGATTCTCAAGACCTTGGAAGACACCAAAACGCACACCGAACTGTGGGTGAGTTTCCCAGCCGAGTATTTTGCGGGTCTTCCCGACACTCAGAAGGTGCAGAAGGCCGTGAACACAATCCGTTACATCCATGAACGAGCCAAAGCCATTGGATGCAGCGTCGCGCTCTACAACCATGGCGATTGGTTCGGCGAGCCTGCCAATCAGGTCAAGATCATCGAAGCGTTGGGGGGAAAGGATATTGGGATCATCTACAACTTTCACCATGGGCACCAGCAGATTGACCAATTCGGGGATAACCTCCGGATCATGAAACCCTATCTTTGGTCGGTCAACCTGAACGGGATGAAGAAGGAAGGGCCAATGATACTTCCCATCGGGGAAGGCAATTGTGAGCTGGAGATGCTGAAGAAACTGCGCGCGTCAGGATTTGCCGGATCACTCGGCATCCTGGGGCATGTGGATGATCAGGATGTCAAGGTCGTGCTGCAGAAAAACCTTGAGGGATTAAAGAAACTCCTGAAGGTAATGGGAGAGGAGGAGGCGCTCCGCTCATACCGCTGAGTTTTCCCGGATATTATGTGAAGCCGCTTGACCCAGTTGATCGAGACCTCCTGTTGGGCAAGCAGCCATTCTTGCTTGCGCAATTCTACGGGTCATGGCTTCTGGCTCGATATCGGAAATATGCCGGACTCTGTCACTCTGGTCTTTGAAGAGTTCGTCTCGCACGACTTTAAGACGACCCCCATTTCGGCGTTTGTCAATCTTCGCAAAAGGATTTGGTCCCCAGAACCCGATCGGCGACAACAGGACCAATGATGGCCGTGCGAAGAAC
This sequence comes from Ignavibacteriota bacterium, assembly GCA_003152875.1. Taxonomy (GTDB): domain Bacteria; phylum Bacteroidota; class Ignavibacteria; order UBA10030; family UBA6906; genus Fen-1262. The sequence continues at coordinate 16,828 of PMBF01000119.1, read as the reverse complement.
CGGCGGAGTGGGTTCTAACGGATGAGGTAACATGTCCTCAGCCGGGGAGGGCATTCATGACAAGAGAAGGGACCCCGGGTGACTGTCCCTGCTTGTCAGGGACGCATGCACACACCACAAGGGGGCCTCAGGCGAAGCCCCCTTGTTCTAGCTCTGCATTCAGATGAGAGTTCGTCTATTGGAACCCAATCCGCTTGATCACCCCCTCACCAGGGAGATTATCAAGAGAATAGCGCCCTCTCATCTTCACGTTCCTTCGTTTCTTCGGTCATGCCTTTCGCTTGCGCCGGAATGCCAACAGTATGAGACCCGCGACTAACAGTATGACAACGATAAGAATAATGATGGAAGGAGTCCCCCATGTCCCGGAAGGCTCACCCGGCTTGGCACCTTCGTCAATCAGCAGCGCGCCCACCCGCGCCGGTGTTGCAAGAGGGTGAAGAGCAAGTGCAGTCGCGTTGCCCGTCTCCAATGGCGGCCTCGTTCTTACGACTGTGGCTGTGATCTTGTCACCTTCGCGCAACTGATCCAGCGTTTTCTCTTGCCCTCCGAGGCTGATCTTGCTCCCCTTCGGCACACGGTACATCTTGTTCTCCCCCTCCGGCGTCTTGATGATCAGACTGCTGCCGAAGGATTTCCACACTGTTCCGACGTCGATTACTTCCACCGTATCGACCCACCTGGGAGGAAGCGCGGTGGTGATCATTGCCGTCAACTTCATCCCCGGCTTCAGCTCCTGCACGGTCACATCCTTGCCGTCGACGGTAAACTTGGAGTTGTCGGAGATCTCAAATTGCCTGACCTCGCCATTCGTTGATTTCACAACGACATCGTTCCCCTCGACGTACACAACTTCTGCGTTCTCGACCTTCGTCTGAACGTGCTGGGCCCAGACACCCGGGGCGAACAGAAAGCAGACCAGCGTCGCAAGAAGAATTCGGACGGCTCGTAGATGGTCCATGTGTGCTCCTCTATGATAGAATTACTTCATAAGAACCAATTTCTTCATCGAGGTGAAGGATCCGGCTTCCAAACGGTAGAAGTATACACCGCTTGGAAGATTGAGCGCATTGAACGGCACGGTGTAGCTCCCGGGTTCCTGACGAAGGTTCACGAGTGTGGCAACCTCCTGACCAAGCAAATTGTACACCTCGAGGGAAACATGAGCAGCCTTTTCAATACTATAATGAATCCTCGTGGATGGATTGAATGGATTTGGATAGTTCTGCAAGAGCGCGGATGCTTGAGATACTGGACTAATCTCGACGTCGGTCACAGCTGCCGGCCTGGTGACGGTATTGGCGTCCAATGTGACTGCGGTCTGTGCCAGCGCTCTGCCGTCCAGCGTGCCACCCGTACTCATCACAATCGCTGTTTGACACACGATGATTCCCTTCATGACAGCCGTCGTTCCAATGGTACTTTTGCCGGCGACCTGCCAGAAGATGTTGGATACTCTTGCGCCCCCGATCAAAGAAACATTGGCGCCAGTAGCCAAGGTGAGATTCCCCGCTATCTGGAAAATCCAGACATCGTTTGCGGTGCCTGAAATAGTAACACCACCAGCGGATATCAAGACCCCCGTGGTCCACTTGTAAAGACCTGGGGTAAGAGTTTGCCCGGTAATATCTCCGGCGTACAATTCAGTGTATTGGGGATTTGATCGTCCGGCTGCGTCAGTGTAAGCAGTTAGCATGTCGCTTATAGCCGAAGTCATTTTCGATGGAGTTGGGTCAGTATAGTCGAAAGCGTATACTTTTCCAGTGACTAAAGATGATATCGAAAATGTGCCCTGGCCATCCATGATCAGTCCAAATCCAGTTATGGCTGTCGCAGCAATAGGACTAACTCCAATATCGCCAGTAATTGCGGTAGTTCCCGTGGATGAGATTCCCGTCTTCGTGAGAATAGCGAAATTGCCGGCCGTACCAAGATTCACCGGTGGGGTTGTTGATTGAGAAACAGCGATGTAAGGTATTATTAAAGCAACCATCAGCACCGCTCCAAGGAAGCGTGTCCACCGGTCTGGACTACCTTTTGTGTGTGGCGTATACGTTTTCATAAACCCTCCATGTACTTAGAGACAATGGAGAACGATCTGTCTTTCTTTCGCAAGAACTGAGGTTCCCGTGATTGTGGCAGGATCCGCTGTTCAGCTGCATCTCGAAATCAATCCTTCAGCTCGTGGTTCTTCGGTTCCCCGGGGGATAGCCGTTCGTAGTGAGCCTCATGCAACATACTGGAGGAAACGTCGGAATGAATCGGCTGAAAGGATGAAAGAGTAGTTAATCCCGGGAAGGAGGGATGTGGTGCCCATCGCAGGGGATTGAGAGAAGAGAGGGAGGAATGTTGTCAAATAGAAATATCCTTCAATCAATATTCGAGAATTGACCATAGCAGATAGGCCGGGACCGCCTGAGCCGGTCTGGAATGTATCAAGTGTAGAGGAAGGGAATTTGAAGCGTATGCAGCTGCGGTGCAGGCGGGCTTTAGAGACACACTGTGCGCCGATGACGGCTATGATGCTTCGAGGACTTCGCCATGGGTTGGCGAGGCATCGTCAGGTGATCGTTGAGGATCTCTTCCGCGATCTGTCTTGCATTCCGAACTCCTCAAACGTGGCCGAGACGACGGCGATTCTCAAGATAAGGCCTATCGGGTCTTCGGATTTCGCAGATACTTGTTGGTTTTCAATATCATTGGCTCACAAGCGTTCTTTCATTCTTCCAGCTCTTCCCATCCCAGAACTGAATTCCATCCATGATATGAGCAAGGTAAGCTCTGTCAAGAACGCTGGAAATCCTTCCTTCTTTCCTTAAACGCTCATGCATCAGGATGTATCGTTCTGTTGCCTTGACTTCGACCGGTGTGAGATCGCTACTGAAAACAAACTCCAGGCCGACCGATTTCGACGAAACAAGGACGTTAATGCGCTCCTTGGATAATGAGTTAATCACTTCTGCGGCCATCCGCTCATTCAGGGCTTGAACCACGTCCCCCAAGGGAAATCTGACATACGCAATTTCTGCGGCGGAACCAGGAAAACCAAATCCTCTCGATGCAAATGATTCTGTGGTTCCGTGAATCCTTTGCGGATCTAGTGCGAGCAGCACAGGGAATCTGATTCCTGCAGAATCCGCCGCATCGTTCATACCGATAAGCAAAACCCCGCTCTTGCCCTTTCCCGCCAAATCAGGCGCTTCCGTAGGAGAAGTAAGATGGCCATAATGCCAGTATTCTCCTATGACTCTTTGGGACGAATCAATCACACTGAAAACGCAAGGTGATCGGAAATTGGTCGCTGCTGCAACCAGTAAGCGTTCCCCGGCGACCGCGGCGGGCACGGAGGCGATTCCTCGATTTGTGTAGTCGTCGCTGTATTGTTTCCCGCCGAACGAGATTTGACTGCCCAGATGAATCTTCGTAAGTACCTGACCGCGACCGTCAAGAAGTCTTATCGTCCCATTGGACCACTGATCAGTGTCTCCGCCAAGCTTCAGCGCAAGTGCTACTTCGTTGCGATTGTCCCCTGTCATGTTAAGAATCTCAGCAAACCTTTGATGAGTGTTTTGCAGCGCGAGGGCTTCGTTTACATCGAGAGAGGGTTTGGACCAGAGGAGTTGGTCTTCTCGATTGTAGACTTCAATGAGGATTCCTTGAGGATTGAGTCTAACATATGAAGGGTTTGTATCGCGAGCGCTTGTACGAATTGAAGATGCGATCAACAGACCGAGGAGCGCCAGGAATCCGATAGTCCCAGCCGAGCTAATGATCGGATGTCGGATTATTAAGCGAGATGCCAGCTTATAAGGTGAAACCCTCTCTACGACCTGCAGCCGAGGCTCGATTGACTCGGACCTGGGAGACGAAACGGATCTTACTGGAACCGTACTTGAGAGATCCTCTGAAGAACCAGACTGTTTCTGAAAAGTGTCCGCCACATCCGAGTAGTAATCCTGAATCTCGGTGAAGAGTTGGCGGCAATGCTCACATTCGGCAAGGTGCCGACGGACAGAAGACTCCAGGTCGCCCAGACTTTTCGATCCTGCAGCAATCAACTCAAGGGTATGTTCGTCAGGGTGTGTCATTGCCTTCATGTATTCATTGCGGCAGGGGCCACTGCTGAAAAGCAAGTATTCTTAATTCTCAATGTCCCTCTTTGCTCGTTTCTGCACAAGTCGCGCTAGATATTCGAGCCTTTTTCTGTGGCTGGAGCGGTATTCCGCGTATGGAACACTTAAGCCAACTTCCGAGAGACTTTCATGGAGGGTCGGGGCCGTGTCTTGCTTGTCAACTTTCGCGAGGAAATAGTTCCTGATTGCGAGAAAATACGTGTCCACCTGGTCCTGGGTCAGAGAGTTCTTTGCTACGTACTTAGCTCCGACCAGGGTCTTGATGTCTGCGCAGGCCTCTTCAATGAGCTGACGAATTCTCTCAGCGTCGGGAGGTTCCTCGATTAGTGCAGGAGGGAGGATGTGTGGGCCTCGGAGTGCAAGGACATCACGAAAAACCAGTGCTGCCCTGACGATAGGAATTGCACGCGATTGATGTTCCTGCGACCTTAGTATCGTTGCGAGTTGTGCCAAGAGTTCCGGAATCTTCTCGCCCCCAATAGTGGCCTCCACGAGATTGCCCACCAGATCAACCTTTTCCATGAACGGCAAGTGTGTGAGAGGATCGGCGTATGTGGGGACGATGCAGGACTGAAAATGGACTTCAAGTTCAGAAAAGGTTTTTAACCGGTCTGTGGCTGCTTTGATGTTTCTGATGATCTTCCCGAGTCCGGGATCGACCTCGTTGAATGCCCGCGAGACACCCTGGTTGACTGCCGACGAAACCAGTCTGCGCAAGTACACTGCAATTGCGGCATCATCTGCGTTTGCTATATCCAGGCTGCCAAAATAGGCCCTGAGGGCGAGAAAACTTCCTCTTTCATCCCTGCGAAACAGCTCTGCAACGCAATCCACCGCGAAGTCATGCTCGTTTAAGCCGGCCAGCTGGAGCAAATAATCTCTTTGGTGTTTCTGCCTGATGAGCACGATCGCCATCGACCGGCTCAACGCAAAGAGGTCGGAGAGTTGCTGAGGCTGAAGATCATCGGCGAGGGTTGCCAGAATGGCCGACCGAAGGCCGCTCGTATATTTGAGTTGCAGAAGCACCTGGAGCGGAGAAAGCTGACGTGGGTTGAACCGGCTGACTTGTGAAAAACAAACATAATATAAGGAATATAATCGTATCGGCAAGAAGGATAATCGACCCGACGCGAATCGCGTGAAACGATGTGTTTCTTAAGAATCGGAAGCCTCCTCCAAACTAAGATCACGGACCTGGCTGGGACAACCAACCAGGATTCAGCATGGAACCCGCTCAAACCTCGAATTTCATCTTGGGTACTCCTGCTGCATAGGTGGCTTCATTACGAAGGATGGCCGCTTCTATTTCAGGTGTTCTTGTGGCAGTGAAAGCTGTGGGATTGCCTTTGTTCCAAGCACCGGGATTGTCTCTCGCATTTGGTAGTGCGGTTGTCGGTTGATGGTAAGTTGAAACACATCGGGCCGCGAGTAGTGGCCGGCTACATCGAGCTTCCATCGAGAATCGGTTGAATAATGCAGGTTGATTTCAGCATAGATGATGTCCTCTTTGCAGTTGAGCGGCCCGGCGATGAACTTCCCGTCAGGGTCAACGATGGCGCTGTCACCGACATTGATCCACTCATCCTTCTTGGCTGGATAGAGTTTTTTATGCTCGAAGAGGTCGGGAATGTCATTAAGCGTGACCGGACTGCAGCACCCGATCACAAACACCCGGCCTTCCTTTGCGATATGGCGAAGCGTGGAAAGCCAGGGTTCACCCGAATCCCAGGTGGCCGCAATGTAAATCTGTGTTCCCTGAGCGTACATTGCGTATCGGGCCAGGGGCATATAGTTCTCCCAGCAAATCAAACCACCTAGTCTTCCGAATGGCGTATCATAGACCTCGAGAGTGCTCCCATCACCCTGTGCCCAGATCATCCGCTCTGCTGCTGTTGGAACGAGCTTCCGATGCTTGCCCAGGAGAGTTCCTTCATTACTGATGTAAAGGATCGAGTTGTAGAGGCTCGAGCCGCTGGCATCGGTATTCCGTTCGTTGACTCCTATGACAACATGGATGTTGGCCAGGCGGGCTGCGCGACAGAGTTTCTCCGTGTCGGGTCCCGGGATGGTCATGGATTGGTCGACGAGCCTGCCATAGAGGTCGGCCAGCAGTTTGTTCTGGTTTGGAGGTATGACCCAGACCCAGTCAGGATAGCAGGGGACGAATGCTTCCGGGAACACAATGAGCTTCGCCCCCTTTCCTGCAGCCGTTGCCATCAAGTCGCAGGCTTTGTTAATCGTCGCTGCACGGTCCAAAAACACCGGCGTAGCTTGCGCGGCCGACAAGACAATGTTTTCCATAGTTCTATTTTTGTAAGATGATTTGAGTAGATACCTTGTTCCTCTGGCCTCCGTGTTGGGCGAACATGAACTCAAACACCTCAGAGTTCATTCCATCAACCTCATTCGATTCGTTGGAGTGTGGCTCCTGATTTGTCGCCCTTGAGATCAGTCTCCATCCTGTGTAGACCTCCTGCTGTTCAAGCAAGCGGTCTTGCTCCAAAAAGGTTTCATGAGAGGTCGACAAGGAGCGAGGATCTAGCGCAGAGTTGACGCTCGATCCGGGTTTTACCGTAACAGCCGATCTTGGAGCAGACTCTGCATGTCTCGGCGACCATCCAGAACACAATGGATCGTGACGGTCATGTGATCGATGCTGAAGAATATCCTATACGGCTTGAACCGAATTTCCCTGAATTGGGAAACGCCTATCTCCTGTAACTCCGGGGGGATGTGGCCCCGCAGAGGCAGGGTGTGGCGGGAATAGCAGGCCCGCTTCAGAGCCCCAAACAATCGATCAGCCTGTTCGATGGAGTCGTTCAGGGCCACATACCTATAGATTTCAAAGAGATCCTCTTTCGCGCCAGTGTCGAGCTGCACCTTATGATGGTTCATTCTTGAGGCCTCGGATGCGCTGTTCGAGGGACGCAAACGCAGCGTCGAGTGACTTTACCTTGCCCCTTCGCACATTCTGCTGGCTTAGAGTGAGAATCTTCAACAACGCCAACCTCTCCTGCGTCTGTTCGAAGGTATGGATGTCCTGCAGAACCGCCTTGGCGTGCCCATTATGGGTGACCACGAGGGTGCCTTGGTGTTCGGAGAGGTCTCGGATAAGGCGGGAGGCGTGTGCCTTAAGATAGCTGATGGGTTTTACCGAAGTGCTGAGTTTCATGAGTTCCTCTGACATAGTCGAACCATAATATAGGCCAAATTGTAGTCGTATACAAATTGATATCATGAGGGCGGCTTTGGCTTAGCACTCTATAGTGCCCGCAACGATTTCGAGCGTGGTCACCTATACTGCCAGTGTCTCGCTCCGATCGTTATGCCTCAGACGGCCCTAAATACCTTCGGCTCCGTCAACACAGGACGCCTGTTGGCCGCGCAGGCCGTCTTTGCACCGAAACAAGTGCAATAGGGCTCAATTTCGCACTTCATGCCGGATATCCTCCTTCAACTCGGGTTCTCAGATTGGGCTTGTTTCTCAAGGCCAGCTTATTTAAATTTAGTCGATAACTTTAAATAGTACACTTACTTATTAAGCAACAGCACATAAGCCGACCCATAATGAAACGAGGCCTGACGGGCAGGTACACTTCAACGACTATGGGAGGGGAATCGGTTTCTGCGTTCATCCCCAATCCGCTACCACCGATCCCACCTCTTCAACTCGAAGGAACGCTTCATCCTCTGCTAGAACGTGCTCTACTTGCGCTTGGAAGGCTTGACAGTGTGTCTACACTTCTGCCCGGGACTGATCTCTTCCTCTACACCTACGTCCGCAAGGAAGCAGTGCTTTCTTCACAAATCGAAGGGACAGAGTCGTCGCTCTCGGATCTTCTGCTCTTTGAGATGGACCAGGCGCCTGGGGTCCCGTTGATCGACGCACAAGAAGTCTCTAATTACGTCGCTGCGATGGAGTATGGCGTAGCACGACTTCGTGGGGGCTTCCCTTTCAGTGCCAGACTCATCCGCGAAATTCATGAGAAGCTTCTGACAAATGGACGGGGAAGCGACAAAGACCCCGGGCAGTTCCGTCGGTCACAAAACTGGATAGGAGGAACCCGCCCGGGGAACGCGGCGTTCGTGCCGCCACCCCACACACATGTTAAAGAATGCGTTTCCGACCTTGAGAAGTTCATTCATGGCGTGGGAAACACTCTCCCGATCATCGTGCAGGCAGGGCTCGTTCATGTGCAATTCGAGTCTATCCACCCGTTCCTCGACGGAAACGGTCGAGTGGGACGGTTGCTTGTAACGTTGCTCCTCTGTTCAACAGGCATCCTCCGGGAACCGCTGCTGTACCTGAGCCTCTATTTCAAACAGCATCGGGCGGAGTATTACCGGCTTCTAGATGTGGTCCGCACGGATGGTGATTGGGAAGAGTGGCTTGATTTCTTTCTCCGTGGTACTGCCGAGACGGCGGAAGGTGCGGTCCTGACTACAAAGCGACTGCTGGATTTGTTTGATGCTGATCGGGGTTTCATCCAGAAGACCACGGGGCGCCAGGCGGGATCGATACTGCGGGTGCATGAAGCTCTGAAGCAGCGTCCTCTTTGTACCCTCGCCGAGTCAGCAAAGCGTTCGGGCCTCTCATTCCCTGCCGCAGCCTCTGCTATGCACGCGCTTCTAGAGTCAGGAGTCGTGCGGGAACTCACGGGGAAGAAACGGAACCGAGTATTCGTCTACGACAAGTATCTCGCGGCGCTGAGTGAAGGCACAGAGCCGCTTTGATCTTTCCGGCCCCCAACAAATGACTGGGATGTCGAGGCCAGCCTCGCGCTCAGCCTGTTCCGAAACCTGCTCCGGTGATGTCGAACGTCACGTTTTCGGCAGGCCCGGTGCCAACTGAATCTGCAAATAGTCAGCCAGCGGGATCCACTATGACGACGGACTTTCAGGAACTCACTTCAATGATCGTTGCCTTCAGGGATGAAAGGAACTGGAAGCAGTTCCACAACCCCAAGGATCTGGCCCTTGCACTTTCCATCGAAGCGGCAGAACTGAATGAGGCTTTCCTTTGGAGAAAGGCCGAAGAGGGCGACCTGAAAAAGATCGCCGAAGAACTGGCCGATGTTCTTGTCTACGCCCTTCTTCTGGCACATGAGAGCGGATTGGATCCTAAGCAAATCATTCTCGATAAGATGGATGTCAATGCTGCAAAGTACCCGGCAGAGAAGTCCCGCGATTCGGCAAGAAAGTATACGGAGCTCTGAACCGGAATGGAATGCGTCTACACAGTCCAGGAGGCCTGCCATGTTCGTCCTGTCTGCCTCTCTTCCGCTTCTGCTGGCCACCTTTGCTCCCCAGGGGGGGACCGATTCCTCAGGTGCGCCCCTTGAGGTCGTCCCCGATGTCGACCTGGCCCGCTACGCGGGGACCTGGTATGAAATTGCCCGGTTCCCGAACCGGTTTCAGAAGCAGTGTATGGGGTATGTAACGGCGACTTACACGCTCCTGGAGGACGGGCAGATCAAAGTCGTGAACCGGTGCCGCACCGAGGAGGGATCGTTCGAGGAGGTCGAAGGCCAGGCCCGCAGAAAGAGCGACACCGATCCACTGACCAAGCTGCAAGTGCGTTTTGCGCCAGCCTTCCTGTCGTTTCTGCCGTTCGTCTGGGGGGATTACTGGATCATCGATCTTGCTTCCGACTACAGCTATGCGGTCATCGGGGAGCCGGACCGGAAGTACCTCTGGATCCTTTCCCGCTCTCCTGGCATGGACGACGCCGTCTACGGCAGGATTCTTGCCCGTCTCAGAGAGCAGCAGTATGACATCTCCCGCCTGGTACGGACAAAACAGGGGCCGTGAGATTTTCCTTCCCGTCAGAGGTGTTTCTCTGCAACTGAGACCGTACCGTCTGCGATCGACATCCTTCAGAGCCCCCATTTCCGAAGAACGGAGGACCACCCCAATCCTGGCGCGACTGCTCCCGTGTACCCAGGATCTCGCACCAGCCCTTGAATTTGATAATTCCCCCTGATTGGCGTCAGGTCGCTCCTGAGGATCTGGATCTGGGTCCCGGGTCCAAGGCCGTCGACCGCCTTTGGGAGCTCAAGGGCCGCTCCT
>PMBF01000119.1:0-6557 GCA_003152875.1 Ignavibacteriota bacterium | reverse complement strand
TTCCTCCTCACAGCAAGGGGGGGAGGGCCGCCGCTCGGCGAAGCCAGAGGCGGTGCGGCCATGGGGTTCCGATTTCAAACGAGGATAATGTCGTATGGCAGGCGGAATTAATGCTTACACGAGTCCCGGCGTGCTTCAACTTGTGAACAAATCCGCCAAGGCCAAGATGCAGTTCACCAAGCCGCGGGATGCCAGCAATATCCTGATTGAGTTCTTTGAGACCGACAGCTGGATCAGCAACGGGAAAACCATCACCGAGAGCAACTCGCCAAGGAAGCTGATCGGGACCATTGGCGGACTCATCCAGCGCGGCGTGTTCAACCAGACTTCTCAGGTGCTCCCGTTTCCTAATGATCCCGTGAAGGCTCTGCTAACCGTTGATATCGACGGTGAGCTCATTACGATGCCGATGCCAAATGTGGACAACGAGAAGGAGCTGGACTTTTTCGAAGTCACGTTCAGGATCACAGGACTTGTCAAAGGCATCTCGGAGGTGTACGAGTCCCCGACACCGCTGTTCGTGCGCCGCACGGCCACGCCGCGGGCGGAGCTGGCATTCATTGCCGGGGACCGGAACGATTTCCCCGACGACCCGTCCACCATCCAGTATTTTGCGCTCGCCGCCGAGTTCTGGAGCAATCTACGTGATAACAAAAGCAACGAGCGGTCGCTGGCCGGCATCATCAACTTTCTCCGGGAAGAGGATGAGAAGATGGTTCGGGCAAGAAACGGTCTCCCCTGGGGCCGCATCAATATCGTGAGCCACGGCAACGATTCCACATGGTTTATCCGCTCGCATGTTGGAGATGCCGACGATGCGGTCTTCACTGCTGAGTCGCTCAAACAAGAGGATCTGGGCGTGCTGGGTCCCCCGCGCCGCAAGGAGGTGGACGAGCACACGGAGATCATCATCCGGGGCTGCGAAATCGGCAACGATGTTCAGCTGCTGAATGCCATCCGGGACAAATTTGGCGGGCTGGCGACGGTATTTGCGCCAAAGTTCGAAAATACCTACCGGCGTGAAAGTGGGGTCGTCCGTGACCGCCTCCATCAGGACTGGGTCTTTTCGCTTCCCGGAGCACGTGATTTCCCCGACCAGGGGCAGATCGTGAGCATCCTGAAACAGAAGTACGCCGGGCACCCGATCTACGGAGCCTTCAAGGATGCGGACTGGCAGGCCGTGGCCGCCATCACGGCTCCCTTCGGCGGGGGCGTCCCAGCATTCCGGCAGCGGCTCAGATTCCGGAGGCCCTCTGACCCTTCAGATACCGTCAGCGCCGAGTGCGATCAGGACGAAGTCATGACCGGAGGAAAGATCAAGAGCCAGGCCGATCTGACAACCCTCATGCGCAAGCGCGTGGAGGACCTCATCCCTCCAAAGGAGTTCGATAGGTTCAGCTGGACCTGGACTGTCAGGCAACAAAAAGGCAGCAAGCCCCCCGTGTTCATCGTGGCCGGATCCGGAGTCAGAACCTCCTGTGAAATCTACCGGGTACTGACAAAACAGGAAAACGGCCAGACCGTTCCGGTCACACCTAATCATCTGGATCCAGGTCAATTCGGGAGGTCAACGTGACCAAGCAAGTTGTTGCCGCGAGCAATCCCGATCTCGAGGCGTTGCCGGTGCTGGTAGCTCCATCGGTGGGGGAGGAGTTTAATACCATCCGGGCAAGCATCGTGTCCCGCGCCTGCTTCGGCATTGAAGACAGCCACTTTGAGTTTGACTCTTCCTTTGTGTTGCCGCTGGGACTGACATTTGATGCAGAGCCTCTCAAAGCGCTCATGACGAAGCATCCCGGGAGCAAGCTCTCGGTCTTCGGCCACGCCGATCCATCCGGCAAGGACGAGTATAACAAAGCCCTGAGCGGACGGCGGGCCCAGGCGATCTTCGGTCTGCTGGTGCGGGATGTCGAGCTCTGGAAGGACCTCTACTTCAACCACGACACGCAGGGAAAGGACCGCTGGGGAGTGCGGCCGGTGCAGGTCATGCTGAACATGGTGGGCCCGACCAAGGTCGGCCCGGTCACCGGGAATGTCGACCAGATCACTCGCCAGGCCCTTGCAGATTTCGAGCAGACCAACGGCCTGCCTGGAAAAGGGTTCAATGGGAAGGAGGAGATCGCCGACGCCAGTTTCGGAACATTGGCCGGGCTCTACATGGACGCCATCTGCACGGATGATAATAATGTCCCGTTCCGCCTCACAAAGGATGATTTTATCGGCCGGGGAGAGGGTAAGGACGGGAAGGGAGACATGCAGGGGTGCGGCGAGTTCAATCCGCTCATGATGTTTTCCCGGGACGAGCAGGACTTCTTCGACCGGCCGGAGAACAAGAAGCAGCGTGACACGGAGAACCAGGTCAACCGCCGGATCATGATCCTTCTGTATAGGCCCGGCACAAAGATTGATCCCTCGCTCTGGCCCTGCCCCACCGTCAAAGAAGGGCCGGCTCGATGCAAGCTTCGCTTTTTCCGCGATGCCGGCGAGCGGCGGCGAAACCTGGACGATCGGCGGGAACACAAGGATGAGCAAGCGGTCGAGATGGTGGGCACCTTTGCCTGCCGCTTCTACGACCGGCAGTCCAGCACTTCCCCCTGTGAAGGGCTTCTGGGCAATCTCTTCAAGATTGAGCTGGTCCTTCTGACCAATTCCGGCGCGCTGGCACTTGCCAATGAGCCGTTCACGATTACGTTGAACGACGGGCGTGTTGTGAAGGACACCACCGATGAAGATGGGAACCTGTTGGTCACCAATGTCCCCGCCGGGGATCACCTCCTCGATGTCGCGGGCGTGAAAATCACTGTGCCGGCCATGCTGCGCGGGGAAGCGCCCCGGCCCACCCGGGTCCCCGGTGCCAGGCCCTTCGATGCTCCCCAGGATTCCCCGATCTTCTTCCGCTATTCCATCCAGATGACGGACAATCTGCCCTGGTCGCGCCAGGCTCGTCTGAGAATCGTGAGCGAGGATGGCTCCAATGATCAGAGCTTTCTCCTTGCGGGTGGGTCCGTTGTAGGTGATTGCCTGGTCTTTGTCTTCCGCAAGTTTCCAGCCGGAGTGCGTTTCCGGGGGGAAGTGAAAGATGGGAATGTCGTGCTGGAGCTCTTCCCCCCAACCGACCTGTCCAAGATTCAGGATCCGGCAGATCCTTTGAACATCCTGCCGCTTCCGGCTCCCAACACCTTCGCGGGTGAGCCCGATCCGACCAATAACATACCAAAGTCGCCGGATGTGGATTCTGATGTCGCAAATGCGGTCCTGGGACGGGAGGCGATCCTGTGAGCACTTTCCTGGTGGTGAAGGTCCTGGATGTCAATTATAACCCCCACAAGGCTGCCAGTGCGTTGGTCACTTTTGCAGGAGCCGGGCCCGGCACGGGCCGGCAGACCATGAAACCGGCAGGGCCTGTGGGAGTTTTCGAGATTCAGATACCGGCCGGGGTGGAAGAGATGCAGATAGGGGTGGATGAGCCGGGGTTCTTCCCCGTGGGGCAGGAGGTGCGGCTGAAGAAAGGAGGGCCGGCGCCGGCGCTAACCTTCGCCGGGGCGGGACAGGAGTTATACGTTCGCAACCTTGATGGGCATGCCCGGGGAGCGGGGGACTTCAACGTGGAGGTCTTCGTGGTGCTCGGGCAACTCCAGGACGCGAGGGACAACATCGACGCCCTTGCAAACAAGTTCAAGGCAAACGTGCTGTTTAAGGATCCCGTCGCGCTGCCGGTCATAGATTTCGTCGGGCTCACCGTCATCAACCCCGGAGGCGGCTCAGGATGGGGTCAGCTCCTGCATTCGCCCCTTCCCTCGGTTACGCCGAAAGGAAGGCTTCTCTTTGCCGAACGGACAACTCTTCCCAAGCTGGTTGCAATCTGGGTGCCGGCCGGGGTGACGGTCACGCGTGAGAAGGACAAGGTAAACCCGGGACAGGTACCGCTGAATTTCCATCTCTTTTATCACCCCTCGCCTGGCGTGCTGAAGGGGTCCTACCCATTCGATTTTGCGTTCATGGATCTGATCTTCCGGTATCTCCTGTACTGGAAGGTGCTGCACAAGCAGATGACCAACCAGCATCAGGCCTCAGGCTCCAAGGCGATCCTGGTTTTCCCCGTGGGCAACCCTTCCGGGTGGAACGGCTCACTGGGGGATCAGACGAGCGTGCTGAGACTCCTTCAGGAGGTGGCGTATTTCGTTCAGCGCAAACTAAAGATCCCCTTCCCCCTCCAGCCGGTTGGGCGCTGTGCAGTCTCCGGGTTCAGCGCTGGAGGGGGGTATGTGGTCAAGGCACTGGCCGGGGATAATCCATTTTTCAATGATAACGTGCTGGCCGAGGTTTACGGGTTCGACATCCGGACCAATATGGGAGACTTTGCCGCAAAACTGAAAGCCTGGTGGCGTGGGGGAACCAACAGGCGGGCATACAGGATCTACACCACTGTCCCCGATCACTTCAACACCCTACAAGGGATCGATCCGGCGGCAACGCTCTTTCAGGGGGCCGGAGGGGCAAAGGAGCGGCAGGGCCCTCAAACCAACGTCGTCCTGATGCCGGTCAGCGGCTTCTGGACGACTCTTCACCCGGAAGCCCCGCCTGACCCGAAGCTTTTCCAAACCTTCAGGGCGAATTTTGATGACGTGCATCAGATGTTCCCTGCTCTTTTCGTAGAGCATGCCCTCAAGCATTCAACGCTATAGCCGATGTCGCCATCGCCTCCTGTGTCCTTCTTCCGCCCTCCTTTCATTTCCTTTCAAGCTAAGAACCATCGGAGACCGACTCGGTTGGCGCTCTGCGGTGCCCACACAGGTTTCGAGGATGGTGATCTATATAGACGATTTTGGTTTCGAACCCTTTTGTGATCAAGAGGATGCTGCCTACCTTAGAATTCCGGCCTTGTCAACCGGCATTTCAAGGCTGACCCACCCGTGCATTCCTGCGGTTCGCACTTCACAGTAAGCCTCCACCAAGCTCCCCCAAGTTTCAGTTTCCGCTGCTCCAGAACGCCTGCGTGCCCCTCAGGAGGTCTTGCCTGTCTTTCAAGTCTGTGCTCACTTCATTGAGCGACATCTCGGCTAATGGTCCCCCCTGAACTGAAGATTCAAGAGGACATTTGACGCCGAAGTCTCCTGAAGAGGGACATGTCTATGAATGGAGACCTCGTATAACCTTTCTGCTGATAGAGAGTTTCGCGCAGAAATTGCCCATAATCGTAGAGGAATGGGGCGTTTCGTGAACGCATGTGATTCTTCTTGACATTCGTGTTCCATTTTCTTACGCTCTCGCTGCCCTCTCCTTACTCCGATTATTCGTCTCCGGACCGAAGCGTTTTCCCGGTGTTCCCCGGTGAATTCTTGGCGCTGAAACCCATCTCAATGGGCGCGATCTTTCCCCCTCTTCGCACGTTTCATCATCCACGATCACACTCAATGGAGGCGCACCATGGACAAATACTATTGGATTTCACGGCTCCTCGTGCTCGCAGTTGTCGGGTCTGTGTTCGGATGTTCAAAGCCTGCGGACGATGGAAAGATTCCCGTGACAACAAAGTCCGACGAGGCGCGGAAGGAATACATGCTGGGACGCGATCTGACAGATCACTTTCAGGTCCATGAAGCCAACAGTCACTTCGACAATGCGATCGCCGCGGATACCGGATTCGCGATGGCCTATCTGCTCCGGGCGAACGGGGCAGCCAGTACAACCGAGTTCCTGGGACACCTCGGGAAAGCGGTCTCTCACGCGGGCGCTGCTTCAGAGGGAGAACGTCTCATGATTCTTGCAGCTGATGCAGCATCGACTGGCAATGCACCGAAAAGGAAGGAGCTCCTGGACAAATTGGTTGCAGCGTATCCGAAAGACGAACGGGCCCACGAACTTCTTGCGGGCTACTATTCGACACAGCAGGATTATCCCAACGCAGTCGAGCATTACAAGGCCGCAACTGAGATTGCCCCCGCATATTCATCCGTGTACAACTCCCTCGGCTATACGTACCGGGCTATGGAGAAGTACCCGGAAGCCGAACAAGCGTTCAAGAAGTACACCGAGTTGGTTCCGGGGGATCCGAATCCGTACGATTCGTACGCAGAGCTCCTTCTCAAAGAGGGGAAATTCGATCAATCGATTGAGAACTACAAACTGGCTCTCGCCAAGGACCCGAATTTCTTCTCGTCCAAGGGTGGGATCGCCGTCAACCATCTGTACATGGGGAAGCCCGATCAGGCGGCAGCCGAGCTCCAGGCGATGTTGGCATCTGCCCGGGATGAGAACGAGCGGGGACAAGCACGCCTTGGTTTGATCGTTCTCAACCTTGACGGTGGCAAATCCGCAATGGCACTTCAATACATCGACAGCGGATATGCGGAGTCAGAGAAACGCAACGATCTCATCGACATGGCCCAGGCGCTCGATTTCAAGGGAGTAGTGCTTGAAGAGGCTGGCAAGTATGCAGATGCCAAAGAGCTCTACGACCGTGAAATGAAGATGATTGAAGCATCCAATCTCTCGGCGGAGAGGAAGGAACCGTTTGTCCGCGGCAATCACTACCACGAAGCGGTCCTTGCAACGGC
>PMBF01000075.1:3182-5410 GCA_003152875.1 Ignavibacteriota bacterium | reverse complement strand
TACAATGAAGCGGATAACATCGCCCGCCTCATCCCGGCGGTACTCAAGCAGGCACAGGGGATGCATGTCCTGATTGTGGACGACAACTCTCCCGACGGGACAGCGAAGATCGTGCACGAGCTGATGCTTTCGGATGAGCGGATCAGGATTCTTGAGCGGCCCGCCAAAGCGGGACTGGGCAGCGCGTACGTCGCGGGATTCAAGGAGGCGATGAAGGAGGGGTACGATATCGTCCTGCAGATGGACGCCGATTTCTCACACGACCCGAATGCGATTCCCACCTTTCTGAAGGCAATCTTCCGGGACGGGGCGGACCTGGTCCTCGGCTCCCGCTATGCGGGAGGCGTCCGCATCCTCAACTGGCCGATCAGAAGGCTCCTCCTGAGNNGCGTTTCAGATCGAAATGAGCTACAAGGCCTGGAAGAAGGGGTTTCGCATGGTGGAGATACCCATCATCTTCCTGGACAGGCGGAGGGGGAAATCCAAGATGTCGAAGCAGATTGTCTACGAGGCCCTCTTCATGCTCTGGAAGCTCCGCTTTCAGTCCATCTTCCACAGGCTTTAAATTGCCCAATCCCCCGGCCGCAATTCAGACGGCCGGATGTTGGCCCTCGTTTCATGAGACCGGCTTGCTCCCCGAGGAGCGGCCCTCTCCTCAAGGTGCTTGCTCCGTTGACACTCTCTGTCATCATAGTGAATTACAACGTCCGCTCATTCCTTGAGAATGCGCTGACGTCGATCTCCCGGGCAATGACGGGCATCGAGGGTGAGGTGTTTGTGGTGGACAACGCCTCGAATGACGGGAGCGCAGCGATGGTGCGCGGCTCGTTCCCCTCCGTGCATCTGATCGAGAACACCGAGAATGTCGGCTTCGCCCGGGCCAACAACATGGCCATTCATCAGGCTGCGGGGGAGTTTATCCTCCTGATCAACCCCGACACGGTGGTCCAGGAAGACACGTTTCGGGTGATGCTCGCATTCTTTAAGGAGCACCCGGAGGCGGGTCTCGCCGGATGCAAGGTGCTCAATCCTGACGGGAGCTTCCAGCTCCCGTGCAGGCGGAGTTTTCCCACGCCGTGGGTGGCCTTCACGAAAGTGTTCGGACTCGCCGGCCTCTTCCCCCACAGCCGGCTCTTCGGTAGGTACAACCTGACCTATCTCGACCCTGCAAAAACGTACCCCGTCGATGCAGTGAGCGGGTCGTTTATGATGGTCCGGAGAACGGTCTACGAGAAGGTCGGGGGGCTCGATGAGTCTTTTTTCATGTACGGCGAAGACCTGGACTGGTGTTATCGTGTGCGCGGGGCTGGATGGAAGGTGTTCTACGTGCACGAGACAGCGATCATCCATTTCAAGGGTGAGAGCACGAAGCGGAGCGACATCGACGAGGTGCGCGTCTTCTACAGCGCCATGCAGCTCTTCGTAGCGAAGCATTTCGGGCGGTTCACCGCGGTCCGCGCCTTTCTGTCGTTCGGCATTGCGGTACGCGAGACCATGGCATCCCTGGCGTTGCTTGCACGGACGGTGTTGCGGGCGGCGGCCGACATGGCGCTGGTCGATCTCGCCCTTGTCCTTGGCGGACTCATCTATTTTGGCGATGTGGAGCGGTTTGCCTCGGGCGCCGACCCCATCATCTGGTTCGCCCCCGCCCTTTTGGTGGTGCTCTCGATGGCCGGTGTCGGGGCATACTCGATGTACCGGAACTCGGCACGCCGCGCGGCGCTGGGGGTCTTGCTGGGCTACGTGCTGATATCCGCGGCGGTCTTTTTTGTGAAACACCTGGCCTACAGCCGGGCCGTGGTCGCCTACTCAGGCGTCATCAGCATCGTGGTCCTTCCTGGGCTTCGCATTGCCCTCAGGCAGATCCGAAAGCCGGGTTCGGAGCACCGCCGGTCACTCTTCGGGAGCCGGACGCTGATCGTGGGCACAGGGCCGTCTGCCCGGGAGATCCTCCGGAAGCTCCGGGCGCGAGTAGACGACGGCTATGACGTGGTCGGGTTCATCGATACAACGAACAGGAGCATCGGCGAGAAACTGGACGGCGTGGGCATTGTGGGGAGCCTCGAGAATGTCGGCAAAGTCGTGGGGGAGCAGAAGGTGAGCGATGTGATCTTCTCGACCGACGGGCTCTCCTACGGCGAGATCCTCTCCGTGATCGCCCGGAGCAATACCCGGTCTGTAAACTTCAGGCTGGTGCCGAACAGCCTGGAAGCCATCATCGGGAAGAC
>PMBF01000075.1:0-3126 GCA_003152875.1 Ignavibacteriota bacterium | reverse complement strand
CTGGCGGGCAGAAAGAGCCTCGTCGGGCTCCCAGGAGACGGCGACGGAGGCTTTGCCAGGGACCTTTCGCGCCGCTGCGGAGGGGCCGATCTTGGCCCCATTGGGCTCACGGGGCTGATCCAGATCAATAACCGCCCGGGTCTGACGGACGAAGAGGTCGACCGGTACGCATTGTATTATGCCAAGAACCAGTCGCTCTGGCTGGATGTTGAGATAATAGCGAAATCACTCCTCTGAAATCAAACTGAGCCCAAACGCCGCCTCCTTCGATCAGGAGATTCCCCCCTTATGTCGAAAGTGATACTGGATTTCGAGAAACCGATTGTCGAGCTCGAGCAGAAGGTGGAGGAGATGCGGCGGTATGCCGGGAATCCCGAAATCGCGCTGGAGATCGTCAAGATCGAGAAGCGGGTAAACCAGCTCCAGCAGAGCATCTATTCCGGCCTGACGCGGTGGCAGAGGGTTCAGCTTGCCCGGCATCCCGACCGTCCCTACACCCTGGACTACATCCAGATGATGACGAAGGGGTTCCTGGAGCTCCATGGGGACCGCGGCGTGAAGGACGACCACGCGATCGTGTGCGGTCCGGCGATGATCGACGAACAAAAGGTCATGATCATCGGACATCAGAAGGGGCGCGACACGAAATCCAACGTGTACCGCAATTTCGGGATGTCCAACCCGGAAGGGTACCGGAAAGCCCTGCGCGTGATGAAGTTGGCGGAAAAGTTCAAGATCCCGGTCGTGACACTGCTGGACACGCCGGGGGCATATCCAGGCCTTGAAGCCGAGGAGCGGGGACAGGCGGAGGCCATCGCCCGGAACCTGTTCGAGATGTCCCATCTCAGGACCCCTATCGTCGTGGTGATCATCGGCGAGGGGGCCTCGGGTGGTGCGCTTGGCATCGGGGTCGGCGACAGGATCCTGATGTTGGAGAACTGCTGGTACTCTGTCATCTCCCCGGAATCCTGCTCAAGCATCCTCTGGAAGACCTGGGATTTCAAGGAGCAGGCCGCCGAGGCCCTGCAGCTGACCGCCCCCGATCTGAAGAAGCAGGGGATCATCGACGTCATCGTCCCTGAACCCTTGGGCGGGGCCCACCGTGCCCCCCAGCAGATGGCCAACATATTGAAGGAAACACTGCTCGATGAGCTGAAGCACCTGGCCAAGCTCAAGCCGGATAAGTTGGTCGAGCGCCGGATCGAGAAATTCTCCAGGATGGGAGTCGTTGTCGGATAACAGGGAAGCTCATGCTTAAACACACCTCCGATATCCGGGTCAGGTACGCTGACACCGATCAGATGAAGTACGCCTACTACGGGAAGTATTTTGAATATTTCGAACAGGGAAGGTCGGATTTGTTGAGAGCGATCGGCTTGCCGTACACCCACATTGAGGAGCTTGGCTACTTCCTGCCGGTGGTCGAAGCCCACGGCGTGTTCAAGAGTCCGGCGCGTTTCGACGACCTGCTGCACGTTGTGACCATGCTGAAGGACACGCCGGTTGCGAAGGTCCGGCTCGACTACGAGGTTTACCGGGAGCAGGAAACGGTCGCGATCGCCGAGGGCTATACCATCCACAGCTTCGTGAATGCGGAGACAGGCAAGGCATCCCGCGCTCCCGCGCAATTCATCGAGGCGCTCGAAAAGCAGCCCCGCTGANNCGGGTCTACGAAGTCAGGAACGGCATACCCATCATGCTGGTGAGCGATGCAGACAGATCCGATCGCTGACGGGCATATCATGCGGCTTGTCGAGTCGGCGCTGATGGAAGACATCGGCGCGGGCGACGTGACGAGCGACGCGACACTCGATGACGACGCGCGGGCCGTGGGGGAGTTCCTGTGCAAGTCGGAAGGTGTGATCGCGGGACTGGAGATTGCAGACCTGGTCTTCCGGCTCTGCGATGATCAGTCTTTTTTCAAACCATTCGTTGCGGACGGGACACGGGTCAGGAGCGGTCAGGTGGTAGCCATGGTGGAGGGGAGGGCGAAGGATGTGCTCAGCGGGGAGCGCGTGGCCCTCAACTTCCTCCAGCGGATGAGCGGCATCGCCACGATGACACGGCTCTTTGTCGATGCGGTGGCTGGGACCAGGGCGAAGATCACNNGACACCCGCAAGACTGCCCCCGGACTCCGGGCACTCGACAAGCTCGCCGTCAGGCTCGGAGGAGGGGTCAACCACCGGTTCGGCCTGGACGACATGGTGTTGATCAAGGACAACCACATCGTTGCATCCGGGGGCATGACCGCTGCTGTGAAGCGATGTCAGGAGTACATTGAAAAACGAGGTCTGGCCCTGGGAATCGAAGTGGAAACCGGCTCGCTCCAGGAGGTCCATGAGGCCCTCGAGTGTCAAGGGATTCAGCGCATCATGCTGGACAATTTCCCTGTGGCCCGGATGAAGGAGGCTGTGGAGATCATAAACGGCCGCGTGGAAGTGGAGGCATCCGGGGGCGTCACGCTCGAGACCGTCCGCGCGATCGCGGAATCGGGGGTCGATTTCATCTCCGTCGGGGCGCTCACGCACTCGGCAAAAACTCTCGACATTTCCCTCGAACTCATCGCCGGGGCGCACGAACCGCATGCGTGAGCAGATCCGGCGGCTGGGCGCCGACACGGCGGTCTACGGCATCAGCACCATCGTCGGGCGATTCCTCAATTTTCTCCTCGTACCCATATACACCCACGTCCTCCCCCCGGGCGAGTACGGCATTGTCGCGTACGTCTATTCCATCATTGCGTTCGTCACCATCATCTACGGCTACGGGATGGAGTCGGCGTATTTTAAGTACGCGTCGACGAAAGAGCTGGGGGACGACAGGGCAAACTTCTCCACGCCCTTCCTCTCGCTGCTGCTCACTTCTTGTCTTCTTTCGCTTCTGATCACCCTCTTCGCACCGCAGATAACCTCGTCGGTCTGGCTCCCTTCCGGGGCCTCGCGCATCGTGGTGTATTCCGCATGGATCCTCTTCTTCGACACGATCACGGTGGTCCCGTTCGCCTCGCTCAGGCTCGAGAGGCGCGCCAGACTCTTCGCCGTGCTGAAGGTCCTGAATATCGTCATCAACGTGGCCGCGAATCTCGTCTTCCTCCTGGTTTTTCATGCGGGGGTTGAGGGAATCTT
>PMBF01000093.1:1471-3722 GCA_003152875.1 Ignavibacteriota bacterium | reverse complement strand
CATGTCAGGGGATACAAGGAAGAGGGAACCATCACGACGACCTTCGACATGACGGTCTTAAACGATCTTGACAGGTTCCATCTGGTGCAGGATGTGATCAATCGCCTGCCGCAGTTGGGCGCGAGTGGCGCCACGCTGAAGCGTATGGTTCAGGACAAGCTTATCGAGCACAAGCAATATATCGACAAGCACGGCCAAGACATGCCCGAGATCAGAAACTGGAAGTGGAACGAGTAAAGAATGAAGACCATCACCCGGAACCTATCGAGACCGGTCGAGAGAAGCTCTCGTTGTAGATTTCTCTGTTGCGTTGGCCCGGAAGTTTGATGCAACTGAAACCGGAGAACGATGATGCGTATTGGCATTGCTGCGGATCATGGTGGGTTTGAAATGAAGGTGTACCTGACTACGGCGCTCAAGGCTGCCGGACACGAGGTGGTGGACTTCGGTGCGAAGGAATTGGTTAAAGAAGATGACTACCCTGATTTTGTGGTGCCGCTGGCCAGGGCGGTGGCGAGGGGTGAAGTCACGAGGGGGCTGGCTATCTGCGGTAGCGGTGTTGGGGCTTGCGTTGCGGCCAATAAGGTGCCCGGTGTGCGGGCCGGGTTGATCACAGATTGCTTCTCCGCTCATCAAGGGGTAGAGGACGACAATATGAACGTTATGTGTCTGGGTGGCCGGGTCACGGGACTATCTCTCGCACGTGACCTGGTTACGACGTTCCTGGTCGCTCGTTTCAAGTCGACGGAACGGTTCAAGCGCCGCCTTGCCAAAATAGCGGACCTGGAAGGCAAGGAGACGGAATTGTGAAAGACAATCCCACACAACGGAGAATGCCATGCAGATCCAAATCAATACCGACCATAGCATAGGAGGCCACCAGGCGCTGGTCGCTGAGGTCAGTGGAAAAGTGGAGAATGCCCTGAGCCGATTCAGCGGTCACATCACGCGAGTGGAAGTCCACCTCAGCGACGAGAACAGCCTCAGGAACGGCCAGAGCGACAAGCGCTGCGTAATGGAAGCCCGCCTGGAAGGCCTCCGGCCCATCGCGGTCACTCACGAGGCGGCGAGTCTGGACCAAGCCATCGACCGCGCTTCTGATAAGTTGGCCAGATTAATTGAGAACACTCTCGGTCGGCTGCGTGAGCAAAAGAGTCGCAGGAGCGACCCATTGTCGCCCGGGCCAAAACCCACGGAGAAGTGATGAACGCCTTGCGAATATCACGCAACTGGAAAGCGGGGAGATAGAATTGTGAAAGACAATCCTCTGACATAACTAGGAACGCTCGGCCGGTTAATTTGGCTCGACTACATCCGACTGATGGCCACTTTGGAGAAAGCGGTGCAATAGTAATTCTTGGAAATGAGCGGACACAGATAGAGGATTCGCTATGCAAAGCGCATCGGGAATGAATGCGAAGGTGCTTATAGACACCGCGAGGGCGCTGGTCGCCGGCGACAAAGGCCTTCTGGCGATGGATGAAAGTAATTTAACCTGCAACAAACGATTTGCCAGGCTGGGGATCCCCCAGACCGAGGAAGCCCGGCGCGCCTATCGGGAGTTGATTGTGACCACGCCGGGTCTCGGCGAGTGCATCAGTGGCGCGATCCTCTATGACGAGACGATCCGNNCAGAAGAAAGATGGCACTCCCTTCGTGAAAGTCATCACCGATGCGGGAATCGTTCTCGGCATCAAGGTTGACACCGGTGCCAAGGGCATGGCAGGTCATCCCGGAGAGAGAATAACCGAAGGCCTGGATGGGTTGCGCGACCGCCTCAAGGAGTATTCTCAAATGGGCGCACGTTTCGCCAAGTGGCGTGCCGTGATTGCGGTGGGCGATGGCTTCCCTAGCCGGGGTTGCATCGAGGCCAACGCNNGTTGGCTCGCTATGCCGCGTTGTGTCAGGAAGCCGGACTTGTTCCCATCGTCGAGCCCGAAGTGCTCATGGACGGCAATCATACCCTATCGCGGTGTAGCGAGGTCACGGAGGACGTCCTGAGAACCGTATTCAACCAGCTTTACACACAGCGGGTGATGCTGGAGGGCATGATCCTGAAGCCCAACATGGTGCTTCCGGGATTGACCTGCCCGCGGCAACAAGATGTGAGCGAAGTGGCCATCGGTGAACAGCAGTATCAGGTGAGATTGATCGACCGCCATCAGGATGACATGCGGGACGTCATCGCAGTGGCCGACGCTACCGTGACGTGTCTCTTGCGGGCTGTCCCCGCGGCCGTTCCGGGGATTGC
>PMBF01000093.1:0-1458 GCA_003152875.1 Ignavibacteriota bacterium | reverse complement strand
CCGGCTTTGGAGATTTGGAAAGGCGAGGAGGCGCACGTGTTGGCGGCACAGAAAGCTCTGTATCATCGGGCCTGGTGCAACCAGGCTGCGCGCCGTGGCGAATACGATGCTGCGATGGAAAGGACATGAGCATGACAAGAGGGGATTCCACAACTGGTGAAACCTGCGACATGGTAAAGACAGAAGGAATACCTCGTCGAAATCCAACGCAGACCAGCCCAAGGATCCCGAATCGAATTCGGGATCGAAGCCCAATGCGAAGAACAATTTGAGATTGCTGCCCCTGCCGGAAGCGGAGAGCAAAGCGGGGGCGTCGCCGGACGGCCTCAGCCGAGCCGAGGAGCAGGACCAGCTGACCGAAGATGGGCCTAACGAGAGTGAAGGAAAGAAATCCAATCAATTCCAGAAATTCCTCAGCAATTTCTGGGGTCTAATCCGTGGATGATCGAAGAGCGAGGATGGAACCGAGGAGTTGAAGTTGGAATCGGGATGGGAGGGAACCAATGAATGAGAGTATACACAGTCACCAGCGGCATGGGCCGGATGGCGACAGTGTTCAACAGGGCCATCGCCCTTACTGGAAACGTGCGCATCGTGATTGGCGCATCTGGGTCGCCGTGATTTTGATGATTGCGGGCATGATTATCTATGTGATGAGCGAGGACTTGTCATTGCGGCCTCGAAGTCGGCCGCAGCAGCAGCTGTCCGGCGCCGTCGGAAAATAGCGGATCCCCGTAGGCTTATACGACCAAGAAATTCAAAGGAGTCTCCAATGTCTGTTCAACTCAGTGAAGAAAACGGCGGGAAAGTGCTCGCCGTACACGTCAGCGGGAAACTGGAAAAGACGGACTTCGGGCAGTTCGTGCCCGAGTTCGAGCGACTCGTCCGGCAGCAAGGGAAGTTGCGCGTGCTGTTCGACATGACTGGTCTCCACAGCTGGGGAGCTAGCGCGTTGTGGGAGGACATCAAGTTCGATATTAAACACTTCGCCGACATCGAGAGACTCGCGATGGTCGGGGAAAAGAAATGGCAGCATGGCATGGCGGCGTTCTGCAAACCGTTCACGAGAGCAACGATCCGATACTTCGATCACGCCGACGCCGCTGAGGCGCGGAAGTGGCTGGCCGAGCCGTAGCGGCTTCGGGCCCCTACCGGCACGAAGGAGCACGCCTTGCAAGGAGAGGAAATAAGCATGACAACAAGTACCCCGCAACTCACTAAACTCGCGGCATGGCAGGCCCTCGAAGCCCATTACCCGAAAGTCCGGGAGTTTCATCTTCGGAAGCTCTTCGCGGACGATCCAGAGCGCGGGGAGCGAATGACAGTTGAGGCCGTCGGCATCTACTTTGACTATTCGAAGCACCGCATCTCCGACGAGACACTCGGCCTCCTTCTGCGATTGGCAGAGGAGTCTGGCTTGCGGGCTCGGATTGATGCCATGTTCCGGGGCGAGAAGAT
>PMBF01000102.1 GCA_003152875.1 Ignavibacteriota bacterium | reverse complement strand
TTCGATCCGATGAATCCCGCACCCCCGGTGACAAGGATGTTCATGGTCAGGCCTTGTAGAGGTGTGGATAGGAAGAAGGAACGATGTTGCGCGTATCGACGATCGGGATGCTGAAGGCGGAGAAGTCAATTGCATGGTAGACGTCGTGCCCGGTGGCGACCAGGATCAGGTCGAAGTTGCCGGAGATCTCGACGGATGTCTTGCCGGCATACCGCGCGTATTCGCGGGATGGCCGGATGACGGGGATGAACGGGTCGTTGTAGCTGACCAGAGCCCCGCGCGCCTCCAGCTTCTCCATCAGGCTGTACGAAGGCGACTCGCGGTCGTCGTCGACGTTCGGCTTGTAGGCGAGGCCGAGGAGGAGAATTTTCGCCCCCCGCAGTGGGCGGGAAAGCTCGTTCAGGACTTCCATCACGCGGGTCACCACGAAGTCGGGCATCGAGGTGTTGATCTCGCCGGCAAGCTCGATGAACTTGGTCGGCACCCCGAACTCGCGCGCCTTCCAGGTCAGATAAAACGGATCGATCGGGATGCAGTGCCCCCCCAAGCCCGGACCGGGGTAGAACGGCATGAAGCCGAACGGCTTCGTTTTGGCCGCGGCGATGACCTCCCACACGTCGATCCCCATGCGCATGAACGCGACCTTGAGCTCGTTCACCAGGGCGATGTTCACGGCGCGGAACGTGTTTTCCAGGATCTTGGCGGCCTCGGCGATCTGGGTCGACGAGACGGGGACCGTGCTGACCACGATCTGCTGGTAGACCTTGTCCGCGACGGCGAGCCCCTCGGGCGAAGTGGCCCCGACGACCTTGGGGATGGTCGCGGTCGAATAATCGGTCCGGCTGGGATCTTCCCGCTCGGGGGAGAACGCCACGTAGAAGTCTTTGTCGACCTTCAATCCGCTGCGCTCAAGGATAGGCACCATGACCTCCACCGTGGTGCCCGGATACGTCGTCGATTCGAGCACGACGAGCTGTCCCTTCCGGAGATGGGGGGAGAGCGACTCGCAGGTGGAGACGATATAGGACATGTCGGGTTCCCTGTTCCGGTTCAGCGGCGTCGGGACCGCGATCAGGACCGCATCGCACCGGGCGGAGCGCGAGAAATCGGTGGTGGTGGAGAGCCGGCCCGAGTCGGCGGCTGCCTTGACGCGGGAGGCGGCAATGTGCCGGATATACGATTCTCCCTTGAGCAGCGCTTCGGTTTTCCGGGCATCGATGTCGAGGCCCACAACACGGAAGCCCTTCTCGACGAAGCAGAGGAGCAGAGGGAGGCCGACGTAGCCGAGTCCCACGACGCCGATGACGGCTTCTTTCGATTCGATCTTCTGGATCAGGGATTCGTGCATGGTTATCCTTCGGGTGTTCTAGGAAATGAATTGTGCAATGACAGAGACTGCCGCTGCCCCGCTGTGGTGATCGCGGATGTAGGCCCGTGCATGGGCCGGGTCGACTCCATACGTCTCGCGGCGGAGCTCCGCCGCCAGGCGCTCGAGGTCGCCGTTGCAGCACACGCCCAGGCCGTGTTCCCGGAGGATCCCTCCCGGGTCGACGTGCAGGGAAACCACCGGCGTGCCGGCCGCCCACGCCTCGAGGAAGGTATTGGGAAAACCTTCCCGGGGCGACGTGTTCAGCAGCACCTTCGCACAGGCGATGCGCCGCACTGTTTCGGCGCGCGGCAGAGGGCCGTGCAGCGTGACATTCGGAAGACGGGCGAGCATCATGCTCATCCGCCGGCCGTCCACGTCGGTCGCCCGGCCGACGAATTCAAACGGGACGTCCGGAAGGCTTTCGATCAGCCCCGGCAGGACATCAAGCCCCTTGTACCGGGAGAGCGTCCCCACCATGATCACCGATCTCCCGCGGGGTTCGCACCGTGCGGCCGCATGGAGGTCATCATCCACGATGTTCCTGCAGATTCGTGCCTTGAGTCCCTTCCCGGCCGCCATCCGGGCCTGGCCTTCGTGCTGGACGAGGAGCGCATCGGCACATCGCTGGAGAATGCCGCGGGTCAGCTCGTCGGGGATGATGGTGGAGATCCAATCCCACAGGCCTGCCCTTCCCCGGTACAGGCTCCTGTATCTGTCGAGGAACGGGAGGAGGTCCGCATCGGAGGCCACCGCGAGGATGAAGCGTGCGGAGCGCAGCCGTGCCGCGGCCCACGCGAAGATGGAAAAGAACGAAAAACCGCGGGTATAGTAGAGAGAGGCACGGACCGAGAGCAGCGCCCTCAGGAGGCCCGGGGCCCGGTGTGTGAGAAACCGGATACCCCTGATGCCGGAGTCCCACCCGTCCACAGCGACGACAGTACAGGGCCCGGAGGCCGTGCCGGCACTGCTCCGGGCTTTCGGGTCGACGATGACGCAGCGGATCCCGGAGCGGCCGAGCGCCCGGGCAAGCAGGGCCATCTGCAACTCGGCGCCTCCTGCAACATCGCCTTCGAATACGCGGCCGACACGGGGTCCAAGAATGCAGACACCCGAGTTCACCTCCCCATCCAGCGTTCGTGCCACATCTCGAACATCAACGGGAACCAGAGCCGGTCGATCCTGACCACCCTGCCGCCCAGGTATTCGTGCAGGAGTTTCTGCGTTGCCGCGACATTCAGGAACCCCTCGCGCTGCAGCCTCTCCGGAGAGAGGTACTCCACGAGCAGCTCTTTCAACTCGTTCTTGAACCACTGCTTGATGGGGACGCCAAAGCCCTGCTTCGGGCGGTCCAGGAGCTTCTCGGGGACATAGCGGTAGACGACCTTGCGAAGCAGGTACTTGCTCACGCCGTTCCGGAACTTGAGGGATGACGGAAGCGACGCCGCGAATTCGACGACCTTGTGGTCGATGAGCGGCTCGCGCGATTCCAGNNTCGCGGTACATCAGGCCGTTCATATCGTCGAGCCGGGAGGTGTCCCCCGGCAGAGGATAGGGATCGGGGAGGCCGTGCTCCGAGAGTTCTTCCTTCAGGTAGTAGCTCCGGGTGAGCAGGTCCAGCTCGTCGACCGTGCGCGCCCTGAGGCGCTGCCGCATGTTCCGGTACGTATTCTTGAAATCCCCGACATCGCCGAACATCGGCTTCACGGCCCTGTAGAGGTGATAGGCGACCTCCGGGTGGATCATCTTGAGCATGGTCCCCGCCAGCGGGAGACCGGGGTATGACCTCTGCCGCTTGATCCGGTTCTTGAGCGTCCGGTACCTCGCATAGCCGCAGAAGAGCTCGTCGCCGGCGTCAGCGGAGAGGCTCACCGTCACGTGGCGGCGCGCAAGCTGCGAGACCATGTGTGTCGGAATCGCAGAGCTGTCCCCGAACGGCTCATCGTACATCTCCGGGAGCTTCGGAATGATATCGCGGGCGTCATCGGGGGTGCAGAAGAGCTCCGTGTGGTCGGTGCCGAGGTGCTCCGCGATGGCGCGCGCCGGGGCCGCCTCGCTGTAGTCCGCCTCATGGAAGCCGATGGTGTAGGTCTTGAGGTTGAACCCTTCCTGGGTCAGGAGGGCCGCCAGCGTGGAAGAATCGATGCCCGCGCTCAGGAACACCCCGACCGGGACATCGGAGACCATCCGGTAGCGGAAGGCTTCCCGGAGAACGGCTTCGAGCTCATCGGCGATCTCCTCCTCGTTCTTCCTGGCCCAGTAGCCGCTCCGCTCAAGCTCGAGCCCGTGCAGGTACGCATCCCGGACGTCCCAGTACCGGGTGATCGACTTCTCCTGCCGGTCGTTGATGACGAGGATATGACCCGGTTCCAGGCGCTGCACGTCGGTGAAGATCGAGTGCTCGGCGGTGATGTAGCCGAGCTGCAGAAATGTCGACAACGAGCGGTGGTCCACCTCTTTTTCAAACGCGGGGTGAGCATGAAGCCCCTTGAGCTCGGAGGCAAACATGAAGACGCCGTTCTTGTGGAACCAGTAGAGAGGCTTGACGCCGGCCCGGTCGCGGCAGAGGACCAACTGCCGTTCCCGCCTGTCCCAGAGTGCGAAGGCAAACATCCCCCGGAAGCGCTTGACGGCATCGAGGCCCCACGCATCATAGGCCTTGAGCATCACCTCGGTATCCGAATTCGACCGGAAATGGTACCCGGCTTTCTGGAGATCGGCGCGGATCTCCTTGAAGTTGTAGACCTCGCCGTTGAACGTGATCCAGAGGTTCCCCGTGTCGTCCGACATCGGCTGGTGGCCAAGCGGCGAGAGGTCGAGGATGGAGAGGCGGCGGTGGCCCAGGGCCACCCCGGTTTCGGCGTCGACGTACGCGCCGGCATCGTCGGGTCCGCCGTAGGTCATGGTGTCGCGCATGGCGACAACCGTCGCTTCGGCGTTGCATGAGCCGCGGCGTTCAAAATCCCAGAATCCCGCTATCCGGCACATGGCATTCCCCGGATGATGGAAACAGGTGAATTATGCATGCCCGTGATTGTTCCCCCCTTTGTGAAGATGTGTCAGCCTCCCGACGAATTCCCTGATCGAGGGACCGAAACGCCTGTAGTCGAACTGCTCCGCGGCAAGCTCCCGTCCGGCCTCGCCTATGGCATCGGCCCTGCCGGGGTCGCCCAGAGCCTCCTCGAAGGCCCGTGCGAAGGCACCCGCGTCGTAGAGCGGGGCGACGAACGCGTTCACGAGGTGCGTGAACCGTTCACCCACTTCACCCACCGCCGTGGTGATGAGCGGCCGCCCCGATGCGCAATACTCGCCGATCTTATGGGGAAAGCGAGCGCGGTCCTGGTCCGTTTGGCGGAGCGGGATCAGGAGGGCGTATGCGTCGAGGTAGAGCTGCGACAGCTCCCGGTCCTTGATCCCTGAGATCACGACGACGCGGTCAGCCTTGCTGAGTCTCTTCCGCTCCCGCTCGAACTCCTCGAACTCCCTGGGCGATCCGTTGAGCACGAGACGGAGCTCGACCTCCGGTCCGGTGCAGGCCTGTTCGAACGCATCCAGGATGAAACGGATGATCTCCATGTAGCCCAGGTATCCGCAGAAGAGAAGATACGCTTTCCCGGGCTTCCGAACCAGTCCGTTGAACCTGTCCGGGTCCACAAGCCCCGGATCCTTGAGCCACGGTTTCCCCGGCGCATAGTGCTCGACCTTGTCTATCAGGGCGCGGCTGATGGGGAGCACGCCGTCCACCAGGCGGTACACATGGCGGTCGAAAAACCAGGCGTTGAGTCTCTTTTTCCAGCGGGAATTGCGGAACATCGCGGCGTAGTCTTCGACGAGGTGGACGGCGAGGGGAAAGCCCAGAAGGAGCGAGAGGACCCGGTAATAGACCACCCGGCTGAACGTCCCGGTCGAGACGATGCCGACATCCAGGCGTCCGGCTTTCCGCAGCCGGGTGATAGCGCGGATTTCCCCGGTCAGGCCGCGGACCCTGGCCCGCTTGCGCTCGAGCCAGGAAGAGGGGCGGTACAGGTGGCCGCACGTGTTGACGTACTCTATGCCGTCGAATATTCCGGAGGTCTTCAAGCCCGAAGTATCCTGCCACCTTCCGCTGCTCCACCAACGGCTCACAAGCGAGACGCGGCATCCCTGATGGATCAGCGCCCGGGACACCAGTCGCACCTTTTGCGTTTCGGCGAGGCC
>PMBF01000092.1 GCA_003152875.1 Ignavibacteriota bacterium | reverse complement strand
ACCAACAGCTTGGAAGGCTGTGACTCTACCAACTGAGTTACTCCCGCGACCAATCCCGCTTTGCGGGATGACTCTACCAACTGAGTTACTCCCGCAGCCAATCACGATCACTCTGTCAATCGTCTCTCCCCGCAACCAAACCCGCCTTTGACAGGATGCCTCTACCAGCTGAGACGGATTGTGGGCAGGGGAGGAATCGAACCTCCGAAGGCCGGAGCCGACAGATTTACAGTCTGTTGCGTTTGACCGCTTCGCTACCTGCCCGTGAACCTTGAGAGATCCCTCTGCTCGCCAGAGCTGGCGATGGGACTCGAACCCGCAACCTGCTGATTACAAATCAGCTGCTCTACCGATTGAGCTACGCCAGCAAACAAGATCATCCCTTGACCGCGGAGCGGTTGACAAGGGATGGAGTGCGGAGCACATTAATATAATAAATCGCCCCTAAGAGTCAACAGGCAGGTCAAAAAAACCGCAAAACCGCTTGCCAATGCATACGCTTGAGTGTGGTTGAACGTTCCCCCTCTTCAGAAAGGGTTGAATCTGACAATTCGCCTTGAGGGCAGGGCGGGAGAAGCCCTTTAGGGGGACGTGAAGCTCATTCTGGAACCGGAGGTACCAAAATACGGACGATTGAGGCCGGCGTGTGAGAATTGGGGTCTATTTGGCAGCCGCGCTCCTTCGTTGGAGGATGACAGGATCACCTGGCATGAACAGGAGGGCTTTTTCGTAGCAATTCCTCGCTTCAGCCCGGTCGGACCTCCGTGACAGATAGTAGTCCCCTCGGGCCATATAGGCGCCGGCATACAGTCTCCGGGTCTGCTTTTCCAGCCGCCCGTCCCTTTCCATCCCCCTCACGATGAACTCCGGCATGGCAACCGGATGGAAGAGTGTATCGGGATACAGACGCATTGCCAGCCCCTCGGGTGCGCGCTGAAAGCCGGCTGTGTATTGCGCTTCAATCTCGTCAGTGACATAAACCGGGCGCAAAGAGAGGTTCTTCTCGATAAAGCTCCTGATCATTGCGGCATACCTCGCCTCGATGACAGCCGGGTTGTAGGGCGTTCCGTGCTCAAACTTCTCCAGCTCCCTGAGGAATGCCTCGACCTCCATCCGGGATCCCTGAATCAGCTCCGGATGCCTTTTCTGAAGATGGACGAAATACCAGGAACGCCGGAGAAGCTCCTTATCGACCACTGTCAGATCGGTCCGGACCCCGAGCACGAGCTGTTCGTAGAAGGCCGCCGACACCCAGTTATCCCACTGATACGAGAAGACCAGTGCATCCGGCTGAAGGGAGGCAAACACGTTTCTGGTATAATCCCCCACAAAGTGGTTGTCACGCTCGTTGACGAGGGGGAAGTTTACCACGAGGGGAAAGATTGCCGAGGCGGTCAGGAGGGCCCCCTTCCATGCCCCTCCCGGCAAGCGGGCCAGCATGTTCCCGACTGCCAGAAGTCCGAATCCGGCCCAGATCGCGGTAGTGATGTATGCAAGCAGGAAATACGAATCTATGTCATAGATATCGTAGTTTATCGAGTACGCGATACACCCTACGAAGAGGAGAGCGGTGAAGATGAAGAGCCGCCGGTCCCTGCGCCACAGGACCGGAACCCCCATCGCCGCCAGCAGACCCCCGGCGTAGGCGAACTCGGCCGGGAAGTTTCTGAGGAAGTACGACAATTGTTTCCAGGCAGCCGAGGAAGAGGAGAATATCCAGACCTGGTACTGCTTGCCGCTGAAGTGCCACAGGAGGTGCTCGAGCGTTGACGGGTTCCCCCAGTTCATCGGGGGATTCTGCGCGGCCCGGATCGGAAGATAGAGGTAGAGGCTAAGACCGAGAAGGAACGGGATGGACATGAACCCAACCCGCTTCCATGAGGAGGCACCCGCCCCCTGCCTGGCAAAGTAATAATAGAGAAAGGCCGGGGCGAGAAGGATCGTCGTCATGTGGTTTGTGAAGCTGAGCCCCAGCAGATAGGCAAAGAGCCACCAGAGTGCTTCGCGCCCGGCATTCCAACCTTTCCCAGCGCTCCGCTGGTCCCCAGCGCTCCGCTGGTCCCCGGCGCTCCGCTGGTCGGAGGCGAGGAGAAAGACGTAGATCACCGATATCAGGAGGAGGCAGTGCAGCGAGTAGACCTCTATGGCCGTTGCCTGCGACCAGTACGTTTCGGAGAATGCCAGGAGCAGCCCAGCTCCGGCCGATGCCGCGAGCGGTTCACGGCCTTGCCGGGTATTCCCGCGTGTGAGGAGAAAGAGGAGCAGGCGGGTGAAGAGTGCAATGCCCGCAGCGCAGAAGAGCGCAGCCATCGCGTTCAGCCGAACGATCGGCTCAGAGCCTGCGGGAAAGTGGGCGAATACCCAGCCGATCAGGGTAAACAGGGGATAGCCGGTAGGGTGGGCAATCCCAAGCACGCTGGTCACCGTGGCCAGCTCGCCCGAGTCGATAAATGTCAACCCTGGCGCGAGTGTGAAGAGGTAGACCGCCAGCGAGGCAACACCTGTTCCTGCGGGGAGGAACCATTCAGGCTTCATGAAACGCGTCATCGGCTCACCCGGCATACATCAGTGGTGTTCCAGTCGACGGCAAAACGCCAGGAATACTCCGCGGACTTTCTTCATCCTCTCTTCCACCCCCCGCAGAAAAGTCTCTTCGTCCTGTCTCTCGGCGCACAGGGCAAGCGTGCGCAGGTTCCCGCCTTCAGGGAGCAGCGTGGTCCGCTCCTCCAGTGTGAGTCTGAGGAGCGTTTCGATCTTCCGGTACCAGAGGTATGACTCAAGCAGGAACAACCTCTCGGATTGGGTCAGTTCCGGCAATCCATCCCGGCCGAGGAGAGACGGGGTGCTGCCGAAACGGAGACCGCTCATCGAGCCGCCGTGGCACATCTGGATCATCTGCACGACAAACTCGATATCCGCCATTCCCCCCGGCCCAAGCTTGATGTCGACGAAGGCCTTTCCCCGGGTACGGCTGCGGGTTTCCATCTTCCGCCGCATAGACACTATCTGCTCAACCCATCCGGAAGGAAGAGGCATTTCATAGACGAAGGCCCGGATCATTCCGGAGAACTCCCTGGCCACACCCGCGTGGCCACAGACGAACCGGGCGCGTACGAGAGACTGCCGTTCCCAGAGCGAAGCCCTGCGCCGGAGGTACTCCGCATAGCCGGGGAGGTCGGTCACCAGCGGGGCGTTCCGCCCCTCGGGACGGAGCCTCGCGTCAACCTGGTACAGCCGCCCTTTCTCCGAGACCGATGAAAGCTGTGTCATCAACGACGAGGCTGCCCCCTCTATCCTGCTTTGCCGTGTCGCGGGGGAAGGCGCGCAGACAAAGAGCAGATCCAGATCGGAGTCGAACGTCAGCTCGCCCGTGCCGAACTTCCCAAGCGCGAAGACCGCAAGCGGCGGCATGCGAACGGATCCCCGCCGGAGGACGGCCCCGACGACCGCTTCGGCGGTAAGCGTGAGCTCGGCGGTCAGCTCCGGGAGCGATGAGAACCCCAGCACATAGCGGAGCGCGGAGCGGAGCTCACGGCCGCTCTTGTATTCCGCCAGATCGGCGCCGGGCGTGACACCGGCATGCGAGTCTTCGGCAAGTGCGCGAACATCGGCGATCACCCCCTCGAGCAGCAGGGGGCTGAGTGCGAGCTGCCGGGTGACCCGGGGACTGGTCGAGGCAATGCCGAGCAGGAGCCGCCGGAAGTTGGGAACGGACAGCGCGCCGTAGAGCTGTTTCGGGACGGCCTGCGGTGCCGCCAGCATTGCGACGTTTCTGATCGTCAGATCGGGGTCGGGTGTTTGCGAGATTTCCCGGAAGAGCTCCGGTGCGATGTCACGGAAGACACCGCGCGTGCGTGCATCCAGCTCCTGACGGCCTGTGAGGCTTGCGCCGGCCATGCTCCGGATTGCCCGGGCTGCGGCGCGCTGATCGGCAAATCCGAACGAAGCCAGGACCTCCGCGGCTTCCTCGTCGCCCAGGCTGCCGTCGATGAAGGCCCGGATGCCGCCTTCACCCTTGGGCGCGCGCACGCTCATGACCTGGTCGAAGATTGCGCGTACCTGGCGAAGGCGTCCGTCGAGCGCAGAGGCGAATGCGGTGGAATCCGGGAACCCCATCCGGCGGGCCAGGGAGGAGAGTGTCGCCGGATCCTCAGGCATCGTGTGGGTCTGGGTATTCGCCATGATCTGCAGACGGTGCTCCAGCATCCGGTACATCCTGTACGCGGAGGCAAGCTTCTCCCCTTCCTCCACCGAGAGGAAGCCGTTCTCCGTCAGCGCGGCCATGGCCCGGAGCGTGTTGGGCTCGCGGAGCTGCCTGTGTCTTCCTCCATTGATGAGCTGGAGGGCCTGCACGGCGAACTCAATGTCGCGGATACCGCCCGCCCGGAGCTTGATGTTCTTCTCGTCACCGATCTTTGCCTCGATCCTCGCCTTGATGCGTGAGATGGCATCGGCCGGATGCTGGAAAAACGTGCGGGGGTAGATGAACGGCTGAAGCTGAGCAATGAACTCCTCGCCGAGGCTGATGTCGCCGGCGACCGGCCGGGCCTTGATCAGCATCTGCCGCTCCCAGAGCTCGCCCCGAGCCTCATAGTGGATAAGGTAGCTCCGGAGCGACCGGGCCAGGGGCCCGGCCCCGCTCTCGGGGCGGAGCCTGGTGTCCACCCTGTACAGGTACCCCTCGGCAGTGGGCTGCGAGAGCTGCTGCACCAGAAGCTCGGAGAGCCTGTTGAAGTACTCATGATGCGTGGTCTCCTCTCCGCGCAGATCGCGGAATGTCCCCTCTTCGTCATACACGACCACGATATCGATGTCGGAGCTGAAATTCAGTTCCCCGCCGCCGAGCTTCCCGAGGGCCAGAACCGAAAACCTCGCAGCGGGAGCGGCAGAGGATCCCTCCATCTGACGGGACACCTGGCGGTATACCGCATTGAGGGCGGCATCGGCAAGGTCGGAGAGTTGTGCTGTTACCGAGGCGACATCGGCCGTTCCCATGATGTCCTGGGCACCGATACGGAGAATGGCGCGGCGATGGACCCGTTTGATCGCATCGAGGACGCGTTCAGGGCGGGTGAAGGTCTCATGGACCCTCCCGAATTCGCTTGCGAGCTCCTCGCGGCCGATCGGCTGGTCCATCACATCGCCGGAGGTGAGCCAGCGGAACAGTTCCGGCTCGCGCACGAGGATATCGGCCAGGTACCGGGACGACCCGAAAAGCTTCAGGAGAAGATCCAGCGTGCGGGAGACCTGGACGAGATCGTTGAAGAGGGAGGCACGGCTGAAGGATGCCTCGACGAAGCGGAGGAGATTCACCAGCGCCAAGTCGGGATCGGGAGATTCCGCAAGCGCCTGCTCCACCGCGCGCGCAAACCGGTCCACCGCGAAGACGCTCCCCGAGGTTATGAACGCCTCATAAAGCGAAGCCAGCGAGCGCGCCCCGAGGGCCCGGTCCTTGAACGGTATGACAGGGGGGACAGCGGACTGCATGAGGAATGGTACAAAAGAAAAAGAAGAAGGAAAAGCCGCCCCCGGAGGGAAACCGCTGCAAAGGCACCCAATGGCGCCGCGGGCGCCGCGGGCGCCGCGGGCTGCAGCCCGGGCACGCGGTTGATTTTCCCTCCCCCTCTCTCTATATTCACTGCCGGCTTCTGTTCTTTATCATTCCACGTCGGGGTGCACCATGGTCAAACTCATCGCCCTCTACAAGAAATCCGCCGATCCGGAAGAGTTCGAGCGCCACTATACTTCCGTCCACACCCCCCTCGTCCGGAAGTATCCCGGACTGCGAAGGCTTGAGATCACGCGCGTCACAGCGGCCCCGCTGGACGATGTCAGGTACCACCTCGTGGCGGAGATGTACTTCGATTCGCGAGAGGCGATGGATGAGGCCCTCTCATCCCCCGAGGGGAAAGCGGTGTCGAAAGACCTCATGAGCTTCGCGGCTCCCCTTGTCACCGTGTTCTTCGGCGATACGCAGGAAGAATACAACTTCCAATGAGCACAGGACTCCACCATGCGATCATGTATCCTTGCACTCTTACTTCTCTTCGCGGCAACCGGGGCAATCGCGCAGGCCAGCATAGAAGTGGCTGAGGGACCGTCCTTCACGCTGGGAAAAGTGTATCGAGGCGCTGTCGTCGACCACCATGTGACACTCAAGAATACCGGGTCAGACACGCTGGTGGTTTCCCGTGTGGATGTCTCGTGCGGCTGCACGGGAAGCTTGCTCTCGACCGACCATATCCCTCCCGGCGGCACCGGCACGCTCAACATCACGTTCAACTCGCGCAACTTCCGGGGAACAGTGCACAAGACGCTCACGGTGAATTCCAACGCGGCCGACCATCCGCAACTCCAGATCGAGTTTGAC
This sequence comes from Ignavibacteriota bacterium, assembly GCA_003152875.1. GTDB lineage: Bacteria > Bacteroidota > Ignavibacteria > UBA10030 > UBA6906 > Fen-1262. Next base: position 43,580 of record PMBF01000092.1, on the reverse strand, counting down.
GGGAACGTCGTGGAGGAGCTGATGCTCACTCCGGAGTACCTTTGGTTCCAGGACGCCGCCATTGGAGAGCGGATGACAAAGACCATAACGATCACGAACGGAGGAGACGTCCCGGTGGAACTCACCGGGTTCTCCACCGAGCTGGCAGGACTCAACACCGTGCTTACCGGACAGACGATCAAACCCGGCGAGAAGATCGAAATCCCCGTTGAATTCACACCTGAAAAGCCGAACCCGGTGGTAGCAGACCGGCTCACCATCCGCACCAACCACCCGCGGCAGAAAGAGCTGGTGGTCCCCGTCTATGGAAACATCCGTCCTGCAACCGGCAAATAGTCCGATGCACGACCGACCGCAGGCCTGGAGGGGAGCTCGCTCAGTGATGTTAAACCTTGCCCACCCGGGCCGTGTCTCATACGATAAGTCCAAAGTCTCCTTCATCCACAGGCCTGCAGCAGGAACAGCAGCCGCACTTCCCCTGTTCTAGCTTAATAGATGGGGGATCGAGGGGGGATGGAGGTCGACCAGTTCAGCACGCCGACCGGCGTGCTCAAGGCGCTGAAGGAGAAAGGACACACCGAGGGTTTCCTCATCGACAAGCACGGCATGAGGGGATACGACCGGGAGGGGACCGTTGTTGATGCTTGTGGAACGCATGCCAACCCCCCGCACCGGCAAGTGTCTCAAAGGGGTAACGATGAAAGAAGGATTACACTAAGGATGCCAACACAGGTTTTTTCCCCGGTCATCAGGCGCCTGTTCCTCCTCTTCGCAGCATCGACAGGCTTATGGCCTCAGGCCCGTTGCTTCGCGGGCGCGGCCCCGCCCAAGCATGAGCTTGAAGTTGCTTTCCCCCACCTGCACTTCACGCGACCCCTCGCACTGGTGGATCCCTCCGACGGCTCAAACCGCCTGTTCGTGGTCGAGCAGCGGGGCCGCATCTATGTCTTCGAGAATCGGTCCGACGTCCGGGAGGCAGAGATCTTTCTGGACATCTCGGACCGCGTCAACAGCAAGGGGAATGAGGAAGGGCTCCTCGGGCTGGCGTTCCACCCCCGGTTCCGTGAAAACCGTCTCTTCTTCCTGAACTACACCGCCTATCCTCCCCGGCGCTCGATCATCGCGAAGTTTGTTGCGCGCAAGGATGATCCGGACAAAGGTGATCCGGCCAGCGAGGTCCAGCTCCTCACCTACGCACAGCCCTACGAAAACCACAACGGAGGACAGCTCGCCTTCGGCCCCGACAGCATGCTGTATATCGGCGTGGGTGACGGAGGCTCCGGGGGTGATCCCCACGGGAACGGACAGAACCTGAGGACGCTCCTCGGCAAGATCCTCCGGCTCGACGTGGATCACCCGGACACGGGAAAACAGTACGGGATCCCTGCGGACAACCCGTTCATTGTAACCGGGGGAAGCGGGCGCCGAGGTGAAATCTGGGCATACGGACTCCGAAACCCCTGGCGGTTCAGCTTCGATCCCGCCAACGGGTGGCTCTGGGCCGGAGACGTCGGGCAGGACCAGGTGGAGGAGATCGACATCATCCAGAAGGGAAAGAACTACGGCTGGAATATCATGGAAGGGAGCTCGTGCTTCAAGCCTCAGAAGGGGTGCGACACGACAGGACTCACCATGCCCGTCGTTGACTACCACCATGACGTCGGCGTGTGCGTCATCGGCGGATATGTCTACAGGGGTACGAGGCTCTCCGACCTTGCCGGAGCCTACATCTATGCGGATTACGGAAGCGGGCGCATCTGGGCATTGCGCTATGACGGCGTCAACCCTCCCGTGAACGAAGAGCTGATGCACTCCGGGATGCCGGTCACCTCCTTCGGCGTGGACCGGAACAACGAGCTTTACCTGTGTGTGTTTGATGGCCAGATCTACCGCATCAAATAGGAATCCCACCTGCGCGCGGAAAGTAGATCTTTCCTTTCGGGCTCACCGGATGTGGTTTCTCCAGAAAATTGCGTATTTTGCCTTGATAGATCCCTCAACCACGATCATCCCCCCTCCATTCCCATGAAGTTTCACTGGAAAATAATCATCCCCGCGGCTGTCGTCGCTGCACTGGCCGCTATCCTGTTCATCCGCATGTCCGGCGGCAACCCTGCCGCCGACGCATCCCGGCGGGCGGTCGCTCCCCTAATCAGGATCGAGCCGCCCAAGCGGCAGAACGTGACATACAGCCTTCATTTCACCGCCGACATCCTCCCCATCCAGCAGGCTGGTATCTTCGCCAAGGTGACCGGCACACTGGAAAAAGTCTATGTCGATATCGGCACGGAGGTCCGGAGGGGAGCTCTGATGGCGCAGATCGACACCACCGAGCTCGTTCAGCAGTACCAGCAGGCGCAGGCGACATTTGAGAATGCGAAGATCAATTACCGCCGGTCAAAGGAGCTTGCCGAACAAAACCTTGTGGCGCGCCAGGAGGCGGACAATGCCGAGGCGGCGCTGAAGGTCGCCCAGGCCGCGTTCGATGCCGCCCAGACCCGTTTGAGCTACGCGTATATCACCGCTCCCTTCGCCGGCTACATCACGAAGCGCTACTTCGATCCCGGTACGGTGGTGTCGCAGAGCAACACGACGCTGTTCACGCTCATGAACCTCGACCGCCTCAAGATCATCATCAATGTCCTGGAACGGGACATCCCCCGCATTATCATCGGGAAGGAAGCGGGGATCACGGTTGATGCATTTCCCGGCAAACAGTTCACCGGGAAGATCTCGCGCTCGAGCGAGGCGGTCGATCTTGCCACCAGAACGATGGCCGTGGAGATCGATATCGACAACCCCGATCACACGCTGAGACCCGGCATGTACGCGAACGTCGACCTTGCGGTGGAAGTGCATCCCAACGCCGTCACGGTTCCCACCGTGGCGCTCCAGAAGGACGACCGCGGCCCCTACGTGTTTATCGCCGCCGCAGACACGGCACGGCGCATTTACGTGCAGCCCGGCCTGGAGCAGGGGGAATACACGGAAATCAACTCCGGGCTCGGCGATTCGGTCCAGGTCATTACCACTGGGCAGCAGCTTGTCCGGGACCGCGGCCCGGTATCCGTGCAGAAGTGAGGAGAGATCACCCATGTGGCTGACCAGGCTTGCGTTACGATATCCGATTTCGACATTCCTCTTTGCGATGACCATCCTGGTTTTCGGGATCGTCTCGTTCACACAGCTTCCCGTCGACCTCCTGCCGAATATCACTGTCCCCGTGGTGTCCACGATCACCTTCTACTCGGGCGCCGGTCCCCTCGACATGGAGCAGACCGTTACCCGCCTGGTGGAACGTACCGTCAGCTCTGTGAACAACGTGGACTACGTGCAATCGTCGACCCGCGAGGGAGTCTCCCAGGTCCGGATCAATTTCAACTGGGACGCCAACCTCGACGTCGGTCTGGTGGACGTGGTCCAGAGGGTCAACCGCATCATCAGCCAGCTCCCCACCGGGATCACGACGCCGGTGGTCCTCCGGTTCGACATCACGTCGCTGCCCGTCTGCAACATCGCCGTGTCGGGCGATATCGACGAGCGGGACCTGTATGATCTGGCCTACAACGTCATCGAGCCGCAGATCGAGCACCTTCCCGGCGTGGCTTCGGCCCAGGTGCTGGGAGGGCGGATACGCGAGATTCACGTGACCCTGGACCGCCAGCGGCTTGAAGCTCTTCAGCTCCCCGTGGCAACTGTCCTGAACGCCGTTGCGAATGCGAACCTGATCATCCCTTCGGGGGACCTCAAGACCGGGAAGTTCGACTATTCCCTCAAGACCGAGAGCATGTTCAATGTCATCAAACCGATGGAAGACATCACCATCAAGACCGTCGGCGGGGTTCCCATCAAGGTCAGGGACGTCGGGAAGGTGGAGGACAGCTATCAGGAGGTGACCGAGATCATCCGGATCGACGGCCGGCCGGGACTCACGCTCCGGGTGCAGAAGCTCGCAAACTCCAACACCATCGAGGTGGTGGACAACGTCCTGAAGGCCATTCCGAAACTGAACGGCGTTCCCCCGAACGTCCGCCTGTCGCTCTCCTTCGACCAGTCGCTCTATATCCGCCAGACGATCTCCGGCCTGCAGCGTGAGGCCCTTCTCGGAGCCACGCTGGCCATGCTGATCATCCTGCTGTTCCTCAGGAACATCCGCGGCACACTCATCATCCTGGTGGCCATACCGCTCTCGATCCTGATCACGTTCGTCTGGTTCAGGTTCGGCGGCGCCTCGCTGAACATCATGACGTTCGGCGGACTGGCGCTGGCGGTCGGAAGGCTTGTGGACGACTCGATCGTGGAGCTGGAGGCCATCTCGCGGCACTACAATGAGCGGAAGCCGGCGCAAAGCAAGATCCAGGCAACGCTCGACGCGGCGAAGGAAGTCGCCTCCCCCATCTTCGTCTCGACCCTGACCACCGTGATCGTCTTCCTGCCGATCGTGTTTCTGACCGGCATCGCCAAGATGCTCTTCATTCCCCTGACCATCACCATCGCCGTCGCCCTCTTCGGATCGTTTTTCGTCTCCCGGTCGGTGACACCGTTGATGTGTCTTAGGTTCCTCCCTCCGGAAAAACAACTCGACCGCGAGTCGAAGCAACTGCCGGACAGGATCCGGGTCTGGTCGCACGACAAGCTGGAGCAGATCGACAACTGGTACGAAGGGAGGCTGGCCTGGGTGCTCAGCCACAGGCGGCTCGTCATCGGCAGCATCGTGGGAGTCTCGGTCCTATCTCTCGGGCTGCTCAAGGTGATCGGAACGGAGTTCTATCCGGAGCAGGATGAAGGGCAGTTCCAAGTCACGGTGAAACTTCCCGTCGGCAGCAGGGATGAAGAGACCGACAGGATATGCCGGCAGCTCGAGAAGATCGTTCAGGACAACGTGCCGGAAGTGCAGGCAATCGTCACCGATATCGGCGTGCCACCCGCGCGGAGCGCGAACCTGTCCAACCGGAACTCGGGCAGCCATGCTGCCGTCATCGGCATCGCCCTCGTCCCGCCTGACCAGCGCAAGCGCGATATCTTCCAGATCATCAAGGCCCTCCGGCCAAAGCTGGCCGCGATTCCCGGCATCACGACGTACATGAGCCCCAGCGGGTTTATGAGGTTCCTGCTGAACTTCGGATCGGCGGCGCCGATCGACGTGGAGGTGAGGGGATTCGATCTGGACGCGGGGTCAGCACTTGCAAAACAGGTGGGGGCGATCGTCCGTTCAACGCCGGGGGCGACCGACGTGCTCGTGAGCCGCGAAGACAACCTGCCGGAGCTCCGCGTCCAGATCGACCGGGACAAGGCCGGGGCGCTCGGGATCAACGTGGCGGACATCTCCAACACGATCAACACCTGCATCAACGGGACGGTCGCCTCCCTCTACACAGACCCGGTTACCGGCAACCAGTACAACATCCTTGTCCGCCTCAGCGAGGAGGACCGGTCGAACATCGACGACCTGAAAAACCTCGTGGTCACGGCCGCAGGGGGTCAGCAGGTGAGACTGGCTAACATCGCCTCGGTCCAGAAGGCTTCCTCCCCCGTGCAGATCGACAGGAAGTACCAGCAGCGTCTGGTCGATGTCACCGCCAACGTGACCGGACGCGACCTGGGAAGCGTTGCCGCCGACATCCAGGCGAAGCTGGACAGGCTTGCCCTCCCCCCCGGCTTCGAGCTCCGCCTGACCGGCAACGTGGAACAGCAGCAGAAGACGTTCCGTGACCTCACGCTTGCGTTCGGGCTCGCCATCCTGCTGGTGTACGTCGTGATGGCATCGCAGTTCCAGTCGCTGCTCGACCCGTTCATCATCATGTTCACCGTCCCCCTGGGGATCGTCGGCGTCTTCTGGATGCTCGCGCTCACGGGGACGACGCTCTCGGTCACCTCGTTCCAGGGGGTCATCGTGATGGTCGGCATCGTGGTCAGCAACGGCATCCTGCTGGTGGACTACACCAACCGGCTCAGGGCCAGGGGCCTGGAGCTCCACGAGGCGGTCCGGAAGGCAAGCCGCACGCGGTTGAAGCCGATCCTCATGACCTCGCTCGCCACGGTGCTCGGACTCATTCCGATGGCGATCGGTTTCGGCGGCGAATCCACGCAGGCTCCCCTTGCCATCGCGGTCATCGGGGGCCTGACGGTCTCCACGACATTGACGCTTTTCTTTGTGCCCGCTCTCTACACGATCTTCGAGGAACGGTTCAAGCGGGAGATCAGGCACGCCGAAGAGGAAGTCGCCGCCGGGTAGCCCCCGAAGCCCCGTCCTCTAACGGCGGACATACGCATACTCCAGGAATCCCAGATGTCACGCATGACCCTGACCGCGGCCCTGCTGGCCGCGGCGCTGACTCCGGCACTCTCCCAGATCGAGACCGTGCGGATCGACAGCCTGACGCTCGACCGGGCCGTCGCCCTCGGACTGGAACATCACCAGTCCCTGCGCGCGGCCGAGGCGAACGTCGCGTCGGCCTCCGCCGCGAAACGGCAGGCGCTCTCGTCGTACTACCCGGCAATCAACTTCAGCGCAACGGGTTCCCACACGGAGGGGGTGTTCGTGTTCAACCCCTCCATCCCCTCGCGCTACCAGATCTACAGCAACTACTCCACCGGCCTCGCCGGACAGCAAACGATCTACGATTTCGGGAAGACGAGCGAGCGCGTCGGTGCAAACACGAGCTTCGAAGAGGCATCGGAAGAGGATTTCCGCTCCGCGCATGACAATGTCGTGGTCAATGTCCAGGTGGCCTTCTTCACGTATCTCCAGAACCTGGAGGTCGCTACCGTCAACGAGGAGGCCGTGCAGCAGGCACAGGCCCACCTCGCCGCTGCGAAGGCGTACTACAGCGTGGGAAGGCGACCACTCCTGGATGTGGCTTCGGCGGAGGTGAACCTCGCAAACGCCAACGTCGCGCTGATCCGCGCCCGGAACCAGGTGCGCGTGGCCAAGCTGCAGCTCGAGAATGCGATGGGGGTGCATCCGGCCGGCCCGTACAGCGTCAAGGCCGACATGCACGTCCAGCCCCTGGAGTTCAGCCTGGATTCCGCGCGCGTTGCGGCGCTCCGGAGCCGTTCCGACGTTCTTTCGGCGCGGCTGAGGGCGGAGGGTTTCTCGAATCTTGCAACCGCGGCGTGGGACCAGCATCTCCCGACCATTTCGGCGAACGGCACATGGAACTGGAGCGGGTTCGACGTCAGGTTGTACGGCAGGTGGACCGCCGGCCTGTCGTTCACGCTGCCGATCTTTCAGGGCTTCGGCATCCAGGCCGCGGCTCAGCAGGCGGAGGCCGCCGCAGAGGCGGGACAGGCGACGGTACAGCTCACCATTGAGAACGCCTTGCTGGACGTGGAGCAGAACTACCTGGCCGTGCAGGAGGCGGGGGACAGGTACACGGCGAGCACCAAGCTCGTAGACCAGGCCGATGAAAGCCTCCGCCTCGCGGAACAGCAGTATAAAGCAGGTGTCGGCACCTCCCTCGATGTCACCGATGCCGAGGTCAACCGCGCAAACGCCAGGATCACGCGGATCCAGGCGTTGTATGACTACAACAGCTCGGTGGCCAGGCTTGTCAAAGCCATGGGCGTGAGAATGTGAACTGAAGGATTACCGGCGCGCCCTGCAGGCTCTCACGGAGTCCGATGATCGTCTACGAGGTGGCGGACGTGGGGAACGACCGCGCCGTCGAGTTTCTCCTCCGGGTCGCGAAGAGCGACGCGGATTATAATCTGCGAAGCGATGCTGTCTACTACCTCGGGAACATCGGCGGAGACAAGGCGCGCACAGCCCTGTACGAAATCCTGAAGAGCAAATGATGCCCATGAAAGGGAGAATACGTCCATGAGAACCCTTGCGATCGTTGCTGCGAGGTTCAGGGAGGGTCTGAGGATCATCGACGTGTAGCTTTTTCCTTCTCCGGGAGGCGCCGGGACATCAGCGCCTCCCCTTCGTTATTTCCGACCTGCCTCCCCGCCCTTCCCCCTCTCTCCCATTCATCGAAATCACACCCGGCAGGCCGATGGCAGCCCCGGTGGAGCCCTGTGGGCGGAACCGTACATCGTCCGGCGAGAGGAACTCAGGTGTTGTCTGGAGGGTTCTTGGATAGGCGCGGACGGGTACCAGCCCGCTGTGTTACACAGCGGGAAAATGTTGAGGAATTGGGCTTTTTTGCCTATCTTCCCATTGACCCAACCGGAGCCCTTCCTCCATGTCTCCACTGCAGTGTTCACTTGTTCTCCACCTGATCGGCGTGGGCATTCTGTTCACGACAGTCATTGCCGGGCTGCTCCTGCATCAGCAATACAAGCGGGCCGGCGACTGGGCCTCCAGGCTCATTTACCTGAAATCACTTCGAACGATCGGTCTTCTTTCCCCGGCCGGAGTCGCGCTCATGATTCTGAGCGGGATCGCCAACATGACGCTGGGACACTACAGCCGTCCATTCTTTTTCGACGCCTGGCTGGGCGTCAAGCTGCTGATCTTCCTGGTGATGGTTCTTGTCGGCGTGATGACAGCCATTCTGGGCGCTCGCCGCAAACGCCTCGCAACACGCCTTGCGGAAGAACTGTCTGCCGGAGCGACGGATCCGCAGCTCCGCTCGATCGACAGCCGGATGCTCGCAGCGTACTTCATACAGGCCATCGGCATCATCACTATCATCGCGCTGTCGATCGTGAAACCGCGGTTCTAACAGCACCGGGGTTCGGAGCGTGAGTGAAGGAATACCAGCTCTACAACGAAGACCTGGTACGACATTGTTGTCCGACGAACGTAACTTTTCCCATTCACCAACAGCATAGGATTTACCATGAGTGCCATGCGCAACGTCCGAGGATTTCATACAGCACTGGCTGCCCTGGTGCTTCTCACGATTGCCGGCTGCGGCAAGAAAGAGGTAGAGCCGGTCAAGGTCGGCGACATGGTCGAATACCGGGACCCGGGCTACGGATTCCGCATCACGTATCCCAAAGGCTGGATGGCCAGCGCCGAGGTAGGCCGCGTTGCCCTGTACAGCGCTCCCGATGTGGACAAGCGGTTCCTCGACCCTGAAGGGGCTTATCCCGACGGAGCCCTCATTGGGGTGACGTTGACGAAAACGCCCACTCCGACGAGCCAGATGGACAGCATCGTCAGCCAGATGAAAGCGGCAGGGTACCAGGTCGGCCAGGCGCAGCAGCTTACTGTGAGCGACAAACCGGCCGAGCGCTACACCTACTCCGGACGCTTCACGGCCGGTACGCAATCAGGCGAGCACGTCTACATCGCCCTTGATACCGTGCTGTACGATCTCTGGTTCGCAGGCTACGGAGACCTGTACAAGGCCTACCATGATGTCTTTGCGGCTTCCCTGAAGTCTTTCCAGCTCCCCAAGCCCGTCGCAAAGGGGGCGGATGAGACACTCCCCTCCGAAGTGTTCGCGGCAGGGGAAACCAAGTATTTCAGCTTCATGTACCCCGAGAATTTCAACTTCGCCAATCCACCCAAAGGAACATTTGAAATGTCGGTGGAGCTACGCGGCTACCGGCAGGACTGTTCCATCCGGTTCGACGTGTTTGACGCCAAACGACAGACTGTCGACAAGGTCTTCGACCAGAACAAGGGGAAGTACCGCGCAGCCGGAACTGGCAAGGCGACGATCGGGGGGGAAACCGCCCAGTATGTGGTGTACAGTCCCGCCAAGGACGTCCTGAGCCGCGCGTTCTTCCTCGTCCATGGCGGCAAGGCGTTCCGCATTACGATCAACATGTACAAGCTGCAGGAGAATGAATACCTCGCTGCGTTCGAAAAAACCCTCGGTTCCCTCAAGTGGAAATAGCGACCGGAGCATTTTATGACCACTCTTGACCCGAAGCTCGTCACCACCGCCTTCACCCTGGACGGCTACAGGATCGTGCACAACCTGGGAATCGTCAGGGGCATCACGGTGCGGTCCCGTTCGATCGTGGGGAACATCGGCGCCGGCATCCAGACGCTCTTCGGCGGGAACATCTCCATCCTGCAGGAGCTGTGCGAAAAAACCCGCGCCGAAGCCTTCATCATCATGTCCCGGCACGCCTCGGAGCTGGGGGCGAACGCCATCGTCGGGATGCGGTACGACGCAAACGATGTCATGACGGGCGTCACCGAGGTGCTCGCCTACGGCACGGCGGTCGTTGTCGAGAAGACCGCCTGAGAATTACAACGTTCTTTCCCACAACCAGGAGTCCCCCATGTTCAAGTCAACGCTGTGTGCCCTTCTTCTCATCGCGGGGGTTCTCTTCTGCTCTGCCCAGGAGCAGAAGGTAGCCGCACCAGGCGCAACCGCCTCCCCTGCGCCGCAGGCCCGCGCGATCGCCAGTCCGCGCGATTCCGTCATGCTGATGCTGGATACCAACATGATCTCCGTCAACTACGGGCGTCCGTCGAAACGAGGTCGCACGATCATGGGCGGTCTCGTCCCCTGGAACCAGGTATGGCGCACCGGCGCCAACCAGGCCACGCACCTCCGCTCGAACTTCGACATGACGATGAGCGGCCAGGCCGTGCCAAAGGGGCTCTTCACCCTCTGGACGCTGCCGTCGCAGAACGGGTGGAAGATCATCATCAACAAACAGACGGGGCAGTGGGGAACGAACTACGACGAACGCCAGGACTTCACCCGATTCGATGCTACCGTGGAGCAGCTGCCGGCGCCTGTGGACACGTTCACCGTAGCTCTGGAGAAATCCGGACCCGTCAGCGGGCGTCTCATACTTTCGTGGGAGAACACGCGAGTCTGGGTGCCGTTCGAGAAGAACGACCATATCAGGCCGTTGAGCCCGCCCGATTCTTCGACGGCCCGCATCAACGGCAAGGCGGTGAAAATCAAGTACAGCAAACCGTTCATGCGGGGAAGGACAATCTGGGGGGTCGTGGTGCCCTTTGACAGCGTCTGGAGAACGGGCGCGAACTCACCCACGACACTCGTGACAGAGGGTCCGCTCAGCGTCGGGACGGTGCGGCTGAAACCCGGGACCTATATTCTCCAGACCCTTCCGAAGAAAGAATCGCTCACGCTGATCATCAGCAGGCGATCCCCGGGCCAGGGCGAAGGGCCGGTCCCCGACAGCCTGACTGTCGGCAAGGCAGTAATGACCATGAGCGCCCCCTCTGCGCCCATCGATCCGTTCCGCATCCGGCTCACCCCGAAGGACGCAGGAAGTGCAGTGATGACCATGGGATGGGCTGACAGGGAATACCAGGTCGTTATCGCACAATAGACGGGAAGCCGGGCCGATCATGCCCCAGCTCCCCCCGGTGAGGGCAAGACGGGTAGCCTGGAGATGCGGGAGATTATCCGGCGGTCCCCATCCGCGCATTGACTGAGCGGACCGCCGGTTCAGACTCTGCGACCGGGCACGGCATGAACCCCTGGCCGCAGAAGAGCAGCGCTACCTCTTGGTGATATCAGGGAGGAGAACTCTGGACGCGCGACGGAGAAGCGGGGTGCCGGGTTTGATCGGGCGGCATCCCTCCGGTTTCTACTTGACAATGGTATCTTCTTCCACCCTGTATTCCTTTCCGTTCGGCCTGATCTCATCGTACATCCTGCGCAGCGCCCGGAATGCGTCCTGGCTCCCGCGACCGGCTCCGGACCGGTAATATTTCGCCGCCTCTCCTTTGTTCAGTCCCAGGCCTATTCCATGCTCGTAGCAGTAACCGAGCGCCACTTCGGCGAGAAGTGACCCTTCGTCAGCGGCACCGCGCAGCAGGCCTACCTGGGCGGAGTGCAGCTGCGGATCGGTTGAATCACGCAGCGCCGTAACGGCAAGCCGGATGGAAGCCTCAACGCTTCCGGCAGCCACCGCATGATACCAGAGGGTGTGAGCCCGGGCATGGTCTTCCGTGACCCAGTGCCCGGTGTAATGCCAGAGTCCCAGTTCAACCAGGGCGGGAACATAATACGTGTCGGCGGCTTTCCGCAACAGGAGGACGGCTCTTGGCTCGGAGACGCCCGATTCAATACGGAGGCCTGCCAGCCCGGCCGTCACGAACTCGGCTGCAGGCAGCCCCCGTTCGGTCTCCTGTTTCAGCGCAGCAACAAATGAGGGTTGCTGAAGGAGCGCCATCATGAGGGCTGGTGCCCTCGGGGAGTCCAGCCTGATCGCCCTCACATACATCGACGCCGCTTCGATGGAATCCCGCCCAACCTCAATCCCCTTTTCGTAGCACCGTCCCAGGACTGTTAGAGCCTCGGGGCTCCCATACCGGGCGGCACGCCGGACGGTCTCCAGGCTCACGGAGTCCACCCGGGTGCTGTCATCGATCAACTTCGAGATGCCGAGAGCATTGCGGAGCTCGTGCCCGCCATGGAAGACGTCTTTCAAATCGCGGGGCGAGGAGCCGGAAGCCGTGGAGTCCGGAATGGCGTCGGGAATGAATGGGATCTGCGGGCTGGACTGAACCTGAGCCGCCTTGATGCGCGCGGCGAACTCGGGCAGGGCCTTCACGGCGGGCTCGTAACCGGCGTCGGCCGCCTTTTTTGCCCACTCGTAGGCGGCGGACAAGTCGCGGGAAACGACAAGGTCGTCGGTCAGGAATGCCGCGAAGAGGAGCTCTGCCTCAGGCATCCCTGTTTCCGCGCATTCCTTGACGAGTCCGTAGGCGTGGAACGGATCCCACGGGATACCCCATCCATGGAACGCCAGGATGGAGAGGTCGAAGCGTGAAGCCGTCACCCCCTGGTCAGAGGCGCGCTCGAACCAGTATGCGGCCTTTGACGTGTCGCGTTCGACCCCCTGGCCGACGATGTACCGCACGCCAAGCTCATGCTGGGCGAATTTGTCTCCCGCCTGCGCCTTGCGGGCAGTCTGAAACGCCGCCCACATCTGCTCAAGGACGTCGGACCCGGGAACGCGGGGGGCTTCGGAGGGACGGCTCTTGCTCTTGAAGACAGGGCTGTCAGGCTCGCCCTTCTGCGCTTGTGCGTGCAGCAGGCAGAAGGGTGCCGTACAGATGAGCAGCATGACAACGGCGCGTGTTTTCATTCATACCGGAGCGCTTCGATCGGATCCAGGGCCGCGGCTTTCCACGCGGGGTACACGCCGAAGATCAGACCCACGAGCGAGCAGCTGCCGATGCCGATCCCCACCCACTCCCACGGGATTACGGCAGGCACGCTGATGAGGAGGCCCACCACGTTTCCCGCGGTGATCCCCAGGAGAATGCCGACCAGACCGCCGATCTCGCACAGGATCACGGCTTCGATGATGAACTGGGTGAGGATGTCCCGGCGCTGCGCCCCCACGGATTTCCTGATGCCGATCTCCCGGGTGCGTTCGGTAACCGAGACCAGCATGATGTTCATGATGCCCACGCCGGCAGCCAGCAGGGCGATCGAGCTCACCAGCAGGACGCCCATGCGGAGGTAGAAGGTGAATTCGTTGAACTGTTTCACCACCGAATCGTTCGAGAAGTAGGCAAAGTCATCCTCGGCCCCGGGGGAGACGTTGCGTGCGGTGCGCAGGATCAGGCGGGACTGCTCGAGGCAGTCATCGAAGACCTCACGGCTTTTCGCCTTGACCATGATATGGACGCTCTTTTCGGCCTTCCCGTACTTGTGGAAGTAGGTGGTCAGAGGGATCACGACGAAATTGTCTTCGTTCCCCCCGAGCACCCCCCCTTTGGTGGTAAAGACCCCGATCACCTGATAGATCGATCCGTCGATGCGGACCTTCTGTCCCACGGGGCCGGTGCTCATAGGAAAGAGTCTCTGCTTGACGACCTGACCCAGGACGACCACGTCGGACGCCAGATCGATGTCCTGGGGAAGAAGCCCGCGCCCGCTTTCGATACCCCAGTCATTGGTGACGATCCCGTCGAGGTCTTCCCCCGCAAGCTGGATGTTCGGATTGGTCTTCTGGCCCTGGCTGAAGACGATCTTGCCGAACTCCCAGGACTCGATTCCGACGGCCTCGGCAAGGCTCGACTTCTCCTTGACCTGGAGCGCCTGCTCATACGAGAGGTTCTTCCGGTTCCGCATCTTGCGGCGCTCATCCGGGGAAGAGTTGAACCCGTTGGCCATCTTCTGGATCTGGAAGGTGTTTGCGCCGAGCTGGGAGATCCCGTTTTCGATGGAGCTGCGGAGGACGGTGACCGCGGTCATGACGGAGATGATGGAGAAGACTCCTACGGCGATCCCGAGGAGCGTGAGGATGGAGCGGAGCTTGCCGGACCTGATGGCGGCGAGCGCCATCACCATGCTCTCTTTCAGCTTCGACCATTGCAGGAGGGATCTACTCATACCGGAGCGCCTCGATCGGATCGAGGGCAGCCGCCTTCCATGCCGGATAGACGCCGAAGGTCAATCCCACGAGCGAACAGGCACCGATACCGATCGCGGCCCAGTCCCACGGTATCACGGCCGGCACGTTGAGGAGTAAACCCACCACGTTGCCGCCCAGAATGCCACCCACCACTCCCAGGATCCCGCCCATCTGGCTCAGGATCACCGCCTCGATTATGAACTGCGAAAGGATGTCGCGCCTTTGGGCGCCAACAGACTTGCGAATGCCGATCTCGCGTGTCCGTTCCGTCACCGAGACCAGCATGATGTTCATGATGCCCACACCGGCCGCCAGCAGGGCGATCGAGCTCACCAGCAGGACCCCCATGCGGACGTAGAGCGTGAGATCATTCCACTGCTTCACCAGAGAATCGTTGGAGAAATAGCCGAAATCGTCGTCAGCGCCGGGCGCCACATTGCGCGCCGTGCGCAGGACCAGGCGCGCCTGTTCGATGCAATCGTCGAGCACCTCGCGGCTCTTTGCCTTGACCATGATGTGGACGTCGATATCCTTCCTCCCGTACTGCTGGAAGAATGCGCTCAGGGGGATGATCATGAAGTTATCCTGGTTTCCGCCGAGCGCTCCTCCCTTTTTCTCGAGGACACCGATGACCTGCCAGAGGCTTCCGTCGAAACGGATGGTCTGTCCCACCGGGTTGACGGAGGGCGGGAACAGTCGTTCCACCAACGTGGTGCCCAGGATGACGACGTTTGCCGCCATTTCCATGTCCTGCTGGGAGATGGTGCGTCCGTTCTGCACCGACCAGTCGTTGGTGGCGATCCCTTCCACGTTTTCGCCCACAACGCCGATGTTGGGGTTCGTTTTCTGGCCGTTCCAGAAAACGATCTTGCCGCCGCGCCACCCTTCGATGCCCACCTGTTCTGCCAGGCTGACCTTGTCCTTGACCTGCACAGCCTGTTCGTACGTGATGTTCTTCCTGTTCCGGAATTTCCGGCGGTTCTCGTGATTGTCGTTGAACGAGACCGGGAATTTCTGCATCTGGAAGGTGTTGGCGCCGAGCTGGGAGATGCCGTTCTCGATCGAAGACTGCAGGACCTCCACCGCGGTCATGACGGCGATGATGGAGAACACACCCACGGCGATGCCCAGCAGCGTGAGGATCGAGCGGAGCTTTCCCGATTTGATGGCCGCGAGCGCCATGCTGAGGCTTTCGCGCAGCTGCAGCATCTGGAGGAAGGAATTACTCATAACGCAGCGCCTCGACGGGGTCCATTCTGGCCGCCCTGTAGGCGGGAAGGAAGCCCGACACCAGTCCTGTGGTCAGGGAAATGATGATGGCGATGAAGATGACCGACAGCGGCATGGCCGTCGGCAGGAACTGATCGATGACCAGGCTGAGGGGAAACGCCAGGCCCAGACCGATGAAGCCACCGATGAGGCAGATGACGGCCGCTTCGGCCAGGAACTGCATCAGGATGGTGCGCCGCTTCGCCCCGATGGCCTTCCGGATGCCGATTTCCCTGGTCCGCTCGGTGACGGAGACGAACATGATGTTCATGATCCCGATGCCGCCGACGAAGAGCGAGAGCCCGGTGATAAACAGGCCGATGGTCGCGATGGTGGCGCTGATGGGGCCGAAGGTCTGGGTGAGGATCTCCTGCTGATTGATGTTGAAATCGTTCGGCTTCCCCGGCTGGAGGTTCCTTGCCTGGCGCATGATGCCTTCCAGCTCGATCTTGGCGTCCTCCATCTGTTTCTGGTCCGCCACGCGCACCTGGATCGTCACATCGCGCCGGCCCCCGAAGTGCGTCTGGAAGTTGGCCAGCGGCATGAAGACGCGCGTGTCGGTGGTGAACTGGCCGAAGAGACCTCCTTGCTTTTCGAAGACACCGACTACCGAGTAGGGATACCCTCCGACCCGGATGGTCTTCCCCAGCGGATCCTCGTGCGGGAAGAGATTCTCGGCGAGCGTGGCTCCGATGGCGCACACGGGGCGTCCTCCGGCCGATTCCTCGGAAGTGAAGAACCGTCCGTCGGAGATGCTCCCGCCGGAGGCCAGAAGGTACTGCTGCGTGGTCCCGGTGACAAAGGCGGTCTCCACGGTGTTGTTGCCGTTCGTGGCCCGCCTGGTGGTCCCCACCACTGGCGCGATCGCGTCCACCAGTGATGCCTGGCGTTCGATGCGCGCGGCGAACTTCACCTCGAGCTGCCGCCGGTTCCGGAAGGTGGACCAGTCATCGTTCGACACCCAGGGGAACCTCTGCACGTAGAGCACGTCCGTGCCGAACGCCGCAGCACTCTTGTCAAACGCCCTGTTGATCCCTTCGATCGCGGTCGACATCAGGGTGACAGAGACAATCCCGATCACGATGCCGAGGGTGGTAAGGACCGATCGCATCTTGTTCGCACGGATGGCGTGGAACGAAATGGAAAGTCCCTCGAAGAGTTCCTGGAAAAAATACATGACGGTCCTTTCAGGACGCCATCGCCGGGGCGGTGGTGTATGTGCGCCGTTTGCTGACCAGGGTGTCGACCTCGACGTGCCCGTCGCGGAGCCGGATCACGCGGATCGCGTGATCGGCGATGTCGGGCTCGTGGGTGACCAGGATGATCGTGTTCCCTGCCCTGTGCAGCTCCTCGAACAGCATCATGATCTCATCCCCTGTCTTGCTGTCGAGGTTCCCTGTCGGCTCATCGGCGAGGATGATCGACGGACGGGTCACCAGCGCGCGCGCGACCGCCACCCGCTGCCGCTGTCCGCCGGAAAGCTCGTTGGGCTTATGATGGACGCGGTCCCCGAGCTGGACATTCGCCAGTGTCTCGTGGGCCCGGCGTTTCCGCTCGGAGGCGGAGACCCCCGCGTAGATGAGCGGAAGCTCCACATTGTGCAGCGCGTCGGAGCGGGGCAGCAGGTTGAACGTCTGGAAGACAAACCCGATCTCCTTGTTCCGGATCTTCGCGAGATCGTTATCGTCCATCTCGCTGACGTTCACGCCGTTGAACAGGTACTGTCCGGAGGTGGGGGTGTCGAGACAGCCGATGATGTTCATCAGCGTCGACTTTCCTGAGCCCGAGGGGCCCATGATGGCCACATACTCGTTCTTCGCGATGGAGACCGAGACCCCGCACAGGGCATGGACCTCCTCGGCGCCGCCCATGTCGTAGGTCTTGACGATGTTCTTGAGTTCGATAACGTTCATCGCTGCTCCTTTTTCGTTGACGGCGCTCAGGCGCCCTTGGCTTTTTCGTCACCCGGCTTCTTGGTTTCTTCCACCCGCACCTTCATGCCGTCTTCCAGCTCGCGGTTGATGGCCTTGTAGCTCCCCGACACGACTCGCATACTGTCGGTCACTCCCTGCGTGATCTCGACATACTGGTCGTTGCTGATGCCCCTCTTGACCGGGATAGCCTTGGCAACGCCGTTCTCCACCGAGAAGACGATCTCCTTGGGCTTGTTTTCGCTGCGGGACTTGGCGCTGGGGGTGCTGCTCCCCGGAGCCACGACCTGGCCTGACTGGGCGTCTCCCTGTCCCTCCTTGACCTCCATCTTGGGCATGCGGGTGGTGACGCACTGGATCGGCACGGTGAGGACGTTCTGCTTGGTCTGCGTCTCCACGTCGCCGGTCATCGACATGCCGGGACGCAGCGGCACGCCCGTGTCGACGATCCGCATCTTCACCTGGAAATTGGTCACCTCTTCCTGGGTGCCCAGACCCTTCGAGGTCGCGGTGTTGGCAATCTCATAGACGACGGCATTGACCTTCCGGTCGGGCAGCGCGTCGACGGCGACCCTCGCGGTGTCGCCCACGTGCACAAGGATCACGTCGTTCTCGCTCACGTCCACACGGGCTTCCATGCGGGTGAGATCGGCGATGGTCATGACATCAGTTCCCTGGAACTGCTGGGTGCCGAGGACCCGCTCACCCTTCTCCGAGTTCAACTGGCTAACGGTTCCGTCCATCGGGGAGAGCACCGTCGTCTTCCGCAGGCTCTCTTCGGCCTGGTCCACGGAGGCCTTCGCCTGCGCATACGCCGCCGTCGACTGATCGAACGCGGCCTTCGACTGGTCATAATCGGACTGGGACACCAGGCCCTTCTTGAAGAGGCTCTCCATGCGATGAAAGTCGGGTTCGGTCTTGCTGACCGCCGCCTTTGCCTGCAGGAGCCCGGCCGCCCACTGGTTGCGCTGCGCGATGTAGACGTCGGGTTTGATCTTCATCAAGACGTCCCCCCGCCTGACATGGTCCCCCTCCTTGACGGGAAGGTCGACAATCTCTCCGCTCACCTCCGGGGAGATTTTCACCTGGACCTCAGGCTGGATCTTGCCGGTCGCGGTCACCAGCTGCGTGATCGTCCGCGCCTGGACCTTCTCCACCTGGATCGCCACGATGGGTTCCTTCTTGCTCCCCATGAAGACGATCACGGCGAGGGCGATGAGGACGGTCCCGATGACGGAGAAGATGATGATTTTCTTCCGTTTCGACTTCTTCCCGTTACTTGCCATGATGAGCATTCTCCTTGTCGATCGTGCGTGACGAAGATCCTCTCCCCGGGTCCAGGGCGCTTCTAGTACTGGCGCTCGCCCAGAACATATTCGACGTTGCGTTTTGAGATGACATAATTGTACACCGCGTTCACCTGGTTGGCCTGCGCGTTCACGAGATTCGCGCTGGCGACCAGGAGGTCGAGAAGTGTGCCGGCACCCAGGTTGTACCGCTCCTGGGAGATTTTCTGGTCTTCAGTGGCCGAATGCAAGCCCGTCAGGCTGACCTCATACTGCTTCCTGGCGGCATCCAGATCCAGCATCGCCTTCTTCACATCCACGTTCACAGTGATCGCGGTCTGGGCCAGCGAGATTTCCGCGTTCCTCTGCGTGGCCACGGCGCCCTGGAGCGACTGGTTGGTCTGGAAGGCATCGAAGATGTTCCACCGGATACTGATCCCCCAGTTCATGTTCTTGTACTGCGTCAGGCCCGTGAGCTCGTTGTGGTAGAAGCCGTACCCGGCAAAAGCGCTGACCGAGGGGAAGTAGCCGGCGCGCGCGGCGGACACCCCCGACTCGGACGCGGCGAGCTGCTCAGACGCGCTCAGATAGTCGGGCCGGGCAGCCAGGGCGCGCTTGCTCAGCTCCCCGATGGTCGAGTACTTCAAGGCCGTGGAATCGAGCTCCTCCTTGGAGATCTGCAGGGAGATTGAGGAGTCCGCAATCTCGTAGTCCGCGGTGGCATCCAGCCCNNACTGCCACCTGGGACTGCTGCCTGTAAACGTCGGCAGGGGCCGAAGCGCCCACCCGGTTGGATTCCTGGATGCGCTCGAGCTGCTTGTTGTCGCGCTTCAGGTTCTCTTCGTTCACCTTCATCAGCTGGGTGTTCCGGAGCACGTTCAAATAGCTGCTCTCGGTCTGGTAGACGATGGTCTGGCGCATGCGCACCGCCTGGTCTTGCACTGACTGCGCGTTCGACTTCGCGGCGCCGAAGTTTCCCTCCCGCCTGAATCCGTCGAAGAGCGTGTAGTTCAGGCTCGCTCCCGTGCTGAAACTGTTCTGAGCAGTGATGCCGCCGGTCGCCGCCGTGAACGGGATCCCCTGCACGATGGCGGTCTGGATGGCAACGGGGCTCTCGCTCTGGTTGCGCGTCCAGCCTGCGCTGGCCGAAAGCGTCGGCAGGTAGGATCCGTATGCCGCCAGGACCTGGCTCTGCGCGGACTGGACGTAGTTCTGCGCCTGAACAACGCTCAGATTGCGCTCGAGCGCAATCTGCTTCGCTTCCTCGAGCCCCAGGACCTTCGCTTGACTGAATCCGGTCGTGGCGCAGGCGGCAAGAACCAAAAGCACAAGGGTGCCGTACGTTCGCATGTTCGAGAACTCCCTAAGCTAGTTTCAGACCAAAACCCTCTTCCAACTGCAAATGAGGTGCAACCGGCAGGCCCATATCCTCCCCTGAGGGCGGGAAATGTACACTTGATTAGACGAAAATTGATCCGGATTGTTTCAACGGCCGGCCCCGGGCAAACTACTCCTTCTGGAGGATAACTTCTTTGATGGAAAGGAGATACCGCAGCGCCGCATCGTGCTCATTGGGGATTCTCCCGTCGAGAACCGCCTCTTCTATGGCTTTTTTCAGGATTCCCACTTTTTTCCCCTGCTGGAGCCCGCAGACCTCCATAATTTCATCCCCCCTGACGGGGGGCTGCCAGTTGCGCAGGCGGTCCTTCTCCTCCACCTCGGCGATTTTGCGCATAACGACTTCATAATTCCGCATATAGCTCGACACAAGACGGGGATTCTTTGATGTGATGTCGGCACGGCAGAGTTTCATCAGGTCATCGATATCATTCCCCGTCTCGAACACCAGCCGGCGGACGGCGGAATCGGTGACCGCCTCACCGACCAGCACCATCGGGCGAAGGTGGAAGCGGACCAGTTTCTCCACATAGGCAAGGGGGTCCATCGGGAGCTTCAGCCGTGTGAAGATCTTTTTCATCATCCGGGCTCCCACTTCTTCGTGCCCGTGGAATGTCCATCCGACGTCTTCACGGTACGCCTTGGTCCGCGGCTTGGCGATGTCGTGCACCAGCGCGGCAAACCGCAGCCAGACATTGCCGGTTGTCCCTGCGATGTTGTCCACGACCGTGCAGGTGTGGAGGAACACATCCTTGTGGTGATGGTCCTGACGCTGGTCCACTCCCGCCATCTGCGCGATTTCCGGGAACACCAGCTGGAGCACCCCGGTCTCGAACATCAGCTTCAGCCCGACGGACGGCATCACGGTGCGGAGCAGCTTCAGCAGCTCATCTGTTATCCGTTCCTGCGACACCACGCTGAGCCGGTCCTTCATGGCGCCCAGCGCTTCGAGCGTGCGGGGCTCAATGACGAAACCGAGCTGGGCTGCAAACCTGATGGCCCTCATGATGCGGAGCGGGTCATCCTCGAATGTCTGTGCCGGATCCAGCGGCGTGCGGAGGATGCGCGCGGCAAGGTCTCCCGTTCCATTCAGAGGATCCAGGATCTCTCCGAAATGTGCCCTATTGATCGAGGCGGCGATGGCGTTCACCCTGAAATCACGCCGCTGCAGGTCATCGCGGAGCGTGCCGGAGGCGACATCCGGTTTCCGGGAGTCGGACCGGTATCGCTCGCTCCGCGCGCCGACAACCTCCACCTTCCCTTCGGGAAACGGGAGCATGGCGGTCCCGAACCGTTCGAACGCCACCACGGACTGCAGCCCCAGCGCCCTGCCCACGGTCCGGGCGAAGGCCACCCCGTCGCCCGCGACGACGATGTCGATATCGTTGTCGCCGCGGCCGAGCAGGAGGTCACGCACATAGCCGCCGACCACGTACGCTTCCATCCCTTCGGCATCGGCAACCGCGCCGATGCGGGAGAGCAGGGGATGAGGAAGGGCTATACGTCTGGCCGCCGCCTGTTCAGAGTGCAAAGTGCTGCTCGCTGATCTTTGTCATGATGATGCCTGCAACTTCGAGGGCGCGGCGTCCATCCTCGCCGCTGACCACGGGAACATCGCCTGTCCGGGCGCACCCGGCAAACAGCTCGAGCTCATGGCGGAGCGCGTTGACCTCCCGCACTTCAGGCTGCTCGTACACGATCTTCCGCTTGTGCTTCCCCGAGCCGAGCTCGCCGAGCATGAGTGTCCCCTCCTCGCGGGGGTCCTCTTCCGACGCCAGCCGGAACACTTCGGAGACACCCTGCAGGAAATCGATGGAGATATAACTGCTCGGCTGGAACAGCCTCATCTTTCGCATTTTCTTCTGGGAGATGCGGCTTGCCGTGACGTTTGCCACGCAGCCGTTCATGAACTGCAGCCTCGCGTTGGCAATGTCGAGGCTGTCCGACACCACCGCGATGCCGCTCGCATCGACCTGCTTCACCGGGGACCTGACAAAACTCAGGATCAGGTCGATGTCGTGAATCATGAGGTCAAGCACCACCGCCACGTCGGTCCCGCGCGGGTTAAACTGCGCAAGCCTGTGCGATTCGACAAACATCGGCCTGATCTCGTACGGTTCCAGGGCGAGGATTGCGGGGTTGAATCGCTCGATGTGCCCGACCTGGATCACCAGGCCTTTCGCGCCGGCAACCCTGCACAGATCCTCCGCTTCGCCGGTCGATTCGGTGATGGGCTTCTCGATGAAGACGTGCTTCCCCGCCTCCAGGGCCTGCATGGCCACGTCGTGGTGCGTGCTGGTGGGAGTCGCAATGGTCACGGCATCCGCACGCGCAAGCAGCTCTTCAAGGGTGCGGAGCGCGGTCGTATTGCAGCGCCGCGCGGCAGCCGCCGCGCGCGCGGGATCCGTATCCATGACCCCCGCAAGGCGGACGTCCGGGATCTCGGCAAGCATCTTTGCATGCAGGGAGCCGAGGTGACCGGCTCCGATAACGCCGATAGAGAGTGTGTTCATGGCATGGCATCGACCTGAGAAGTCATTGGCGCTTCCAGATGAGAAACCGGGATTGATCCGGGGCCTCCGGGGGTCCGGAGGTATTCACGGCGCTATACACCGCCGCGTACCCGGCAATCTCTCGCCCAGCGGTGATTGCAAAATCTGTCCCCGGGCTCCCGCCCGGGGAGAGGGCGGTGACCGGACGTGCTGCGACATATCCCACAAGCCCGGGCCATTCTGCTGCCAGCGTTGCTTCCTCGGGGACGGAGGTCCGGACCCGGGAGGCAAGCTCGGTAATGACGGGAACCGCCTTTTCGGCTGCGGCCATCAACGCGCGCCGCCCTCCCCCGACATCGGCCTGGCTCAGCACGAGGAGAAGAGCAGTAAGGAGGAACACCGCCGCCATGCTCCTCCCCTCGATGCGCAGGCGGAGCGCAAGGCTGTGCGCGGAAGCTATGGCATATGCGGCCCCGACAGGCAGCGCCGCCAGAATGAAGCAGGGATCCCAGGCCAGGGCACAGATCGTGAGCCAGAGCGTCCAACCGAGGATCAGGATGTGGCGGCGTCCGAGGGTTTCTGCCAGCAATCTGGGAGAGAGCAGCATGACGGTCCCCGCCAGGCAGCCCGCCGCGAGAATTGCCAGCAACGCCCATGACGCCGGCGTGCCGGCCAGCGGGATGGACGAGGGGGGAATCTCCGTCAGCCAGGGAATCCTGTTGTGGACGGCATAGATGAGCCAGGGGGCGATCAGTGCCGTGAGCACCACATAGGAAGTCGTCAGGAGCCTGAGCGCGCGGGAACGGGACCCGGAGGCCATCCAGATGTCGGCACAAAGGGGGACCGCGAGGACGATAGCCTGCCATGCCATGAGGCATGCAAGGCCGAGCGCAAGGCTTGCGAGCACACGGTCGTGCCGTATCATGCAGAGCAGGGCGCCGAGCAGCAGCGCGGCCAGGACCGGATGCGGGGTCCCCGACGGCGCGGCCTGCAGCAAGAGACCGTTGGCGGCCATCAGCAGGGCGACACAGAACGCCATGATCAGGTTGTCGGTGATATCGAGCGCCGTCAGGTACGACACGAGAATCACGACACACGAAAAGAAGAGGCTCAGGATTTTCGAGAGCAACAGCGGGTCGAGATGCATTGCGCTCCCCGTGCTCAGGAGGATGACCCAGAAGGGACTGGGAGATCCCGAGCCCGGCAGCATGGTGAAACCGTGGAATCCTTCTCCATGCACGATCCTTTGCACCCACTGCAGGCCGAGGAACGTCCCGTCGGGAGTGAACGAAAACCCGGTCGCTGCGGTGATGTAGAACATCAGGATGACGGCCGGCACACCGTAGCGGCCCAGCCGGAGAAGCCAGGGCAGCCTGTCGTGAGGCACGTTGTCGTTCATGAGGTCCGCGTCAGCGTCCCGTCGATGTCGAAAATTACACAGGTGAAGCGCACCATGCAGTTGCCCAAAGAGAGGAAATATATCCACAACAGGCCCGAATAGCAACGCAGGCCCCCCCTCTGCTTGCTATTCCTGAGGGTTCTTCCTATTTTTTTGCATCATGTCTCAACACCTTGCCAAACAGATCATCCTCAAGAAGAACGAAGACCGCAGAATCGTCCAGGGGCATCCCTGGGTGTTCAGCAACGAAATCCGCGAAATGCACGGTGCCCCTCAAATCGGGGATGTCGTGGAGGTGCTGACCGCGGGAGGGCTGACGGTCGGAAATGGGTTCTTCAACTCTCATTCCCTGATAGCTGTGCGCATCCTTTCCACCTCCATGGAGGAAATCGACGAGGCCTTTTTCCGCGGACGTCTGGAGCAGGCATTCGAGCTCCGCCGGCGCGTCTACCCCGGTGCGAACAGCGTGAGGCTCGTCCACGGCGAGGCGGACTTTCTCCCCGGCCTGATCATCGACAGGTTCAACGATCTGCTGGCGATCCAGACACTGTCGTACGCCATGGACGCCCGCCTCGAGCTCCTCTGCAATCTCCTCGAGGAGATGCTTCACCCGGCAGCCATTGTCGAACGGAATGAAACCCAGCTCAGGACACTTGAGGAGCTCCCTCTCGAGAAGGGCGTGCTCCGCGGAACGGTTTCGCCGACCATAGTCACTGAAAACGACATACGGTACGAGGTGGACGTTCTCGGAGGACAGAAGACGGGGTTTTTCCTTGACCAGCGGGAAAACAGGGCCCTGGTCGGACGGTGGAGTCGCGGGGCGACGGTCCTGGACTGTTTCAGCAACGAGGGAGGTTTTTCCCTGAACGCCGCACGGGGCGGGGCAGTTACGGTGCTTGGCATCGACAGCTCGGAACTTGCTCTCGCGGCGGCCTCGGCAAATGCGGCCAGAAACGGGATCGCGACGGCCGCCTTCGAGCGCGCCGACGTCTTCGAGAAGCTGGCAGCGCTGCACGGGGAAGGAAAAAGCTTCGACCTGATTGTTCTGGACCCCCCATCGTTCACCCGGAACCGAAAGACCGTGCCCGCCGCCCGCCAGGGATACCGCGACCTGCATTCCAGGGCCTTCCGCGTCCTCGCCCCGGGCGGTCTGCTGGCAACGGCCTCCTGTTCACATCACATCGAACCGGGAGTCTTTCTGGATGACGTGGACGCGGCCGCCCGGCGGTCAGGCCGCCGTCTCCAGCTTTTGGAATGGCGGGGGGCACCACCCGATCACCCCACCCTTCCTGCCGTCCCTGAGACCGGATACCTCAAGTTCGGGTTGTTCAGAGTCCTCTGAAGGGGCAGCACACGGACGCCTGAAATCGCGGCGTACAGCGACGCGATCGGGTCCTGTGAAAAGATGCTGGTTCGGACGGGAGGAGAACCCGGCGCCTGAAATTTTGGTTTGCTTACATTATAGAGATGACGGGACTTCAGAAAGGCCTGGTTATGGACCGCTCGGCGATGCGCTCTCTACTGGTCGTCCTGGTTCTGCTCCTCCCGACCCGAATCATTCTGGCTGGCGCCTCCGACACCGAGCAGAGCCACCAGGGGAAGGAGTCTCCGGGCAAAGCCACGGCGGAGCAGCTTGCCAATGGACAGGAACCCTACCGGAACGTCTGGGGTATGGATATTCTGATATCCAACAGCGGTTTCGGTCTCGGGACCTTTTACCGGCGCGCGCTGACACCTGATCTTTCAGGCGTTATAGCTTTTTCCATTTCCGAGTCGAAGGACGACCGCGAGGTGGAACAGTACGACCCGTTCTACCAGCAGACATACACGCCCGGCAAGCTGAACCGGTTCCTAGTCCTCCCGCTCACCTTCGGCGTCCAGTACCGCCTGTTCCGTGAGGATATCGTCGAGACGTTCCGACCTTACGTGAATGCGGGGGTGGGGCCTGCGATAGTGTACGCGATGCCCTACGTCGACCTCGATGCCTCCAGCGGGCAGCTGCAAGTCAACCAGGTGGATTTCTTCAAGGCGATCGGAAGGGGCCGCGTGCACTACACCGCGACCGGTTTTATCGGCGTCGGAGCGAATTTCGGAGGAGATCAGTCGAGCGTCTTCGGTGTCAACTTCAGGTACTACTTCACCTACCTTCTTGCGGGAAGCATCCCGTCGCTGTACAACATCAATTCCGGAGAGATTGCCTCAACCAAGAACAGCTTTGGCGGGTTCTTCATTACCCTGAACATCGGCATGGGCTATTGAGGGGCGGTCACACGCCTTAACGTCCTCTCCCCGCTTCCGGGTCAAAAAAGAGGGGGCCGGCTCAGAACCGGCCCCCTCTCATGGAAAGGGCAACAGCCCACTTCAGGACCTCCCCTTAATCCCTCCGCGAGCCTATGCCCTTGTATAATTCCATAGGCAATATACATCGGCCAGGGGACCTCCGCGGTGATTAAGGTCACTTCTCCGCTGAATGAACATAGGTTATTTGGCGAGCAGGGGCCCGAGGAACCGCCCTGTATGAGAAACCGCGGAGCGGGCGATGGTCTCGGGAGTCCCCGCCGCCACGACCATTCCGCCGCCGTCGCCGGCTTCGGGGCCCAGGTCAATCACCCAGTCGGCGCACTTGATGACATCAAGGTTGTGCTCGATGATGAGCACGGAGTTACCCGACTCGATCAGGGCGTTGAAGCAGGTCATCAGCCTGGCGATGTCGTCGAAGTGCAGGCCGGTGGTCGGCTCATCCAGCACAAAGAGCACGTGGCGGTCATTCCGCGGCGACCCCAGGTGCGCGGCAAGCTTGACGCGCTGGGCCTCTCCGCCTGAGAGTGTCGTTGCCGCCTGGCCAAGGCGTACATACCCGAGGCCTACGTCCTCCAGAACCTGGAGCTTGGAGCCGATTTTTCTTCCCTGTGCCTCCTGACCGAAGAATGCGATGGCTTCCGTCACGGTCATTCCCAGCACGTCATCGATATTCTTGCCGCGGTGCCGGACCTCGAGGATGTCCGCCTTGTACCTTTTCCCCTTGCAGACATCGCATGTCAGATAGAGGTCCGCCAGGAACTGCATCTCCACCTTGACGACCCCGTCTCCCTCGCATTCCTCACACCGTCCGCCGGGAATATTGAAGGAAAATGCGCCCGGTTTCAGTCCGCGAATCCTTGCCCCCTGGGTCGACGCGAACAACGTTCGGATGGCGTCGAAGACGCCGATGTAGGTAACCGGGTTGGACCTGGGGGTTCGTCCGATCGGCGACTGATCCACCATCTCCACTTCGCTCAGGACCTCGTACCCCTTGATTCCGCGGAAGGCGCCCGGGCGGACGCTGAAATCGCCCAGGGCACGCTTCAGCCCTTTGTAGATCACCTCGTGCACGAGGGTGCTCTTGCCGCTGCCGCTGACGCCGGTGACGCACACCAGCATGGAGAGCGGGAGTGTGACATCGATCGACTTGAGATTATGTTCGGCTGCTCCGGTAATGACGAGAGCCTGACCGTTCATAACCCGCCGGTCCCGGGGGATGGGAATGGTCTTCCTGCCCGACAGGTACGCTCCGGTAAGCGAGCGCTCGTCCCTGAGGATTTCCCGGAGGGGACCGCATGCCACCACTTCTCCGCCCCTCTCACCTGCCTGCGGACCCATGTCCACGATCACGTCCCCCGCCCGCATCATGTCCGCATCATGCTCCACGACCATCACCGAGTTGCCTGCGTCGCGGAGTTTTTGCAGGATGGCGATCAGCCTGTTGTTATCCCTGGGATGGAGCCCGATGCTCGGCTCGTCGAGCACATAGATCGCCCCGACAAGGGACGAACCCAGTGAGGTGGCGAGATTGATCCTCTGTGACTCCCCCCCCGACAGCGTGTTGGAGAGACGGTCGAGCGTCAGGTAGCCGATCCCCACCTCATCGAGGTATGCCAGGCGCCTCTGCAGCTCCGCCATGATCCGGCGTGCGACCTCGGCGTCGTGCGGAGTCAGGATCAGCGTGCGAAAAAACTCCCGGGCCGAGCCGATTGTCATCGCTGTTACCTCCGCGATGTTCCGTCCGTCGATCTTCACGTTCAGCGCCTCGGGACGGAGACGCGCGCCGTGACAGGCCGGACAGGTGGTGTAGCCGCGGTACCTGCTCAGGAGCACCCGGTAGTAGATTTTGTAGGCCTTCTTCTCACAATGCTTGAAGAATCCGTTGATGCCTTCGAACTCGCCATGCCCTTCCATGACGACCTCGAGCTCGCGCGGGGTCAGCGCGCTGAACGGAACATCGAGGCGGAGATTCGCGGAGCGGGCCACCTGAGCAAGGGTGCGCATCCGGTCCCTGAACTTCGGGGTCGTCCATGGCTGAATGGCCCCTTCACGCAGAGTTGTTGTCCGGTCGGGAACGACCTTGTCCATGTCGATGCCGATTGCCCTGCCGAACCCCTGGCAGTCCGGGCATGCGCCGAAAGGATTGTTGAAGGAGAAGAGGCGCGGGTCGGGCTCTTCGTAGGTGATATGGCAGTCGGGGCAGGCGAAGTTCTGGTTGAACCGGAGCTGTGCGGCGCTGCCGGCGAGGACGATGACCGCCCTGCCGTTTCCCGAGGCGAACGCGGTCTCGATCGAATCGGCGATGCGCGGGTCTTCCTGCTCCCGGCGGCAGATCAGCCGGTCCACCAGCACGAGCACGTTCGAGGGGTCGGTCCTGGGCGGCAGCGAAGTCTCGTTCAGGTCAAGCACCTCGTTTTCCACCACCACACGGAAGAACCCCTCCTTCTTCAGGTTTTCCAACGCCTTTGCGAGCGACTCGCCCTGATGGACGAGAAGCGGGAATGCGACATAGAGCCGGAGGGAGTCGGCCGTGCCGAGTTCCCGCCGGAGGGTTTCCAGAACGGTCGCGGTGGAGTCCCTGGTGACCAGCCGTCCGCACTGCCGGCAGTAGGTCTTCCCCACTCTGGCGAACAGCAGCCGGAGGTAGTCGTTGACCTCCGTCGTTGTCCCGACGGTCGAACGCGGGTTGCGGGTATTGGTCTTCTGCTCGATCGCCATCGCAGGGCTGATCCCCTGGATGACGTCGACGTCAGGCTTGTCCATGCGCTCGAGGAACTGCCGGGCGTACGACGAGAGGCTCTCCACGTACCGCCTCTGTCCCTCCGCGTAGATCGTGTCGAACGCGAGGCTGGACTTGCCGGAGCCGCTGACACCTGTGATGACGACGAGCTTGTTGCGCGGGAGGGTGAGGGAGATGTTCTTGAGGTTATGGACGCGGGCGCCGCGAATGATGATGTCGTTGGTCACGATGCCCTTGCGGGTTCACGGGTAATAATTGTTCGAACCTCCGGGAGCGCGTCCCCCTCTTGTCATGCAGCGGGGGCAGGGCGCATTCTCTCCCGGGGCGGAGAGCGGTGCGCAGCATTCAGGGGGATGCGGGTTCCCTTCGGAACGCCTGTCCGGCACTCCAAACTACAAGAAAGGGGAGCGAAAATCAATCAACCGGCATGCCTCATCACCGTGGATATACTCCAGCGTGAGATATGTCAGGTGCTACGCTCGGGAGAAATCTCAGCATACTGCATCCCGGGATTCTCAGCCAGAAATGAGGGGGGAGAATCCTGCAATGCCGGATGTCCTGACCATGAGCAGCAAAGCGCGGCAGGCGCTCATCGTGATAGTCCGCATCAAGCACCACAGGGTAAAGGATCGCGAAGGGGCCTGGGCCACACAACAGACCGCCCCGCTCCCTGAACAACGGGAGAGGGGCGGGATTCGCTTGAAGCAGGGACAGCTCAGTGCACGGTACCCATGACGCTGGTGGAGATGCCGCCAACCGCATTGGGCCCGATGACGCTGATCGTCACGATGACAGGAGTGCCGACCGAATCCACGATCCCCCATGAGCCGTCCGAAAGGGTCAGGGAGAACTGCGTGCTTCCGGGGCCCGGAGTCATGAGATCGGGAAGGACAACGGTGCCGTCCTTGCCGAACTGGAGGAATACCTTGTTCTGCAGCTGACCGTCGACCGGGGGAGGCGGGATGGATGCCGTCACGGTGATCGTGTTCCCCTGAGCCAGGGGGTGGCCGAGGGCGTCTTGCACATGGAAGGCAATCGACTGGCTTCCGCCGTTGGGTATGTTGAAGCTGGAAGGGGCAATCGATGTGATGCTTGCCTCTCCGCTCAGGAGGAAAAGAACGCTGTCCTGGACCATGGTGCCGGCTTCACCGATCGTGCGGGCGGCGACAAAGAAGTACCCGTCGCCCCAGGCCGCTGCCGAGGCGGACCCGAAGGGATACGGGTTCCCGGTGATCAGGTCAACGGTCCCCTGACCGTCCTTCGTGGTCACGGCGCTTCCAAACGTGCCCTGAACGACACAGGCACTGGTCCGGAAGTAGACGGCCGAGGCCGCGGCGGGATTGCTGTACTTGTCACCTGCGAGCACGCTGATCTGCTGACGGTATGCTGCGACCCCCAGTGCAGGCAGGTTGAAGAACGGGCTCGCGACCGTGAAGTGCCTCTGATCGGGGAAACCGCCGTCGATCACGACCCGAATTGGTGACGACGTAATGATTCTGTTTCCGACGCTGGTCGAAGCGACGACCTGGGCGACACCCGACCTGATCCCGGAGTTGAATGTCACCGAGGCCTTGCCGGACGCCGTCGTCGTGATGGCAGTCGGGCTGAGGTACTCGCCGCCGCCCGGGCCGCCGACGATGGAGAATGTCAGCAGGGCCGTATGGTTCGCGTCAACCGGATTTCCCAGGCTGTCGCGGACCTCCCAGTCCAGGACCGCTGTCTCCTTGCCGCCGACTCCGTTCACCGAAAGCTCCGGGGGAGTGGCTCCGAGGAATGCGATAGTCTGGGGAAGCCCGGTTCCGCCGTTGCCGGCGATGCCCTGCCGCATCCCGACGACGATCGCTGACATCGTGCCGGGGATGGCCTTGGCAAAGAGCGTGGTGTCCCGATATCCCGTCCTG
Organism: Ignavibacteriota bacterium; assembly: GCA_003152875.1. Classification (GTDB taxonomy): domain Bacteria; phylum Bacteroidota; class Ignavibacteria; order UBA10030; family UBA6906; genus Fen-1262. Next base: position 12,598 of record PMBF01000092.1, on the reverse strand, counting down.
TTTACCGCAAGGCGGACAATCGATGTCGTATCCACGGTCATCAGGAAATTGAACTCGCCGACGATGTTCGTCACCGCGGTCTGTGCCGCCTGTTGCGAGGGAGAGATCACCTGCGCCGTCACGGAGGCGCTCGACAGGGGGATGCCTGCCAGGGCGTCGGTCACCGTGCCGGACAGTCCGGCGATCGTCGACCTGGGATCAAGGGAGACATCTGCCGTGGTCGAGGAGCTCTGGGTGAGCCTTGTATAGAATGTCGTATCGCGGAACCCGGCTTGCGAGACCGCAACGTTTGCAATCGCTGTCGAATCGAGCGTGAACGCTACGCTGTATTCGCCGAGAATGTTGGAGACGGCCGTCTGCGTCGCGGAACCGCCCGAGACTATCTGCACCCGGACGGAGGCGCCAGAAACCGGGGATCCGTTCCTGAGGTTCAGCACGCGGCCGGAGAGCAGGGCGGCGGATTTCGGCATCAGCCGGACCGTCACGGGCGTGCTCATGCCGAACGTGATCGTAGCCGCTACGGTCGTGTCCCTATAGCCGGAGCGCGAGGCCGAGAGGGAGATTCCCGCCTGAGACTGCCGGTATGTGCTGTCAACGGGGAACGTCATCGTAAACCGCCCCGCCGCGTCGCTCTGAGCCGTGAGCGGGTCGAGCTGGGGACTTGAGCCTTTCACCGTTGCTCCCGCGACGGGAAGCCCTGTGGTCGCGTCCTTCACCGTGCCGCTGACCCCTGCAGGTCCCACGGGCAGCGTCGAGGCAAGCTGGATGGCGGCCGACGTGGTGGATCCGGAGAGGACTCGGACCGTGATGGTCGTGTCCCGGAACCCCGAATGTCCCACCGCGAGGGTCAGGGTGGAGCTGCTGTCGAGGGTGAATTTCAGAAGAAACCGTCCCTGGGCGTCGGTCTGCACGCTCTGGCCGGAGGCCACAGGTCCCAGGGAGGAGATGGTGGCGCCGGCCACGGCGCCGCCGAGGCCGTCGGTCACCAGACCCGAGACAGCTCCCTCGCCGGCAACCGGCTCCGTGGTGTCGTTCTTGCAGGTCATGAAGAGCAGCGCCATCAGGACGAGCATTGGAAGAAGCCGCAGGGTTCTCATGCCAGCCATCCTTTCGAGTCGCGAGGTCATTGCCTATCCTGCTTGATATGCTGTTCCATCCGTTCCTTCTCGGAGCGCCAGCGGTTGAGAATCCCGTCTTCCTTCTTCTTCTCTGCAATCCGCTCCTGGATGGTGGGCACGATTTCCGCCTTCATCAGGATGATCATTTCTTTCTTCTTCACTTCATCGCGGCTATACCCGAAGACGTACCTGAGCCCGAGCACGTACCAGGGAAGATCCTTCAGGAATGGAACGCCGGTCCTGATGGTGTTCACGGTGTTCGAATAGAGCCCGCCGATGATGTTCTCCTCGCCGTCGAACAGCAGGAGGTTGGTATTCGCTTTCGTCTTGTTCACCAGCGTGGTAATCGCGCCGGGCACCACGTCGCTCCGCTCCACATCGACCAGGAGGTGGATGAAGCTGACGCCCTGCTCGGTGATCACCTGCGGCGTCACCTGGATGATGGTGCCCGCGCTGTAGAACTTGTCGATCAGGTTCCCCGCGAAGTCGCGTTCCCTGATCGAGAAGTCCTGGCCGACCTGGATGCGTCCCACCTCTCCCGAGCGGACAATCACCTGCGGACCGGAGAGGATTTCCCCCAGCTCGTAGTCCGAAAAGGCGCGGGCCAGGAGGTCGATATTTGCGAAGCTCACCTTGGGCGTGATCCCTGCGCTGAAGATCTTGTTGCTGACCTGGTCGGCACCCTGGAATCCCGCGTCCACCGTCATATTGCTGTTGCTCTTCATGAAGGTCCAGTTGACCCCGACTTCCTCAAGGCGGCTCAGGTTGGCCTCCAGGATGTATGCCGAAATTTTCACCTCGCGGCTTCTGAGGTTGGCCGGCTCCTTCATGATGCCGATGGCACCGGCTGGCCCTCCTCCCGGTCCGCCTTCCGCGGCCGCCGAGGCCACCTGGATATAGTTTTCGAACTCATTGAACACGAGGGTGTTCTTCCGGCAGATCGCCTCGAGGGCATCGCGCCACTGCATGCCCTGTACGTCCACGCCGATCGGCATGGTGCGGCGCTCGGTATCGATGACAAGTTTCCCCGTGAAGCGTTTGCTCACTTCGCTGATGATCATCAGCGCGCGGTCGAGCGTCGTGGAGGGAGAGATCGACACCAGCTCCTGCGGTGGGGTGTACTCGCGTAAGGCCCGCCGTTCGGTGGAGCCGCTTCCCTGGGCGCGGGCCCCTGAGCCGCAGATCAGCAGCAGGACCAACGCGATCGACAGACAGCGTGATGTGTTCATGCGTTCCCCGATTTTTCTATTTGTTCGCGTCCGTTTTCACTGGACCGTAGCTGATCTTCAGCTCCACCCGGTCGATGATCCCGCCTTTGTTCAGCGTGCATTCGAGCAGGCCGCCCTGCGGGTCGATCCTCGTGACGTAGCCCAGATACACTTCGTCCCCTTCCTGCAGCGTCCGGATGCCCCTCGCCTGATCTTCCACGAAGGCTTTCCCGGGGATCACTGCCCTGAGGTTTGACCGCTCGATCTCGACGAGCTGCCGCAGATTGGGGGGGATGCCGCTGGAGATGACCGGCGTGAAGGGGTCGGCGGTCATGCGGTTCGGCACAAGAACCTTTTCGATCAGTGAGCTTGAGAGCTCGGCCACCGACGCGTAGTAGGCCCGGACATCCATGTCGAACGTCACCAGGACTCCCCCCTCCTGTTTGTCGGTCGGCGCGATCTCCACTCCGCGCATCATCAGCGAAGGGATTTTGTACAGCCTCCGGTCGTTCTCCAGGTACCAAACGAACCTGTAGAAACTCTCGAAGGGGGCCTCTCCTTTGAGAGTATAGATGTTGTAGCCGTAGTTCCCCTTGTTCTCTTCGCCGTGGTACGAGACATTGAGCTTGATGGGCCCGCTCAGGTCGATCAGGTGGCTGAAGTAGGCGTAACTCTGTCCTGTGATATCGGCGGGAGGAATGATCTTGTTGCGCGCCTCCCACCGCTTTTGCATGTCGTTCAGCGTGGCGCTGAGATCATTGAACTGATTCACCAGGTTGGGGGTGTTCTGCAGCTCCTCGTCGATCTTCTTGATCGAAGCCTGGATCTGTCTGGAGGAGCGAGGCTGATTGAACGCGCGGATGTATGTTCCCACGGCGAGAATCAGGAACAGCAGGATCCCCAGGGCGATACTGTTTCGCAGCTTATAAGACACGGGGTGTCTCCTTCTGGCGTGCCGTCAGTGTCCCGCCGGCGGCGGGGGGATATCGATCGTGTACTTGTACACTTCCTGATTGCGAATAGCCTGAACCGTGACCTCTTTGAGTGTGGCGTTGTCGAACAGCGCCGCAATCCGGGGGATGCGCGTGCGGTAGACCGTGAAGCCGGTCAGGACGACGCTGGTCTCCTTGCCCGCATTGAACTCGGTGATCCAGAGCGAGTTCAGGTCTTCCACGCCATGGCTGAGCTGCGTGAGGACCCGGCTCCAGCGCTCGCTGCCCGGGACCAGGGAATCGTAGAGTGCAAGCGAGGCCCGGTACCGGGTGAGCTGCTGCTGGAGCGCGTCGATGGAGTTTGAGAGCTGCAGGTTTTCCGCCTGCTGGCTCTCCTTCAGGGTAAGACTCTCCTTGAGGTCCCGCAGCTCGCGCGACTTCGAGGAGACCTGCCAGGTGAAGAACAGGGTGAAGAGGAACAACAGGGTCAGCAGCATGTATCCGTGCCAGGCCAGCTTGAAGACCCTCTGGCTCTCGCGGATGGAATCCGGGAGAAGATTGATCCTGTAGAACGCCGGGTTGTGCTGGTCCAGGAAGCGCCAGGCCGCCCCGATCGGAACGGCAAAGGCGGACACCTCCGCCTGCTGCTCGGGGGAGAGCGCCGAAGTGTCGATCTCCGGCATGAGAAGGTAGTCGACATCCTGGTCGGGAAGCTGCTGGAGGAGGAACTCCTTCAGCGCGATGCGGTGGCTCTCGCCGGCAAGGACGATCCGGTTGATCCGCGGGAGTCCCAGGTTGTCCTGTTCCAGCAGGAGCCGGCTGTAAATCGTGTTGGGCAGGTTCGGCGAATCGTAGCCTTCGCCCAGGATCGGCGCGAACTGGTAGAAGTGGTCGCCCCGCATGAAGATCAGCCGCGTGAATTCCACCCCGACATAGACGATGACCGTGACCTCTTCGTCCTCGAGCTCGTAGTTGCGCCGGACGGTGTTCATCAGCGAGATGTCGGCGCTGTCGATGCCGGCGATCAGCGGGAGGCGGCCGCCGAGGAAGCTCTTGATCCCTTCGAGGGCGTTGAACAGGCTCATCCCGTCTTCGCGGACGATGCAGAGGAGCCCCCCGTCCTCGGTGCGGATGGTATCGACCGCGTCGGCTGCCGGCTGGAACGCGCGGAGATTGCGCAGCTCCTCCAGAACCCGGTTCTTGAGCTTCAGTCCCTTGAGCCCGAAGTCGTGATCCACCACGTGGTAGTAGATGGACGGTTCGGCGAGGCTGTAGGTCAGGTTGTACTTCGTGACAGGATAGGCGGAGAGCAAGTTCAGAAGGATGGTCGTGTTGTCGTCGGTCTGCACGTCGGTGGCCGGCGTGTCCACGACCGATGTCGAAGCCAGGGAGAACGGGTCCAACCTGTCGATGCCGCCGCTTGCGCCGAGCTCCACCTCCTTGCGGTCCGCCATTCTGGTGGCCAGTGTAGCGGCCCGGAGCTCCTGGACCACGACCTTCCTCCCCCGGAGGGTCAGATGGGCCAGCTTGATGTCGAGCCCGTCGACAAACAGGCCGACCGCGTTCTTGCTGCGAACCTTCATTTTCGACATGACGATGTCACCTCTCTGATGCGTTGCTCCGCGGTGCGCCGCGACCCGATCAATCTCCGATGCTGCCGGTCATATTCATGATCTGCTGGAAGCGCCGTTTGTTGTTCGCCGCGACGAATGCATTTTCCAGGGAGATCTTTTTCTGCAGATAGAGGCGTTTCAGGTCCTGCTCCAGCGTGGTCATCCCCAGTTCCGCGGATTCAGCCATCATCTGGTAGATCTCGCCCGTATTGTTGTTCTTGATCGCTGCCCGCACCGACGGCGTGATGATCAGGAGTTCCTTTGCGAGCACGCGTTTCCCGTCCAGGCTGGGCACCAGCTTCTGCGACATGACGCAGCTCAGGGTGTCGGCCAGGCGCAGCCGCACACGCTCCTGTTCGATCGGCGGCATTTCGCCGATGATGCGGTCGACCGTCTCGACGGCCGAGGCCGTATGCAGAGTTGAAAACACTTTGTGCCCGCTGTCGGTGATTTCCAGTGCGGTCATGATCGTATCGGGATCGCGCATCTCCCCGATCACGATGATGTCCGGGTCCTGCCTGAGGGCCTGGATGGCTCCCTCCCTGAACGAAAGGACGTCGCGTCCCACTTCCCTGTGCCGGATGAGGCAGCGGTCCGGTTTGTGCACGTATTCCACCGGGGACGCTATGATGATCACATGGCCGTAGACCGAGTGGTTATTGGCGTCGATGATGCTGTCGAGCGTCGCGCTCTTCCCGGAACCGGTGATCCCCGTAATCAGGGTCAGTCCCTGCTCGGTGTAGGAGAGGCTCAGCACTTTGGTCACGTTGCTGTGCAGGTCCAGCCCCTTGTACGGCCGCACCGTGTTGTTGATGGAGCGCATGTTCAGGGCAAGATGATCGAGGTCGAAATATGCATTTGCCCTGAAGCGGTACATCGTGTCGTTCGTCAGGATGCTGTAGGAGAAATCCAGGTTGCGATTCTCGTACAGAAAGAGCCTCTGCCGCTCGATCAGGATTGTCTGTATAAGAACGTTGAACTCGTCGAGGGAGAATTGCCCGAACTCCCGGAAGGGCTTCTTATCCCCGTACACCCTGTACCAGATGTTCCCCTGCGACCCGTAGCCTCCCACGTCGATGTCAGAGGCGTCGATCCGCTCCATGTGCCGCAGGTAGCTATCCATCAGCTTGCGGATCGTGGAGCGCTCGGCCGGGGACAGCTTCGCCACCAGATCGCCGATAAGCATCTGCCGCTCCATGCCCGGGACAGAATCCGGCACGGAGGCGGACATTTCCCGAAGTACCTGTATGGCGGTTTCGTTCATCCCTTTTGCTTCGGCCTTTGCAGCGGGCACCACGTGCCCACCGTATACTGCGTCAAGACTTGTGCCATCGATAACACCTCCGGAAGCGACTCCCGGGAGCCCCAATGGCGCATTTGAGACACCGGAAACATCATTGTTCTGGCTATTATTAGCCAGGTGTCTCATATTCAGCATCACCGTGGTCTACTCATACCAGGCCAGAATCTCATAAGCGTTCGTCCCCGGAAAGTACGGCGGCGAGGAGCTTGCAAAACGACTGTCAAACTGAATCATGACCGAATAGCCGTGGGACAGGTCGGAGGAGGACGTCGCGGCGACTTTTTGCACTGTCCAGCCGCCGAGCGTATAGAGTGTCCCCTTGGCCCGTGAGTCGTAGTTCTCGACCGTGACGGCGTTCGTATAGCTGAACAGTGAGGCCATGACTGTGAAATACGACGATCCGTTATCCTTGATGTTGATGTCATTCCAGGCTACGATCCCGAGCATATCGGTGGACGTGGGGGTTGTGCGGGGATCGGAATTGTAGGTGAGGTTTCCGTCGATCACCACCCTTCCGGCGGAGCCGGAGCTGTCGAGGGCGCCGACGGTGTAGTGTCCTTTCACCGTACCCTGGACATGCACGGTGCCGGTGCCGCTGGTCAGCGCGATGGCCCCGTTCGGGCACCAGCTGCTGAGCAAGCGGGTTGTGTCGGGGTTGCTGGCGCGGTGGTATTTGATGGAATCGCCGGCGAAATTCAGATAGAGGTCGTCGTTGCCGGTGAATTTTTTCCCGCCCGCAGCGGCGGCCGCGGTACCGAGGCCCTGGTAGCTCTTGTTCATGGGAATGCTGACGCCACTCTCCACGCCGGCATTGAAGATAGGGTGTCCCGACCAGGATGTGCTGTCGATGCCGTTCAGGGTGGTAACCTTGCCGCCGAAATACGGGGTGCCGGTGGTTCTGAGGAATCCTTCGCTATGGACGGGGCCGAAGGCGGAATCGCCTGTGGCCCAGTAAGCGTCGCTGGCCCCGGAGGCACCGGCGTAGAAGGCGAACTTTGCGAAGTTGCTCGGGCGGAGGATCACGCGCACGGTGAAGGTGCTGTCGCGATACACGGCCGTGGATTTGAGCGTCAAGCGCCGCTGGCCGGTGATGGGGTCGACGCTGGAGGTGGAATCGATGATCACCGTAAATTTCCCGCCTGCGAAGCTGACGGGGCTCGTGTAGCCCGCCCACCATCCATAGCCGTTCAGGTTGGGAGGCGTGAGGAAGATCTGGTTCGCCGCCATGTTCGCGCCTGCGATCGCGATATAGCGAGTGACGCCCCCTTCGTAGTAGTCCATGGCGTTGTCATACGCGGTGACGCTGTTGTCGGACAGATCACGGCCGCTCCAGAGCAGGAGGAGGCCGGTCCCCACGACAAGAAGAATCGCTGCCTTTCCCATGACTTTCTCCTTAGCGGTTGCGGTAGTTGCGAGACGAGAGGCGCATCTGCTGCCAGGATGCCGACGAATACTGTTTGTTCAGCGGGGCCGTCTCGACAACAGCAGCGGCGTAGACATTTTCCACGCTCAGCGTAATCTGGATCGACTGGATCTTCTGGAGGTTCGTGCCTGTCACCGGCATCGCCAGTTTGTTGCCGGCTCCGTCGTAATATGCCAGCGAGAAGGACGTGATGCCGAGGTTGGCTCCTCTGGCGGGCTGCGTATTGATGACCCGGTACAGCATGCGGTCGCGCGGATTCGGCGTGTTTGACAGCTCGCTTGTCGGTCCAATGTAGTAGTAGACACTGTCGATTGTCCCATTCGGGCCGCTTCCGGTCAGGTCGACATCCTCCAGGAACTTTATCCGGCTGGAATCGGCAAGCAGGATTGCCTTGGTGGGATCAGGCATGTTGTTCGGCTCGTTGCAAAACCCGATCTTGCGGAAGTCGTATTCCAGGAGCCGGGTCACCTCGACGAGGTTCTCCTGGACAAGGAGGTCGCCCTTCAGGTTCCTGGAATTTTCGCTGTTGGCTGTTTGCGCCTGAAGGGTCATCAGGACCATCCAGCCGAACACCACGGCGGAACCGAGAAGATCAATGATTGTCTGTGTCCCCATGCATCGCCTCTTTTAACGGAAGTACCAATAGCTGTACACAGTTTGGAAGTTCACGGTATCGCGCATCATGTCGCTTGCCACCCAGACGGTGAGGCGTTTGTGATATGTCTGGCTTGCCGACGTCACCACGGCGTTGCCGGAGATCGTCACATAGTCCACCGTGGACCAGACCGTAAAGTTTGCCGACTTGAACGAGAGGGTGTCGCCCAGCACCGTTTTCGAGAAGTTATTGTAGTCGTCGAAATCATCGAACGACGACTCTGCGCTTTCGATCCCGTCTTTGCCCAGCCCGCTTACGGCAGTCAGGCTGGAGGAGAGGCTCACGGTATTGTTCACGGTTTTCTCGTCAAAGGCCAGACTGGAGGCCCGTTCGACGAGCGAGGTGGCCAGCGAGGTGGCCATGATTTCGTATTCGCACTGTTCGATCACCTGCCGCTGATCGAGGGTGTTTCTTCCCGACGTGAGGAAGATCGTCCCGAGTATCGCAAGTGCCAGGATCGCCAGAAGTGATTGTCCCATTCCCATTGTCGCCTCCCTCGCCTAGTCGTCCGTTGTTGCCGATGCGATCTCTTCGAGCGTGGTCACCCCCTCCTTCATCCGTTCAATGCCCGCCCGCCGCAGCGTCCACATTCCGTCTTTGATGGCCTGAGTGCGGATTTCTTCCTCATCCACATCCCGTCCCGCCCGCAGGATGAGGCTGCGGATCTCCCGTGTGAAGTAGAGGGCTTCATGGATGGCCGCTCTCCCCTTGTAGCCGCCGTTGCAGCGGTCGCACCCCTGGGCCTCGTAGAAGGTATGGTGGGCCAGATCATCCTCGGTGACACCGAACTTGACATAGGTGGCGTGGTCCAGCTCTTCCGTGGGGATCGCGCGCCTGCACGACTTGCAGAGTGTGCGGACGAGTCGCTGGGCGACGATAATATTGATCGCATAGGCGATGAGGAACGATTCGATGCCCATCTTGTAGAGACGGGAGACCGCGCTCGGCGCGTCGTTGGTATGCAGCGTCGAAAACGTGAGGTGCCCGGTGTTGGCGAGCTTGATGGCGATCTCGGCGGTCAGCTTGTCACGCATCTCGCCCACCAGGACGATGTCGGGGTCATGGCGAAGGATGCCGCGGATGGCGTCCTCGAAGGACATCTTATGCCCGATTTTCAGCTGGCGGGCGCCGCGGATGACGTACTCGACCGGATCCTCGACGGTCAGGACGTTGACCGTGGGATCGATCACCTGGTGCAGCGCCGCGACCAGGGTTGTGCTCTTGCCGCATCCGGTCGGCCCGGTGAGGATCACGATCCCCTGCGGCTTGTTGATGGCTTTTTGGAAGAAATCCTTGGAAGGCCCGACCAGGCCGAGTTTGGAGAGATCCGTGATCACCTTCCGGTCATCGAGCACACGGATGACGATACTTTCGAACTTGTGCCTGTACTCAAGCCCTACGATGGGCAGGATGGAGACGCGGAAACGGATCATATGGTCGTCGATCTGACGCTGGATGAATCCATCCTGGGCCATTTCGCGCTCGAACCTGTCGACGTTCTTGGAGCGGTCTTTGACGACTGCCGCCACGGCCTCCGGCATCGTGCGCTCCTGGACGTGCCAGAGCTTCAGGGAACCGTCCACGCGGAACCAGAACTCCGTCCGGTTCCCCTCCTTGGCTATGATGTGGATGTCGCTCGCCCCCTGGCGCACCGCCTCCATGAGCGCCCCTTCCACCAGGTTGATGAGGGCGCTCTTGGTGATTTCCGCCTCGAGCGCGTCTTCGTCGACCGAGCCTTCCTCTTCGTCTTTGACCTGGATCCCCACTTCCGAGGACTCCAGTTTCTTCAGGAACTCGTTCTCGGGAGGAAGGACCTGTTCGATCAGGTTCTGAATCTCTTTCAGCCTGCAGTAGGCGACCTCATACTTCTTCGCGCCGAAATTGCGGGCGATCAGCGGGATGCGGCGGTCGGTCGGGTCGGGCGCGACGATAATCAGCTTGTCGGGCTGCTTTTCGTCGAACCGGAGCGGCAGCATGCGGGTCAGCAGGAGCATCTCCCGCACGTTCTGCGGTAGCGCCTCGACGAAGCGGCGGATGAAATCGATCCGCCCCTGGTCGATCTTTTCGTCCGCAAGGTAAATCTCGCGGAAGGCATACAGGTCGGCGACCTCGCGGAAGACCGCATCGTGGTCCGCATGGAAGTCGGTGACAAGGATCTGACCGAGGTTTCGGCGGTTCTTCTTCTCTTCCGATTCCTTGATGCGGAGGGACTTCTCCAGCGTCTCGTAATCGATGACCCCCTTCTTGAGGAGGGCGAACCCGATCTTGTCTGTAATATCCAGATTTGCCATGGTACTTCAGCTCATGTGGGGAACTGAGCGTCCGGGGGAGCTCCCTCTATGTAAGGCGGCCGATCTCCCGGACCACAGAAACCGGCACCGTCTCTCCCATCGCCGGGTTCTTGGGCCTGATGGTCGCTGTCTCCGACGACACGATCGTCAACGCGGTCAGCACAACCATAATGACCATCGAGATGCCAAGCTGGATGATATCGATGGCGTTGCGCATCTTGTAGCTTGTTTCCTTCTCGTAGTACTCCGCGAGCTGGAGCGCCGTATTTTTGACGGTCCCGGTCTCGGCCCCCGAATGGAAGCGCGAGATCGCGGTCTTGGTGAACACGCCGGTGGCTTCGAAGGCTTCCGTGATGCCTGCGCCCTTCTCGATCATGAGGGGGAGCGCCACCCCCTTGATGCGGGATTCCATGTACTTGTTGCCGCAGGCCTCAGCAGCCAGGCGGATGACCTCGATGTTTTCGCCTGCCCCGCTGTAGAGGGCGTAGAAGACCCGGCAGAAGATCTCGATCGACTGCTTGTGCAGCAGCGGACCGAGCACCGGCACCCCCCAGATGTACTTGTCCATCATGAAGCGCCCGCGCGGAGTGGTCAGGTACCGCGCAAACAGTGCGACGGGGACGGACGTTAACAGCAGAATGAGCCAGATGTTCGCCGTCAGGAAATCGCTCATCGCCAGCGTGGCCTTGGTCATCGGAGGAAGGTCGATGTTGAACTTCCTGAAGAGGCCCGCAGTGGCCGGGAAGATGTATCCCACATAGTAGACCACGGCTCCGAAGAGCACCACCAGCGTGACTATGGGGGTGATGAGGGCGGACTTGAGGTTTTTTCTGAACTCCGCCTGACGCTCGAGGAACTTGGCCGTGCTCTCATAGATCTCCGCCATGTTGCCGCTCTTGGAGGCGAGGCCGAGCATGTGCGCGGTAAACTTGCCGAGGACGCCTTCGTGTTTCAGGAAGGCCTTTTCGCTGTCCCTCCCCTGTTTCAGCTCCAGGTTGATGTCCTTGATCGCATCGCGCAGGGTGCGGTTCTCGATGTCGTTCACCAGCAGCTGCATGATCTCGTTGAACGGGAGCTTCTGCCTGATGAGGTCCGCGCTGACGCGCACGAAGGTCACGATCTCCGCCGCCGGCGGCTTCATTTTGAGGCTCAGGAAGCGCTTGTTGACCGTAAGGACGCGGTAGCCCATCTTCTGGAGTGCATCCTGGACCTCTGCGCGCGTGAACGCCTTCTGCTCGCCGCTGAAAGGTTTATCCGCGCCGCGCTGGACCTTGTAGACAAACGTCACCCGCGGCAGGATATTGAGCACGCGGAATCCCTTGGCCTGGCCGATCTGCCCGGCTTTGGTCTTCGCGGCGTGCATGCTGTCGGCCTCGATCACTCCCTGGACGGGTTTGCCGGCGGCCGAAATTCCTTCGATGCGGTATTCTGGCATAGTGTGATTCCTTCCGAAGACAAAACAGGGCGGCACTCCACTGGTTCGTACGGCCCGGTTGCCCGGCCAGATCCCCCACCTGGCCGGAGAGCCGCACGAACAGCTGGAGTGCCCCCCTGGAGACTCAACTGTTGTTCGGACGCCCGTTGCGCCCCACACCCTCCGTACCCTTCTAGTGGCCCTCTGCCCCGACGTTCAAGATGCTGTCCGGGTAGACCATCATCACCACTTTCACCGGACGACCGTCCGCGAGACATTCAGTGCCTGTCCCGATCAGCTTGATGTTCTGCGCGGCTGCCGGAACGGGATCGGTCTCGATCGTGTAGCTTCCATTCAGATTCCTGGCCTGGCTCGTCAGCTTGTCCATGCTCAGAGCGCCGAATGATCCCTCACCTCCGGCAAGCGTTCGCGGTCGACGATAGTACGCCTGGGCCCGAACCGCGAACTGAGACATATCCATGGCCAACTCATCCCTGTTGCTGGATGCTGCCTGGTCCTGAAACCAGGTGATTCCGACTGCAACGGCGATCGCGAGAACGACAACGCCGATCGCCAGGATGAGGAGCTGCTGATTACCCATGATTCTTCACCCCTGCTGCAGACGTTACAGTATGCCGGGC
>PMBF01000096.1 GCA_003152875.1 Ignavibacteriota bacterium | reverse complement strand
TGCCCGGGCGGCGAAAAACCTCTTCTCGTGGTTGCTCTCCCGCGCATGGACTTCGACACAACAGGAGGGGCAATGATGCCGTCAGTCGTGGAACAGCTGGGTCTGGGAGGGATCGTCCCGGTGGTCGTCCTCCAGGATGAGAATGATGCACTGCCCCTCGCGCGAGCCCTGCTCGAGGGAGGGATCTCCACCATGGAGATCACATTCAGAACCAAGGCGGCCCCCGGATCCATTGCCCGGATTGCAAAGGAATTTCGCCAGATGCTTCCGGGTGCCGGAACAGTCCTGTCCGTCGAACAGGCCAGGAGGGCGGTCGACGCGGGTGCGAGATACATCGTCTCGCCGGGGCTGAACGCGGGCGTGGTGGAGTATTGCCGGACGCAGAACATTCCCGTGATACCCGGCGTCGCCACGCCCAGTGAAATCTCCTCGGCAATCGAGATGGGCCTGGATCTGGTAAAGTTCTTTCCGGCCGAGGCGTGCGGGGGCCTGGAGTACCTGAAGGCCATCAGCGCACCGTTCGGTGGTATGCGGTTCATTCCCACCGGGGGGATCGATGAGAGCAACCTCCTGGGGTATCTGAGGTTTCCCCGGGTGGTGGCATGCGGGGGGAGCTGGATGGTGAAGGCGGACCTTCTTGCGGGGAAACGGTTCGATGAAGTCACCCGGCTGGCAGCGCGGGCGGTGCGCACCATGCTCGGCTTTCAGCTGGTGCATCTGGGGATCAACGGGGCGGATGCAGGCGATGAGGCGCTCCTCTCGCACTTGCTTGCAGTCAGGGAGGAGAAGAGCCCGGCGCTTGCCGGCACGCTGTTCCAGGGGCGTGCGTCCGGGAGGAACGGACAGCTGGCGGTTGCGGCCAATTTTCTGGAACGCGCGGTCGCTTTCTTCGCGTCCCGGGGGATCGGTGTACGCGAGGAAACGAAAACCGGCAGAACCGGGAAGACGGTCTCGGTCGATCTCGACAGAGAAATCGGCGGGTTTGCTGTTCGACTGGTGCAGCTGTAAAGGGGAACGTCCCCCTTAGAAATACTCTCTCTTTCGGTTATGCCGGTCGGCGGCCAGAATCGTGACCGATCCCGCCAGAAAGAAAAATCCAAGCAGGTTCGCGAGGCGGAACGAAGGAGAGACGGGGGAATCCGGGAGGATGATCTGGCGGATGACGTTCGATCCGCCGGAGCTCATGCTGTTGTATCCGGGATCGGCTTGCGCCTGGTTCCCGAACATGAACAATGAGAGGGCAAGCAGCAACAGAATAACCGAAACAAGCACAGGTTTGCGCATGAAATCAGTCCACTTAACGTGAAACAGTTGAAGATGTGGTGCGTGGAAAAAAAGATGCGAGCGAAGAAGAGAACACACGCGGAGTGAGGAGTGAACCGCATGCTATTGATTGATATTAGTCAAAGAAAGAAGGTTTGTCAAGGAGTGAGTGGAGTGCTGTCGAAATATAGCGAGGGCATTCGCAAGAAACTGTAGATGCCTGCCTTTCGACGACTCACCTGATAACGAAGTACACCCTCCTCAACAGTCGCGGCAGTCAATTGATTGCGGAATACACATATTCCACTTCCCGGGCCGCTCTGGCCTGCCGAAGTTGGTTTCACCTCCCCGCGCCGGCTCAGGGCATCAAGCCCTGCTGCCATGTGCCGATGCGATGCCTGCCTTCTCAATCAGCGTATGAACCGGGGTCCCGTCCCCACGGGGATGTCCGCTGTGCGAGGAGTGATGGAAAGCCTCTCGAGGAGTGATGGAAAGCCTCGCATAGTGCCGGCAGCATCTTCTCGGCCTTCTGCCTGAAGTACGCGTAATTCATGGGAAGGAGAGCATTGAAACGGGCGGCTGCCAGACACGACTTCCGCGCCTCATCCCTGTTGCCATTTCCCTGATAGTCGAGTTTGAGCCTGTACACGTTGCAGGGGTTCTGCAGGCTGTGCTGCATCCGCTTTTTGCGTTGACATTCCAGCAATCCCGGTGTACATTGTCGGCATGGCGCATCCTGTCGTTCTCGGCCCGACCATACACTCCGCGGCAGGTGTTTCGTGGTCGGCGCAGCTCGTTACGGCCATGCTTCGTCAACACCTTCTTCCCGGGACCTTTCCGGCCTGAACCGGCGCGCAAGAACATCGTTCTGCGCACCCAGGGCCATTCGGGCCCGTTCCGGCTCCGGGCGCGATGATCCGGCCCACCACCACATGAGGGACCCATGAAGACTTTGACCGCCTTGACATTCCTCACTCTCCTGATCGCCTCGCCGGCGTATTGCCAGCAGCGCGCAGGGGACCTCGAACTGCAGTTTTTCGGGACATACTTCAGGACCGTCGGAACCGACTTCACCATGGGTTCCGGCACCATAGGAGGAAAGATCGGCCCGTACATTTCCGACCACCTCCAGATCGGCATCGCACCCACGCTTTCCATTTCGACGACAAGTCTTGTCTCGCGCGAGGTGGATCCGGCCACCTTCCAGCTGATCGAGAAGGAGGAATCCGAGACGAATACCAGATTCGGAGCCTCGGTGTTCCTGGTCTATTCCTTCCTGAGCTCCGGCGGCAAGTTCGTGCCGTATTTCGGCGCCCAGTACTTCAAGTCGGATTTCAACCTCCCGTTCAGCGAGGACAGGGGGAGCGCCGGGGTCAACGTGGGGATCAAGTACTTCTTCGCCAAGAAGACCGCGCTCGACTTCTCGGGCAACTACCTGTGGAACCTGAATCCCGAAGTCCAGGGAGGCACCATCCTGTTCGCCTTCGGGCTCAGTTTCTTGTTCTGATAAGGATGGGGCACATCCCGGCGCTGCGCGCGTAGCATTCCTCTCACGGCGGGAGTCATACATGCAATTCCGGACGGCAGCGGTGCTCACCATCGTGATAACGATGGAGGCCCTCGCTCAGGATATCCGCATCGTTCCCTATGCATCGCTGCAGATGCCGGAGAAGAATGCGGTCTGCGCCCTGGCCTTCATGAACAGCGACAAGATCCTCATTGCGGGGGACGATGAGGGAAACATCGGATGCTGGGACGTCCCGAGAAAGATCCTCCTGAGCAGTCTGCGGCTTGATGAGCCGGCGGTCTTCCTCGGGGCTGCCGGCGGAGACCGGTCGTTTGTGGCCGTTGACGCAGGGGGGAAGGTCACGGTGGTGGACATCCTTAAAGGCCCCACCCCAGCCGTTTTCCACTGCAAGGGGAAACCTCTCCGTGCGGCTCTGGATGCCGGACGGCAGTTCCTCGCGGTGGCGACCGGCGACGGCCGGCTGGAAATCTTCGATCTGAAGGCGATGCTTCCCGCCGGTACGATCGATGCCGGGGACAGGCTCGACGACGTCCTCTTCCTCGGCTTCGACCGGCTGGGACAGCAGCTCGTGGCGATCCGCAAGGGGGGCGAGGTGGAGTCCTGGAATCCCTCGACGATGAAGCTCATCAGAGAGATTTCCCTGGCGGGGGGTGAGCTACACGGATCCACCACCGTGGTGCACGGGGCGGCGACCAACCGCGCAACCAATGTCTTCGCCGTCGGTCTGGAGGAGATCGCGCTGCCCAAGGGAGGTGTCCTCGGGGGGCAGGAGCTCATGAGGAACTACCTCGTGGCCGCCTATGACTGGAACTCCGGGATGGAGATCAAGCGCGTCAAGACGGTCTGGCCGCTCGAGCAGATGGCCCTCGGGCCGGGAAACGACCATGTCAGCGTCACCAACGAGGACGACAAGAGCATTACACTCATCGACTTGCGGAAGGGAGAGCTGGGTGGCAGCGTGGTGATGGACGAGAAACCGGTCACCCTTGCGGTTTCCGACGACAACGTGTGGCTGGCGGCCGGCTCACGGCGGGGAACCGTCGGCGTCTGGCAAATGTCGTTCAAAGAGGGACTCACGGTGCGGAATGCCGGCCAGCCCTCGCTCTCGGGGCGCATCCGTGCCAGGCAGGGGACCGATCCGGCGCTGAAGCCGGGCGTGCCGGTCAAGATGGCCATCCTCGGCTTCGAAGCCAGGGGAGTCCAGGAGGAAGTCGCCGATGTCTGCGTCGGCACCATGACGAATGCCCTTGCCAACATCGACTACATCACACTCGTCGAACGAAGGCAGATAGAAAAGATCGTCAACGAGCAGAAGTTCCAGCTGAGCGGCCTCACCGAGGAAGAAGGAGTGGAGGTAGGCAAGATCTCCAAGGCCGACATTATTCTGCTGGGCAGCGTCGGGAGACTTGGATCCAGCCTCATCATGTCCGCCCGGCTGATCTCGGTGACGACGGGAAAGGTCCTCAAGGGTCGTGAAGTCATCTGTGAGGAATGCCGGGACCAGGACATCTATGATGCGATGACCCTGCTGGTCTCCACCATCGCGCAATGAAGTCATCCGCTTCCATCCTGCTGGCGGTCGTACTTCTGGGAGGGTTGCTGCGCGCGCAGGAGGTTCCCCCCTGGGCCCGGAACCTTCCGGATCTCCCGAACCAGTCCGGCTGGTACCAGGGGCTGGGGAGTGCACAGGGAGAAGATGAGACCGGCTGGCAGAAGGCCTCCGGACAGGCGCGGGCACAGATCCTTCAGCAGATCCGTGTCGTCTTGGTCAACACTGTCGCCGCACGGGCGGTCGAAACCTTCTCCGCGGCAGGGAGCTCGGTTGCACAGTCCTTCGCGTCGACAACCGACCAGCTCACCGAGGGGACATTGGAAGGGGTGATCGTCGAGCGGTGGTTCGACAGGGATCACCGCACGCTGTACGCCTACGCCTCGATTGAAAAGGCGGCGGTGGACCGGAAATTCGAGGAGCAGCTCGGGTCGGCCCTGGCTTCCGCCACAGTGTCCTACAACGCAGGCGTGAAAGCAGTGGCGCATGGAGATGTGTACCTGGGGCTGCGGGATTACCAGCAGGCGGTCACGGATGTGGCATTTGCCGAGTTCTATCTGAAGAGGACGGTCACCGGAGACCTCCGGGGTGGCCCCGGACATGCCCCCGTTCTCCCCGTCCTTCAAAGCGAGCTCTGCGCCCTCCTGAACAGGCTGCAGTTTCAGCTGACCGGCGGGAACAATCAGGCCGCAGAGCGGGGGCGGGCCCTTCCGCTGGCTCTCTCAGGCAGAGTCCTCTATCGTGATGCCGGGAGCCTGGTCCCGCTGAAGAACGCGGCGCTCGCAGCTTCCTTTGTGGCCCCCGCAAGCGGGCGTCTGTCGGCGGTCACCCGGACGGATGAAGAAGGAAGGTTTGAATTCGCGGCCACCGAGGTCGGCGCAGGGGAATCGGTGAACAGGATCAGGGTGAGGGTTGCGGTTCCCGGATTCGAGGTCCTTGGCGAAAAGCTCCCTGATGCCGCACGGTGCCTGGCGGACTCGTATGGCGATTTCACCTTCAGGCTCAGGACCCGGGCGAATGTCACCGTCGCCATGCACATCCTGGAATACAATCTCGACAGGAAGCGGCCGAAGTCCTCGGTTCAGGAGGAAATCCAGAAGAAGCTGCTGGGCGACCGCTACACGATCGTCGAGGAGTCACGGATGCTGAAACAGGTGGCGGAGGACAAACTGAATTCCGCCGTCCGCTCGGGCAATTTCGAGCCGGTGGTTTCACGCCTCGCAGGCACGGCCGACGTGATCGTCGTGGGGTTTGTTTCAACGGCGGAACGCGCCAACCCCTCCTCGGGCATCTTCTTCAGCAGCGGGACTGCGGTCATCAGGGCCATCGACGCAAAAACCGGACGGATTCTCGCCTCCGTCTCATTGGACAATGAGAAAGAAGGAGGCGGGAGTTATGAGGTCGCGGGTGTCCGCCTCCTGCAGAAAATGGGGAAGAGGATCGGCGATGAGCTGAAAAGCAGCATCGACGCCGCCTTCAGGTAGGGAGAGGAACTTGCCGCAGTACAATACGTCGGAGGGATACAATGGGGAACTTCCTCAAAGAAACTTTCGCAAAGGTCGCCGGAAATGTGACACAGAGCGTTGTGTCGGCGGTCATCGTCTTCGTGATCACCACCTATCTGCTCGTCGACTCCGGTAAGAAGGAGCAGCCGGTGAAAACGACGGCCGACACGGTGAAATACCAGACACTACCTCTGCGGGAAACGCCTTCCTTTGGAAAACCTTTGCAGAACGAGTCTCGTCCGGAGGGCACCGGATCCAAGACCATGAAAGCCAAGGAAGGCGTCATCTCCGGACCAAACGTTCAAAAGGTCATTGAGACATCCGGCAAACAACCCGGTAGCCAGCTGCCCGTGACAACCGTGCCTGAGAAGAAGCACGAGGTCATTCAGGAGGAGCATGTGCCTGCTCGCCCCGCACCGGATCAGAGCCAATCCAGTGAACAGGCGAGCCAGGGAGTGCCTCCGCAGAATCCCGTGGTGAAAAAGCAGGAACGAGCGACGACGGATACCCTGGACCAAAAGAAACCCAAGGATCAGGTCCAGAAGGTGAAGAAACGGGCCGAGGATGCTTTTGATGAGCTCGATTCGGAGGCGCAGAAACAGCCTCCGCATTGAACCCATCCTCCAGCCCTGGCCAATGGCCCGCACGGATGCCACACACTCTTCATTCCTGCTCCGTTTTGCGGTCATCCCATGGCAGAGGGTTAGCGAAGGCCGGCTGACAGCCATGAACAGGGCCGTGCCCGTGACGAACCGGGTTGGCTGCACTCGGGCAAGGGCATTGACCGGTCCTCCGGTGTTTCTTCCGGGCGCATTTACTCTCCCTCTCATTGGGCGTATCTTGGGGGCGTATCTTGGGGGCGTATCTTGGAGCTCCATTTTCGAATTCCGCTTTGGCGGGAACGCTCAGGCTTCCACACAATGGTCCCTTCCAGAGCCAGAAACATGCCGGGGCAGCAGATCATTGCGGCTCTCCTCTCGTGCGCGACTCTCATCGGTGGTATCAATAAGCCCCTGTACGCTCAATCCCCCGTACTCGCCGAGATCCGGGGGAAAATCACGATCACGAATCCGGGGGAGGGGGAATCCGATCAGGCTCACCAGGACCTCTTCGGCGGGTATATGGCGCATGGCGAAAGGGAAGCACTCCTCTCGCTACGCGACAGCGAGCCTGTGCGTTCCAGACTGTCCGAGAAGGCCGTTGTCTACCTGGAAAGCGAAGATGCGAACAGGGGGAAGTACCCTCCTCCACGCAAGAACCCCGTCCTCAATCAGAAGGGGCTTCAATTCCACCCGCAGGTCCTTCCTATCCTTGTCGGGACGACTGTCGACTTCCCCAACCGTGACAACCTCTTCCACAACGTCTTCTCGTANNTGCGATATTCACACCCGCATGAGCGCAACGATCCTGGTCCTGCAGCATCCTTTTTTTGCATCGGTTGGCGATGCCGGAGAATACCTCATCCCCAACGTCCCTCCTGGAAAATACACGATGGTGTTCTGGTACGGACGTGAAATAGCCGAGCGGAGACCCGTGACGGTCAGGGCAGGGGATTCCATCGAAGCGGACTTTACGCACTAGCGGGGGAAAGCCCATGAAGAGGGACGGGCTCTGTCTGTTGCTGGCCATCTGTCTGGCCTCCTCGACAGGCGCAGGTCAGATCTCAGGTCAGATCACGCTGGGCGGCGCGACCGAGGTTCATGCTCTCAAGAGCGCCTCCACGGAATCTCCCCGTGCCGTCAATAGTGGCCGGCCTTCATTCGGGTGGCGGACGGACATGTTCCTGACGGCGTCCGTCAGCGACAAAGTAGGCGCGGTGTCGGATGTGAGGGTCATGGACAACCAGTACGTGAGCTTCGATTATCTGGCGATCCGCATGGTGGATCTGACGCCGATAGGACTGAATCTCCAGGCGGGGAAATTCGATATTCCCTTCGGGAACCTCGGCCAGCGGCGTTTTCCGAGGAGGAACCCGCTGTTCGGCCTCCCCCTCATGTACGAATACAGCACCTCCCTCCCCGAGCACTCCACGACGGAAGAGGATGTGCTGGCAGGGCGGGGGAAAGGACACGGGATGCGCCTCCTGGACGGAGGCATGTACAACTTGGGTGCGATGGTCGACGGCTCCGTGGGATTCCTGGACTATGCCCTTGCCCTGACGAGCGGCACCGTCAGCGCGACGTCCTCCTACGGCTACGCGAATTTCAACAGCGATCCGGGGAAGATCGTGCGCATGGCCGTGACACCGGAGACCGGGCTCACCATCGGCGCATCTTACGCCTGGGGAGGGTATCTCGACGATTCGGCCCCCGTGTACGGCCGCAAAGTGGATGCTGGAGATTACGAGCAGAAAGCGATCGACCTGGACATGGAATTCAGCCGGGGTCATCTGGTTCTGGACGGGGAGGGAGTGTACAGTGCCTGGCGGGTGCCCCTGGAGACGCGTGATGCGGTGTTCAAGGCGTTTGGATACTACCTCGAAGGGAAGTACACGATCGTCCCCCGGCTCTACGGAGCCTTTCGCGTGAGCGGCCTGCACTTCGGCGACGCCCCGCTCGGGCAGGGAGAGCAGCGATGGGATTACGATACGACGGAATGGGAGGGGGGGATCGGGTTCTTTGTGGAGAAGGACGTGCTGTTGAAGATCGTCAGGCGCGAGACGAGGATTTCCGGCGGAACCCGGCCCAAGGACAATCTGACCGTCATGCAGCTTGTGGTCGCGTACTAGTCCCGGTTCTTCTGAATTGACCAGAGTAGAACCGGGACTAGTCCCGCTACTACCATACTTGAAATGTAGCGGGACAGGTGCCGGTTCTCCATCCCGCACGGTATTCGGGGAGCGCTGAACCCGGCGGCATGGTTCCTGACCCGCTTGAACGGAAGATCCCGGAGTGCGCATGAAGCAGGCGCGACATACGAAGTCCTTGAAGCAGCGGCGAGAGCGATGACATTCCGCAATAAGATCCTGATCTCCATCTGGGGGGTTGTTCTCAGCCTCCTGGTGATCACGTTCTTCATCATCAACTACTGGATCCGGAGCAGGATCGAGACGACATTCTCACGCGAACTCCGGGCCGAGTACCAGACGGTGGCGGTTGCCGAGCAGCTCCAGACAGAGCAGCTCATCCGGGCGTGCGTCGTCGTGGCCGAATCCCCCCGCCTTCGCGCGGTCGCGGAGCTCGGAGATGCAAGCACGGCCACACAGCTCCTCCAGGAGCTGTATCAAACCACCCTGAGCCAGGTCGTGGTGCTGACGGACAGGAAGGGGACGCCCCTTGTGCAGCTGCTCCGCGGAGCGAAGGACCGGTGGAACATTCCCAGTCTGGAGACGATCCAGCGGGCGACACACTACATCGCCTCGACCAACGTCTGGGCTCTGCGAGGGGTGGTCTACCGTGTCGTCTCGGTGCCGATCGTCATCGAGACGGAGCTGGTCGGGACCCTGACGAGCGGATTCGAGATCTCGTCGACGGACCTGGGGACGATCAAACGGGCAACCAACAGCGATCTTCTCCTCGTGAACGACGATGCGATCGTCCTCTCGACGCTTGATTCCAGCGAGGCGCGATCGCTGCTTCCGCTCATGGTTTCCCACTCCTGGACCCCGCCTCCCTCCGCGGCCGACACGGCAGGCATCGATTTCACGCTGAAGACGCAGGACGAGACGTACCTCGGGACGGCCTTCCGTCTCAGCCGTCTGGCGGCGGCCGAAGGCGGCGGGATCTTCTACGTCATCATCAAGCCTCTGAGCCGAGAGGTGCGGCAGTCGATGGCTTCAATTCTCACGAACTTCGGCTTCGCGTCGCTGTTGTTCCTCGCTTTGACCACGATCGTGGGGCTGGTCATCTCCCGGAGCATGACCCGTCCCATACAGCGGCTTGTGACGGGGACGACGGAAATCGCCCGGGGGAACTACGACTTCAAGATCGACGTGCGCGGCAGGGACGAGCTGAGCTACCTCGCGCAAAGGTTTATGGAGATGAGCGCTTCGCTCAAGGAGAAAATCTCGCTGCTCGGGCAGCTGAACGACAACCTGATGGAGAGAAACAGAGACCTGGATGAGACTCTCCGCCAGCTTCAGACGGCGCAGGAGAAGCTTGTGCGCAGCGAGCGGCTCGCCGCGACAGGGAAGCTCACCGCCCAGCTTGCGCACGAGATCAACAATCCCATCCACAATATTCAGAGCTGCCTGAAGACGGCACTGGGACGGCTCCCCCAGGACATCAAGGGGAGGGATCTGATCGACGTCGCGTATGACGAGGTCAACAGGCTCTCGCGGCTCACGGTCCAGATGCTCGACTTCTACCGCAACACGCTGGTCGAGGAGGAGATGAAACCCGTGGACCTGAATGCGCTGCTCGGGGAGGTCCTCGCCATGACCCAGCAGGAACTCCAGGCCAGGAACATCGCTGTCGAATCGAAGGTCGACCCCGGCCTTCCTCCGATCCGGGGCTCCCGCGACAAGCTGATCCAGGTGCTGGTGAACCTCATCTCGAATGCGCGGGATGCAATGCCGCACGGGGGCAACCTCGGACTTCTGGCCCAGGCACAGAACGGCGCGGTGAGGATCATGGTCAGGGATTCAGGGGTCGGAATCCCCAGGGAGAATCTCAACCGGATCTTTGACGCGTTTTTCACGACCAAGTCGAAAGTGAGCGGAGTCGGTCTGGGGTTATCCGTCAGCTACGGCATCGTCAGGCTGCACCGGGGAACGATCGAAGTGGAGAGCGAGCCGGGTCTGGGTTCCGCGTTCACCGTTGTCCTTCCGCTCTGAGGTGAGCATCATGTCGAAACGCACACGCATCCTGATGGTTGACGACGACTTCGCCTTCCGCGTGGGCACGCTGGCCCTCCTGGAAGACCACGGGTACGAAGCCGACGTGGCGACCAGCGGGGAAGAGGCGAGACAGATGCTTACCGAGAAGCCGTATGACCTGGTCCTGTCCGATATGGTCATGCCAGGCATGAACGGCCTGGAACTGCTGCAGCACATCAAAACGGCACATGCCGGGATCGCCGTCATCATGGTGACCGGGTTCGCGTCGATCAGCACCGCGATCGAGGCCATGCGGCTTGGCGCTCACGACTACGTCACCAAGCCGTGCGACAACGACGAGCTGGTGCTCAAGATTCAGAAAGCCCTGGACTCCGTCCGGAAGGATGTGGAGCTTGAGCACCTCCGCAACGAGGTCCACGGAGTGTACTCCTTCGGGAACATGGTGGGCCAGAACGGAAGGATGAAGGAAGTCTATCGCCTTGTGCAGCAGGTCGCGGGCACCGATGTTCCGGCCCTGATCCTGGGGGAAACCGGCACGGGAAAGGAACTCATTGCGAAGGCGATCCACTACAACAGCTCGAGGGGCGGGAAGCCCTTNNAAGGGGTCATTCACCGGGGCTCACGCCCTTCACATCGGGAAATTCGAGGAGGCGGAGGGGGGAACGGTGTTCCTCGACGAGATCGGAGACGTCTCCCTCCATACCCAGACGAAGCTGCTGCGCGTGCTGCAGGAACGGGAGATCCAGAGGGTGGGGGGGAGCGAGACACTCATCGTCGACAGCAGGGTGGTCGCGGCCACGAACCGGGACCTCCAGGCGATGATGGCCCAGGGTAAATTCCGGGAGGACCTGTTTTACCGGCTCAATGTCTTTCCGCTGTTCCTTCCACCGCTCAGGGAACGCGTGGACGATCTCCCGATGCTGATCGAGCACTTCCTGAAAAAGCATGCCGGGCTTTCGCAGAACCGCGTGGTCAAAAT
Source organism: Ignavibacteriota bacterium (assembly GCA_003152875.1). Taxonomy (GTDB): domain Bacteria; phylum Bacteroidota; class Ignavibacteria; order UBA10030; family UBA6906; genus Fen-1262. Next base: position 13,236 of record PMBF01000096.1, on the reverse strand, counting down.
GTCGCCGGTCCTCCTTCCCGCAATGATGAACTACGGATGGCGCGGGAACATCCGGGAGCTCGAAAACCTCATCAAGCGGGCGATCATCAAGACCTCGGGTGATACGATCACGGCGATCGAGCTCCCCTCAGGTGACGGCATCCCGCTCCCGGCGGCCGTCCCCGCGGAGAGTGCCATGGGCATGAACACCCCGTACAAGGAATATCTGTCGGCGATCACGAGCCATGCAGAGGAGGTCTACCTGGTCAGGATGCTGCGTCTCTGCAAGGGTAACATCAACCAGATTGCGAAACTCATGGAGATCGACAGGAAGACGGTCTACCGCAAAATGTCCGAGCACAATATCGACCCCTCCTCATTCCGCGATTGATCCGCGGCCGCGCGCTCCACGCCTCCGCCGCCCACACCGCACAGTTCCCCGGCGCCTGCTCCCATCGCTCCCCCCTCGTGCAAGCAAAAGGGCCCCACACCTTGTCAGCATGGGGCCCCGGGAACTGCTTGTGCAGCCTCCAAAAGCCCCNNCGGAAACTGACGAACTGGAAGCAAGCCGATGGGACAGAGCGATGTCGTTTGCCCTGCCCCCAGCCCAGGGTCTCACCCGGAGATCTTCCCTTGTCCATCGACATGTCCCCCCTTGCGGATCGACGGTCCGGGATCAGTCCTTCGGCACGTTCACCTGGGGAAGGTGCTTCATCGCTTCCTCAACGAGGTGCACCGGGTACTCGTAGTCCTGCAGCTGTCCCTGGTGGAATGCGTCGTAGGCGCCCATGTCGAAGTGGCCATGCCCGGAAAGATTGAAGGCGATGACCTCTTTCTTCCCTTCGGCCTTGCACCGCAGCGCCTCATCGATGGCCGTCCGGATCGCGTGGGCGGATTCGGGGGCGGGGATGATCCCTTCCGCCCTCGAGAACATGACGGCGGCATTGAACGTCTCGATCTGCTTGACGGCGCGCGCCTCGATGTCGCCGTGATTAACCAGGGCGCTGATGCTCGGCGCCATCCCGTGGTACCGGAGACCCCCTGCGTGAATCCCGGGGGGGATGAACGTGTGGCCAAGCGTGTACATCTTGACCACGGGGGCCATCGCGGCAGTATCGCCGAAGTCGAAGGTATATTTTCCCTTGGTGAGGCTGGGGCACGACGCAGGCTCGACGGCGATGACGCGTGCGGAGGCTCCTCCGGTCAGGTTCCGGTGGATGAACGGCAGCGCAAAACCCCCGAAATTCGACCCCCCGCCCGCGCACCCGATGACGATGTCGGGGTACTCGCCTGCCATCTCCATCTGGTCCAGCGCCTCGAGGCCGATCACCGTCTGGTGCAGCAGCACGTGCCCGAGCACCGAGCCGATGCCGTATTTCTTGGCGCCGTTCGACACGGCTGCCGCCTCTACGGCCTCGGAGATTGCAATGCCCAGGGAGCCGGGTGAATCCGGCTCTTGCGCAAGCATCGAGCGCCCGTATTGCGTGTAGGTGCTTGGGCTTGAGAAGACTTTTGCCCCGTAATTTTCCATCACCACGCGGCGGTACGGTTTCTGATGGTAGGAGACATTGACCATGAACACTTGGAGGTCGATGCCGAAGAAATTGCATGCCATCGCCAGCGCCGCCCCCCACTGTCCGGCGCCCGTCTCCGTTGTCATCGCCTTGGTGCCGGCTTCCTTGTTGTAGAATGCCTGCGCCACGGCGGTGTTCGGTTTGTGGGAACCGACGGGACTCGCCCCCTCGTACTTGTAGTAAATGTGGGCGGGGGTGTCGAGCATCTTTTCCAGCCGGATCGCGCGGTGCATGGGCGTGGGGCGCCAGAGTCTGTAGATGTCCCTGACAGGCTTCGGGATCTCGATCCATCGCTCCGTGCTTACTTCCTGCATGATGATGCTCATCGGGAAGAGGACGCTCAGGAAGTCGGGCGTGACGGGAGCCAGCGTGCCGGGATGGAGCACCGGTTGCGGCGGTACGGGCATATCGGCATTGATGTTGTACCACGCTTTGGGAATCCTGGTCTCGTCGAGGAGAAACCGCATACGATCGCTCATGGTGAACCTTTTCGCATGTGAAATGAAAGAGGAGTTGCCTGGGTCTCACCGGCGCGAGGCGACGGTCGGCAGGTTGCAGGAATGCCACCGGGCGACAGAATCAGCAATATAGCGGCCGGTGCACTGGAAATCAAGGATGAAATCCCGGCCCGGCCTCAGTCCTCATGAGCGCGGCCCGAGACCGCCTGACGCAGGGCACGGAGTGTTCGCATGGGGACGATGTGCCGGCCTAGTAATAGAGGATCTTCACGGCGAATGCGATCCCGCAAATGACGAGCATGGCAAGCCACAGCCAGAGAATCCATCCTTTGGTTACGACATCTGGTCTTTCCTGGTTTGCTTCCGTTGTTTTCATGACGACTCTCCCTTTTTTCAGCGTTGAATACATTGATCGACGATCTCAAGACGGCACGTGCCGTGGCAGGTTCTGCAGTCGGACTACGCCTTCAGGGATCTTCGTGGCTGCCCGGGGCGGAAACCTGGCGGCGGATTCAGATCGAACGCAGGTTCATGTCGCAGAGGCGCATCACAATGCCGCCGCTGCCGCGCAATGTCACTACGTCCTGTTTGATGAAGTTCAGAGGTAGCTTGAGGAGGTGAGGGTAAACAGAAGGAGAGACTGAAGAGAGGGTCTCCCTGGCCGGCTTGCTGAGATATCGGGGAGGAGCGGAACATTCGGCGGGTTGCCAAGATCGGCAGTCGCCAGGCGGTCTATTTCAGCCGGCGCATCGCTGCTCCGTGAGTCCTTGTGTCTGGGATTGGGAGTAAGGCTGAACGGCGTCTCCTGAACGAGGAGATGCTGCCCGTTGGATTTCACGGGAGCGTCCTGACCCCCCTCCGCATGGCTCTGCAGGAATATCAGGAGGAAAGCCAGGAATGTGCGCAATATCCAGGAGATTGCTTTTGCCTGGTGGATCATGAACGCCACCTGCCAGACCGGAAGTTTCTAGGGGCAAAGATAGCAGAGATGAGGAGGAAATGCAATTCGCCCCCCTCTTTTCAATGCTCCTGCTCAATCGTCAACTCGGAATCATACGCTGTGAAATACCAAACACCGGTCGTTTTGAAAATGTTTCAGCCTCCCATGCGGAATCTTCTCATGCGAGCCTGTACAGGATGAGAAGACACACCTGACTGTGTTCGGCACGCATCCGGCCTTGAGTCGAGCTCGCCCCCCCTTGCTCTTCCTTGTGATGGACATGCCATCCTGGTCTTACAACAGTATTTGGTGATGACCTCGCCGATATCAATCGGGCTTCGAACGAGCACGCCGTTGCATGCAGGCCACGTGCGATCGACGATGAACCCTTTGCCAGATAGCACTCGATACGGTCTCCACATTCCGAGGAGCTTTCGAATTGGCAGGGTTTGCGGGGGGGTAACATCGCCCCTTACAAATTCTTTACAGCCCGACATTGTGTCTTTGCAGGTTCTTGATCGCTAAAACGCAACTGAAGTTGTTATCATTGCGTGAGATCAATGGATCGGAGACGACATGTCGGGGACCGGGATTGCAGTGCTTCTCATTCTAGCGTACCTCGCGCACACTTTCGCATTCTTCCTCAGGGTGGGAAGAAACAAGCAAGCGCATTCAGGCCGCAACGCTGAGAGCACTTCGCAACGCACACCGATGTCGTCATGCACTCAAGATCAACAACATTCAAAAGGTGCCGCGTCATGAATCTCTTCATCTGGATTCCGGCAATGGTCGCCCTGGGCATTCTCGCCATGGGCCTGTGCTACCTGTTTCTCAAAGCGTGCGAAAAGATCTAGGGAGACGACAATGATTTACCTTGCAGCCGCCGTTGCTCTGTTCCTGCTGATATACCTTTTCGTGGCCATGATTCGACCTGAGAAGTTCTGAGCCGGGTAGAATCAGACCCCGCACATCATACAGGAGTGCTCATCATGTTCCTCAGCACCTGGTTTCTGCCTGTCGCGCTGCTCGCGACGACAACGTTCATTGCTTTCCCTCTGAGCAAATACCTTGCGTGGATCATGGAGGGGAAATTCAAAGCCCCGCGTTTTTTGGGGTGGTTTGAAGAGAAGCTCGATAGCGGACCGCAGGACTGGAAGGAGTACACTGCGGCGCTGCTGATCTTCTGCACCGCTCTCTTTGCCTTTGGCTTCCTGGTTCTTGTCCTCCAGCCCTGGATGCCGATGAACCCGGACGGGAAGTGGATGCTGGCGCCGAGCACGATATTCCACAGCGCCATCTCGTTTATGACGAATACGAACCTCCAGCACTATTCCGGGGATCAGCATCTCTCGAACTTCAGTCAGATCTTCTTCATCCTGACGAACATGTTCCTCTCGGCCGCTGTCGGATTCTGCGCGTTGACCGCCATTATCAGGGCGTTTCGCGGCGAGAAGCTGGTCGGCAATTTCTTCGTCGACATGTGGAGAGTGGTGGTATATATGTTTGTGCCTGCCTCGTTCATCATCGGGGTTATTTTTCTCCAGCAGGGTGCCCCGATGACGTTCGACACGTTTGCCCGCGTTTCAACACTGGAATCGCCGTCCACTCAGCAGACAATCGTCGTTGGACCCGTGGCGGCGGTGGAACCGATCAAGATGCTCGGGACCAACGGAGGCGGTTTCTACGGGATGAACTCGGCGCATCCGTTCGAAAACCCAACAGGGATATCCAATTTCGTCAACACGATGGCGATGATGCTCTTTCCGTTCATGCTTGTCCTGATGTATGGACGCATGCTGGGCCGTCTGCGGCACGCAGTTGTAATCTTTTCCGTCATGCTGCTCATGATGGCCGGAACGATCGTCTGGTCCGTCTATTTTGATACGCTGAAACCGAACCCGGGGCTCACCGGAGATTCTGTAGCTCGCACGTATGAGATCCCAAGCGCGTCGGCCCCCGGGGGCAAACGCACGGTGACTGTGCCGGCTGTCGGGGGGCTGCCCGTCGACCAGCATCTCGGCAACCTCGAGGGGAAAGAAATGCGCTTCGGGACTTCCGCCGGCGCGACTTACGCCGCCGTGACCGTCGACGTGACCTGCGGCGCAGTGAACAGCGAACACGATAGCCTCAACCCGATAGCGGCGATATCACCCATGGTCGGCATGTGGCTGAACTGCATCTTCGGCGGCAAGGGCGTCGGGATGATCAATATGCTCCTCTACGTGATCATCGGGATCTTCGTCGCAGGGATGATGGTGGGGAGGACACCGGAGTATCTGGGAAGGAAAATCGGCGCCCGGGAAGTGAAGCTCGCGCTCATAGCCCTGCTGGTACACCCGATCATGATCCTCGGTCCCACCGGCCTCTTCGCGGCAACTGATTGGGGACTCAAAGCCGTCAGCAATCCAGGGCCGCACGGATTCTCCCAGATGGTGTACCAGTTCTCATCGGCGTCGGCCAACAACGGCTCCGCTTTCGATGGTCTCGGTGTCACCTACGGTCTTGCGAACAATCCCGCTCCGGCCCCTGAGGCCGTCCCCTGGGATATCGCCGCGGGGCTCGTCATGCTCTTCAGCCGCTTTCTCCCCATCGTGGCACCGATCGCCATGGCTGCATACCTCGGCGCGAAGAAACGCGCGCCGCAAGGCCTGGGGACCCTCCGCGATGACACCGCCACATTCGCCTTGCTGCTTCTGGGGACGATCCTGATCATCGGAGCACTGCTCTTTCTCCCGGTGGCCGCCCTGGGACCTCTGGCGGAACATCTGGGGCCCATCCCCTTCGGCGGTTGACCCGGCTCAATGAACGCCAATCGAACTCAATTGTGAAACAATGAGGAATTCAGAATGAGTACCACGGCAATGGTTGAGGAAACACAACAAAAGCCTGGCATGAAGCGTGAAAAGCCAAAACCGCCGAAACGGGTGAAACGAATGGCCCTGTTCACGAAGGAGACGACTCTGCCGGCAATCAAGCAGGCGTTCGCGATGCTCCGGCCCGACATCCAGTGGAAGAACCCTGTGATGTTTGTCGTCGAGGTGGGAGCATTCCTCACGCTGCTCTACATCCTCAAGGCCCTGTTCGGGGCACCGGAGAGCCTGGTGTCGATCTCGTATTTCATCGCCCTCGACGTCTGGCTGTGGCTCACGGTGGTCTTCGCCAATTTCGCCACCGCCCTCGCCGAGGCGCGTGGGAAGGCCCAGGCGGAATCGCTCAGACGCTCGCGCCGTGAAACCAGGGCGCTCCGCCTCGGTCCCGATGAAACGATCGAAGACATCTCCTCCACGCTCCTGAGGCCGGGTGACCGGGTCGTCGTCTCGGCAGGCTTCACCATTCCGGGCGACGGAGAGATCATCAGCGGCATAGCCTCCATCGACGAATCGGCCATCACCGGAGAGTCCGCACCCGTGATCCGGGAGGCCGGAAGCGACCGGTCGGGCGTAACCGGCGGGACATTCGTTCTCTCAGACAGGATCGTCGTGAGAATCACGAGCGGGCCGGGAGACTCGTTCCTCGACCGGATGATCGGGCTCGTCGAGGGCGCCATCCGCCAGCGGAGTCCCAACGAGATCGCGCTGACCCTGGCGCTCTCGGCAATGACGCTGATCTTTCTGATCGTCGTCATTCCCCTCTGGCCGATGGCCTGGAACGCCGAGCAGTATATGATGGGCTACCTCGGGATCCAGGAGCCGTTGAAGAGCCTGGGGACAGACATTCCGACGTTGATCGCCTTGCTCGTATGCCTTATCCCCACCACCATTGGCGCACTGCTTGCCGCCATAGGCATCGCTGGAATGGAACGGGCTCTCAGAGCGAACATCATCGCCAAGAGCGGGAAAGCAGTGGAAATGGCCGGAGACATCGATGTGGTGTTGCTCGACAAAACCGGCACGATCACGATGGGACACCGGCACGCGACAAGTTTCCTTCCCCTCGGCAAGTACAAGGCAAACGACGTCGGTCAACTGGCAGCGCTGGCCTCTGCCGCTGATGAGACCCCGGAAGGCAAGAGTATCGTGAAACTGTACGAGTCCCTGGGGAATGTTCCCGTGACGACACCCCAGCAATCGCAGTTCGTGCCGTTCAGCGCTCAGACGCGGATGAGCGGCATAGACTTTCCGAACGGACGACGCATCCGGAAAGGCGCACCGGACGCCGTCGCGAGGTTCATCCAGGAATCGGGCGGGAGAGTTCCGGACAATCTGAGGCCCCTGGTCGACGGAGCAGCGTCAAAGGGTGCGACTCCTCTCGTCGTTGCCGAGGACGGCCAGGTCGCGGGAATGATTGTGCTCGAGGACATTCTCAAACCGGGAATGAAGGAACGGTTTGCGAGACTGAGAAAAATGGGTCTTCGGACAGTGATGATCACCGGCGATAATCCGCTCACCGCTTCGACCATCGCAGCCGAGGCCGGTGTGGATGATTTCATCGCCGAGGCCACCCCGGAAAACAAACTCGAATACATCAGGAAAGAACAGGCTGAGGGGAAGCTGGTCGCCATGATGGGAGACGGGACCAATGACGCGCCGGCGCTTGCCCAGGCCGACGTCGCCCTGGCGATGAATGCCGGCACGCAGGCGGCAAAGGAGGCGGCCAACATGGTGGATCTCGACAGCGATCCAACAAAACTGATCGAAACCGTGGAAATCGGGAAACAACTCCTCATCACCCGCGGCGCTCTGACGACATTCTCCATCGCCAATGATGTGGCCAAGTACTTTGCCATCATCCCCGCCCTGTTCGCAGGCACCCTGCCCTGGCTGAAGCTGATGGACATCATGAACCTCCATTCCCCGACATCGGCAATCCTGTCGGCGATCATTTTCAACGCGCTGATTATCCCGGCGCTGATCCCCGTCGCACTCAAGGGGGTCGCCTACAAGCCGCTTGGGGCCGATGCCCTCCTCCGGAGAAATCTTCTCATTTGGGGAGCCGGAGGCGTGATTCTGCCATTCGTCGGGATAAAGCTCATCGATGTGGTGCTGGTCGGACTTCATCTGCTTTCATGACAATGTTCCAATAAGGAGAAATCACCATGTTGAAATCGATTTCCAAGAGTCTCTGGTTGCTCCTGTTTGCCGTAGTGATTTGCTGCATCGTGTATCCCCTTGCCCTCTGGGTTGTCGGGCAGACGGTATTCCCCTTCCAGGCAAACGGCAGCATCGTGAAAGGGCCGGACGGCACGCCTGCGGGTTCGCTCCTCATCGCTCAGCCCTTTACCAAGGATGAGTACTTCCAGCCTCGACCCTCAGCGGCATCTTATAATGGTTCCGCATCATCGTCGTCGGCCCTTGCAGCCTCGAACTACGCATTGCGCAACAGAGTGGCAACGACGCTTGGTCCGATCGTCAGGTACGGAAGCGGTCCCAAAGACGGACAACTCGTGGCACCGGACATCGAGAGCTGGTTCCAGCAGGACCGTTTCCAGGACAATCCCTCCATCCTCCTGCAATGGGCGGACGCTCACAACAGTCTCGCGCAGGCATGGGTCGCCGCTGACACGATGCATGCCCAGTATGTGACCACCTGGGCATCAACACATGGGCCGGTGGTTGAACAGTTCATCAAAGCAAATCCCGCAATTCCCCAGCCCCAGCCATCGGATCTGGCTGTCGTGTTCTTCGAAACATTTTCCAAAGAGCACCCCGGCAGGTTTCCATCGCTGGCCACGCATACGGACTCGGCCGGGAAGGCCACAGCCTCGATTGAGCCGGCCGGAACAGGCACGGATATCCAATCAACCTTCTTCGACATGTGGCGGCTGGATCATGCGAACGTGAATCTGCAGAATGTCCCGGGCGATATGGTGACGACATCAGGCTCAGGGCTTGATCCTCATATCACACTCCAGAACGCGATGTACCAGCTGGACCGGGTTGCCGCGAAGTGGGCTGTGGATACGAAACGCGAGACGGGTTCCGTTCGCATAGAGATCGAAGCACTGCTGCGCGAAAAGGCGTTTGCTCCGCTGAACGGTCTTGCCGGCGAGAAGCTCGTCAATGTTCTGGAGGTCAATCTGGTGCTACGGAATCGGTACGGAGTGCCGTCGTGATGGGCCAGGACTCCTGAAAAGCGTTCTTCACGAGTACTGTTGAGCCTGATGCGACTCCCCTCGCCATGACCGGCACACCTTGACGATGTCATGCCGGGGGGGGAGTCAGCGGGCGGTCGTTCCTGTGACGGAGTGTGAGCTCCCGGAGTGCACTCTCACATCGCGGGTCGATCTCAAGCACTTACAACAACAGAACGGGCTATTCCCATGGATATCTGGTTACTCCCTGTCGCCATTCTTGCTACGACGACGGTCCTGGCTTTCCCTTTGAGCCGCTATCTTTCGTTGATCATGGACGGGAAATACCTCGCTCCGCGCATGCTGCGGTGGTTCGAAGAGCGTTTGAACAGCGGACCGCAGGACTGGAAGCAATATGTCGGATCCATGCTGCTCTTCAATACGGTGCTCTTCCTGTTCGGCTTTGCTGTCCTTGCCCTTCAGCCCTGGATGCCGTTGAATGGAGACGCGAAAGGCATGCTGGCGCCGTCCACGATCTTTCATAGCGTCGTTTCCTTCATGACGAACACGGATCTCCAGCATTACTCGGGGGATCAGCATCTCTCCAATTTCAGCCAGATATTCTTCGGATTGTCGAATTTCTTCCTCTCCGCCTCCATCGGCTTCTGCGGGCTCGTGGCGATCATCCGGGCGTTCAGGAGCGACGCGCACCTAGGCAACTTCTTCGTGGACATGTGGCGTGTCGTAGTTTACATGTTCCTCCCCATTTCCTTCGTCCTGGGGGTGGCCTTCCTGCAGCAGGGGAGCCCGATGACGTTCGAGAGCTCGGTCCAGGTGTCAACGCTCGAACATGGTGTCATGGGGACAACAAACAAGGGGGATGCGAAGCAGCAATCCATCGTCGTGGGACCGCTGGCAGCCTTCGTTCCGATGAAGCAATTGGGGACCAACGGAGGCGGGTTCTACGGGATGAATTCAGCCCATCCTTTTGAGAATCCCACCGCCTTGACGAACTTCCTGTCGTGCGTCGCCATGATGCTCTTTCCGTTCGGCCTCGTGTTGATGTTCGGCCGTATGCTGAAGCGCCTCCGCCACAGCTATGTGATTTTCACCGTCATGATGACGCTGATGATCGCGACTGTCATCTGGGCGGTCTACTATGACACGCTCAAACCCAACCCGGGGTTGACAGCTCACGGACCTGCGCAAACCTTCGAGGTGCCGAGTGCGACGGCCCCCGGTGGGAGGCGGACCGTCACGCTGCCATCCGTGGCTCCAATGCCGGTGGACCAGCACCTCGGGAATCTTGAGGGTAAGGAGATGCGCTTCGGGACATCGGCGGGCGCCACGTTCGCGGCGCTCACGGTCGATGTGACCGACGGCGCAGTGAACGCCGAGCATGACAGCCTCAACCCGATTGCAGCTCTCTCGCCGATGGTCGGCATGTGGCTGAACTGCATCTTTGGCGGCAAGGGCGTGGGGATGATCAATATGCTTCTCTACATCATCATCGGGATCTTCGTCGCCGGAATGATGGTGGGGAGAACGCCCGAGTATCTCGGGAAGAAGATCGGCGGCCGCGAAGCCAAACTCGCGCTCATCGCCCTTCTGGTTCACCCGCTCATGATCCTCTTTCCCACGGGGATCTTCGCTGCGACGGATTGGGGGATCAAGGCCGAGAGCAATCCCGGCGCGCACGGATTCTCGCAGATCGCGTACCAGTTCTCCTCGGCCTCAGCCAACAACGGATCCGCGTTCGACGGCCTGGGAGTGACATATGGATTTGCCAACAATCCCGCTCCAGCGCCAGAGGCCGTCCCCTGGGATCTCGCCGCCGCGCTGGTCATCATCGTGAGCCGCTTCCTTCCGATCATCGCCCCGATCGCCATGGCGGCCTACCTTGGGGCAAAGAAATCGGCTCCGTACGGAGTTGGAACTCTGCGCGACGACACCGTCACGTTTGGGTTCCTCCTGCTTGGAACAGTCGTCATCATCGGGGCGCTCCTCTTCCTGCCGGTCGCAGCTCTTGGCCCGATCGCGGAACACCTGGGCCCGATCCCGTTCGGAGGCTGACGACTCCGCAAGGATCGCAGTCCCCGCGTCGCTGGGGCGGAAGTCAATACCTCAGTCATATCACTCACTGCAGAAAGGGTCATGTTGTGAATATCCTCGGTTCCACACCGGTTCGCAATGCAGGGATTCTGGTTCCATTCCTCTTCATTGCATTCCAGTTCGCTTCAGGCCAATCGAAGGATTCCGCTCAGGCGATCTCCGTCAGCGGATTCGTCGATGCATACTACAGCAAGAACATCGCGGCGCCGGCATCCCGCACAAACAAGCTGAGAAACTTCGACATCCCCGAGAATCAGATTAACCTCAGCCTGGCCGAGATCGTCCTGCAAAAGAAGGCTTCACCCATCGGGTTCCGCGCTGACATCGACTACGGGACGGCAAACGATGTGGTGCAGGGCATTGCCCCGTATGGCACGGTACCGTACAGCACGTTGACAAACATTCAGCAGGCATTTCTTACCGCCGTGATTCCAGTTGGCGAGGGTCTGACTGCCGACGTGGGCAAATTCGTGACACACATGGGGTATGAGGTCATAGAATCCAAGGACAACTGGAATTACAGCCGGTCCCTGTTGTTCGCCTGGGCGATTCCCTATTTCCACACGGGCTTGCGCCTGACGTACCCGTTTTCGGACAAGTTTACCGCCGCCTTGCATGTTGTGAACGGCTGGAACTCTGTCATCGATAACAACGCGGAGAAATCGCTGGGACTTGCGTTGAGCTACTCGCCCACAGGATCGACAAGCTTGATCCTGAATGTCATGGATGGATTTGAGCAACCCACTGCCGTCGATGTGGGGAAGAAGAAGGTCTTCGATGTCATCGTGACGCAACAAGTGACAGATGCCTTCACTTTGACGCTCAACGCAGATTACGGTGACGAATCCCTGTTAGGCGGTCTGGCCATCTGGAGGGGAGCTGCCGTGTATGGCCGGTATGCCTTCAATCCCAAGTCCGCTTTCGCCGTACGTGCGGAGATTCTCGACGATCCCCAGGGATATGCCACCGGTCTCGGGGTTCCTCAGCTCGACGTGAAGGAAGTGACGGCAACATACGAATACAAGTTTGCGGATGCGCTCCTTGTCAGGGGAGAGGGCCGTTATGACTTCTCCAATGCGCCGGTTTTCGACAAAAAGACGAATGTGAACACGGAGACCGGCCAGATGACATTCCTCGTGGGGATTGTGGCGATGTTTTGAGGGTGTTGTCGCGGTTTGACACAAGAGACAACAGAAGTGTAACTTTGCGAGGTTTCAGAATGCTCCAGATTGGTGACCAGTTCGATCACTTTCAGATCCTGGGCCATATCGCCCGTGGAGGGATGGGGGATGTCTACAGAGCATACGATCCCGCCCACTCCATGGAAGTGGCCCTGAAGGTCCCTGATGTCATGTTCATCGGGGACCCGGCCACATACGCCCGATTTCAGCAGGAAATGGAGATCGTGAACACGCTGAATCACCCTGCCGTGGAAAGGGGCATTGGATCGGGACTCTTCAAGGGCATGCCGTACCTTGTCACCGAGTTGATTAACGGAGAATCATTAAGGGATCGGCTCGTGAGAGCAAGGCCGATCACCCCTCAAGACACCGTTGACCTCGTACGTAAAATCGCCGAAGGGCTCGTCTACTGCCATGAGCACGGGGTCATCCATCGAGACGTCAAACCGGAGAACATCCTCATCACCGCGCAGGGCCAGCCAGTCCTTCTCGACTTTGGCCTCGCATTGAGGAAAAATGGACACCGACGGAGGAACGGAACAGAGAGCGGCGCTGCCGGAACCCCGGAGTATATGGCCCCTGAACAAATCGAAGGTCAGAGTGGCGACGCGCGATCTGATCTCTACTCTCTCGGAATCATGATGTTTGAGATGTTGACGGGCGAGCTTCCATATCTGGGCGACAACACCCTGGCGGTCGTAGCCCAGCATCTCCATTCGCGGATACCGCGCCTGGACCTGGAGCGACGGGATGTGTCGCCTCAGCTCGCGGCCGTTGTCGCCCGATGCCTCCAGCGCAAGCCGGACGACCGCTATCCCGGCATGCATGCACTGATCGAGGACCTTGACCATCTTGACGCGGTGGACATCTCGCGTCTTGATCATATGACCGGGCCGGAAGCGGCTACGCCCTATACCCGCTCGCCGCTCCTGATGCCGTTCGCCATTGCTGTCTTCATGATAGTCTTGCTGGCCGCTCTAGG
>PMBF01000014.1 GCA_003152875.1 Ignavibacteriota bacterium | reverse complement strand
GTTGCAGCGTGGAGCGTCACGAACATCGCGGCAAGGAAGGCAGTCCCGATATGGGTCATGACCACGTAGAGAAACGCCGCCCGCCTGGAGGCGGGGTCTTCGTGCTCAAAACTGATCAGAAAGAACGTCGCCAGCGACATCCCTTCCCAGGCGATGAGGAAGACCACTGCGTGTCCGGCCAGGACCACCCCCGCCATGGAGAGAAGAAAGAGGTTGTAGAGGAAGAGGAAGAGCGGCATGTTCCTTCGTCCACGGAACTCGGTTGTGTAGCCGATGGAATAGATGGAAACGACCCCAGCGAGGAGGCATATGACCCCCAGAAAAAAGGCGGAGAGCCCATCGGCATGGAGGGCCATGGTCCCAAAAGGAAGCGTCTGCGGGAGTTCCAGATGGAGCGGTTGGCCGGTAAGGAGGATAAGCAGGGAGAGAAGACAGCCCGCCAGCGAGGCGAACAGCGAGAGGAGAAACCCGAGAGTGCCGGCAACACGCGCGGGCCTGTCAGGGGCCCTGCCTCGAGCGATCCCGATGACGCTCAGCACAGGAGGAAGAAGCGCGCCGGCAGCATAGCCACAGACGAGAACGGAGAGAAGAAGGAATTCCCACTCGGGGATGGACAACGCTATCATGAGCACCATGATACATGGATATGGGGTGAGTTTCAAGAGCAACGCGCTGGGAGGAGGGAACCGGCGGGATTTGGCTGTATTGCCGGCGAGGCAGGCCAGGAATTCCCGTTCTGGCAGGGTTAGGCGCAGCTCGAGAGTGAAACCCGTGGTCCGGGCTCAGTCCGTCGCTCTGACAATAATCCGGTGGCGGCCGCGCGGAGCGAGGATGACAGCCCCTCCGTTGCCGGAGGCGGCCTTTACGGTCAGGGGAATGCCGTCGACAGCGATGTGCGAAGGCGGTTTGCTGAGTGTGATGGCGCAACGGGCAGGCGCTTCATAATCGATGGAGAGACTGTCTCCGGCGGAGCTGCACGCCAGAAGCTCGTCGGAGATGTCGAGCAGTGCGAGGGCCCGGCTGCCATGAGGGGGACGAAGGTCAGGCAGAAGCGTGTGAGCCCCTTTCGGAAGGATGACGAATCCCTGCCCGGCGGCGGGCCAGGACCGTCCATCGAGAAGCCATCGGGGCGGAAGTGAAGGATTGGAAAAGATGCCCGTCTCCGGGGCATTCACCACTATTGTGTCACCGCGCTTCGATGCCTCGATCCGGGAGGCGAAAGAAAAGGGGAGGAAGTCCCAGTCGGGCTCGTAGACGCTGTTCTCCGCATAGAAGCAGACCCTCGATGCATGGACTGATGCCGATTCCCACTGCCTGGCCAGCTCCGCTCCAATCGCCTGTTCGGTGGCGAAGACGGTCTGATCGAGGGTGTGGGACGGGACAACGTTGATATCGATGGAGAAGTCGCGTGATCCCAGAATATTCCTGTAGTGGGCGCCGAGGTTCGTGTATCTGTCAGGAGGCTGGACCCACTGGCTTGCCAGATCCTCCACCTGGAGTGTGAAGCCGAATTCCCGCACGAGTTGAATGACCGAGCTCATGGAGGTGGCCAGAAGCTGCTCCGCTTCGGGATGCGGAGTGTTGTCGAGCACCGTGAGCATGAGCTCCCACTGACGACTGCCCGACCGGTTCAGGCTGTCGAGTGTGCGCATCATCTGTCTGAGAAGCCGGTCATTGGTCTGGATCCTGAAACGGTAAAACTTCCCGAGGCCGGCGCTGTCCGCCTTCCAGTAGCGGGGAGAACCGCGGTCGAAAAGCTGCAGGGGGTCGAAACCGTATTGCGAGCGGAAGTTCTGCCGTGAGATGTCCGTGAAGCCGGTGAAGGCCGATGCATCTCCGGGCCCTTCCAGCGCCTGATCAACTCCTCCTGTGATCGAGAATTCTGCGACGTCGATGCCGTCCCAATCCTCCTGGAGCAGCCCGGTCAGATCGCGGCTCGCGGCCTGCATGCAGTCCGGATTCTGCAGGTCCATCAGGTAGAGAAAGTCGATATGGGCATCCTGCAGAAGCGCGTTCTTTTCCCTCCACTCGGGATGACGGTCCCAGAATCCTTTCCCGATATAGGGCCATTCCAGCCACGCATAGCCGAGTATGCCGGCCTCATGCAGGGCCTTCAGCAGGGCGCGGTAAGGATAGGAAGGTGTGCTGTAAGAATCCCATGCGGCGATATGCACGGTCCGTATTCCCCATTTCTTCCAGAGCGCCGCCAGCTTCACCGGCGGGATCGATTCCCTATAGCCAGGGTCGAAGTATGCGTCGGCAGCATTCCGGCGGATCGGGGGAATCACCGAGAGCTCGCGTACCAGGAGATCCGGCAGCGAGGGAAACCTGCCAAATCCTTCTCCGGTCAAGGGATCGAACAGGGGCGCGAAACAGAGGCCGAGACCATTTCCCGTTCGCACGAGGAGGGCGAGGGGCCGTCCCTTCGAGGTCGAATACAGAACAGTGGCGGAATCAGGATTTTTCCCACGAACGACGCGGACACCCGGGGTGTCAGGCCATCGGATCTCAGCCGGGGGGCGTGTGTGGTCGTGAACGCGGAACACTCTCTCCGCCGGGCCGAAGGCGATGCCGAGTTCCCGCATGAGCGGGCTCGGGCCGTCGGAAACGAGTTTCAACCCGTTGCGAAGGAATTTAAGGACCCGGTAGCTTGCGGCGCGGCCGAGAGTCCGTGCGGAAACATTCGGAATGACGAGAAGGGAGACAGCCGACAGGTCGGTCGTGGCCAGGCTCTCAGCGGGCACGATCCGTGGGCGCAAACCCGTCACTCTGAGTGCGGTAAGGAAGCTCTGCTGGTCGAGAGAGTCGGCCCCGCGTGTTGTGGCGGACCAGGCGATCAGGACGCGCGGGAAGAGAGAATCGCGGGTTTGTGCCTGGAGCGTTCTTGTCCCCGGAATCACGCTCAGGCCCAGGAAAACGGCAAGAGTGAGGGCGAGAGTCCGGGGAAGGATCCCGCGAGAGAGTGAGAAAGACGGTGTGTTCATTGTCCATCACTGTACGGAGTCCAGGCTCCAGATTCAAGCGGGTATCGCCGGGAGATCGGCTGCGGCTCAGCCAGATGAGGATAGGAATTCCACAAAAAAGGATCGTATCATGAGGAAGGGTTAACAAGTGGAAGGTCATACATGGCTGCCTTGAGCGAATTCTTCTATGCGGATCATAAGCGTCTGGAGAGGCTTCTCAGCCGGGCGGGCGAAGGGAAGATCGAACAACCCCTCTACGATGAATTCCGAGCCGGCCTGCTTCGGCACATTGCGATGGAGGAGAGGAACGTGCTTCCGGCAATAGTGGAGGCAAAGGGAGGGAAGCCGCTCCTGACTGCAAGGCGTGTGCGATTCGAACATGCNNCGGACCGTGCTGTTCCAGCATCATCTCCTGGAAGACGGGCCCGGAGGGATCTACGAATCTTGCGAGCAGCTGCTGGGCTCGCTGTCGGACGAAGTGTTGCGGGAATGCCGGGAGATTCCCGAGACTCCTCCCCCTCCCAACAACGTCGACCCGGCGGCCATCGATATGGCCTGCCGTGCGCTCGAGCGCGCAGGGTTTGAGGTACGTGAAGAGGATCTACGGAGCTGATTCTCCCGAAAAAAGGAGCTGATTCTCACAGGGAAGGGGACTTTCTTCCCCAGTCCGGAAGCTGAGTGCCCAAGGACCCAATTCGCACTGAAATTGTGGATCGCGCGTGAAGCGAATAGGGGAATCCGTGTTGAAGCGGGTTTCCCTCATGTTCCAGCTCACGGATCGCGTTCGCCTATAAGAGTTTCTTGATTTCTTCCTCAAACACCTCTTTCGGTCTGAACCCTTCAAACCTGTTGACGATCTTGCCGTTCCGGTCGATGACAAACGTCGTCGGGATTCCGTCGATTCCACCGTATCTCCTCGATACTTCATCCGATCCAAACAACACAGGATAGTTCATCCCGTTCTGACGGGCAAAGGCCTGCACCTTGTCCTGTTCGTCCAGTGCGATGCCGACGATCTGGAGCCCCTGGGATCCATACGCACTCTGCAGTGTGATGAAATCCGGAATCTCGCGTTTGCATGGCGGACACCATGTGGCCCAGAAATCGAGGACTACAACATGCCCCTTCAGATCGGTCAGGGAAACAGGCTTACCGTTCAAATCGGGCAGCGTGAAGGCGGGAGCGGCTCCCAGGGTTGCACTTGGCGGCAATTCCGGCCTGAAACTGCTTGTTCCCTTTGACGTGCTCCGGGTGATGAGGTAGTAGCCGGCCACAAGCGCGACGACCGCCAGCACCATCCAGGAATAGGTCCCATACCCTCTCTTGACAGGTTTGCTTTTTTTCATCGTGCTCTCCGCGTATGATCATGATCAGCGACAGAATCAGTTCAGGCCGCAGCTTCCACCACAACAAGACCCATCGGTACATGACGGGACCGGATCGGACACGGAGGAACCACTTCCTTTCACGCTGAATGCAGGAGCGGAGATGAGGCGCACGTGCTTCGTCGAACCGCAGCCAGGGCACACGACATCTTCCTCTACTTCCCGCACTTTGTGGAACACATCATAGCTCTTTCCGCACCCGGAACACTGATACTCGTAGATCGGCATTGTGTGGACGCCTCCTTTATGGTTCCTTCGGAAAACGAAATGAGAAACTCAAGAAACAGACGAGTCCTTACCGATATGATGCACAGAGGTCATAAAAGGAGTCAGTGGGAAGCAGTGTGTTCCTGCCCGATAATCTCGGAGTCTTCTTTTCCAGGCTGTTCGTCCGCTTGGCCCACAGTCTTCCTGTATCAGGGAGACCTGGATCCGGAGCCGGGCCTTTTGCTCCGGACGCTTTCACCGGCTGCAAGTTCCCTCATTATGTGATGCCCCCTTTTGACTGGTCACTGCATCTCACAGTAACAAGGGGAGGGGATTCAGCAAACACTATGCAAACACTCGAGTTGGTATCTATTCTGGCCTGGGTCTGGCGGATAAGTCCTGTGGTTGTTGGGGCCGCTGGAGGTTATCTCTTCTATCGTGTTGTCGGCTGCAAGACCGGCTTCTGTCCGATAACGAGAAGTCCATGGCTCAGCACCATCTATGGCGCGTTACTCGGTGCCATGTTTATTCTGCGTTGACATCCGGCACCGGAGACCCTCCATGCATCCTGGTGCATCTCATCCGTGAACAATTCTAAGGAATCACCATGTTGCAGACCAATCTGAAGCACTTGCTTTCGGCAAAAGATCTTGAAGAGACCGTTGCAAAGAATGAAAACGTGATGGTGTGCTGCGGACGAATGGGCCCGATGTGCATCCCTGTTTATGAGGTCATGGACGACCTGCAGGGCGAATATCCCCGTGTGGCGTTCCGCGACATGGAGTTTGATTCTGCCGATGCCACTGTCATCAGGAAGCTGCCCGAATGCAGAAACTTCCAGGGTCTCCCCTTTACCGTCTACTTCAAGAATGGGAAGGTTGTCAAAGCAACCAGCAGCATTCAAAACAGGGACCAGATCACCTCGATTCTTGACACTCAGTTCCCTGCGAAAGTGGTCGCACAATGAGCCCTGCGTCTTTCGATGCCATTGTCATTGGCGCCGGCCCGGCGGGATTGACTGCTGGGATCTACCTGTCCCGGTCGAAAATGCGCACGCTTCTCCTGAACGAAGGTGCGGTGGGCGGCCAGATGGTCCTCACGCACGAAGTGGCCAACTACCCCGGGGTTGAAAGCGCCAGCGGGTATCAACTTGCCACAACCATGAAGAACCAGGCGAAGAAGTTCGGCTGCACGATCAGATCGAACATCTCTGTCACGAGAATGGATCTCGGCGGAGAAACCAAAGCGATCGAGATCAACGGCCGGGAAACGTTCACAGCTCCTGCGATCATTCTGGCGCCGGGCGGGAGATCGCGTCCCCTCGGTGTCCCGGGGGAAGAGGAGTTAAGGGGGAAAGGCATCTCGTATTGCGCCACCTGTGACGGCGACTTCTTTCAGGACAAGAACATCATTGTTGTCGGCGGAGGGAATTCGGCGCTGGAGGAAGCTGTATCGTTGACAAAATACGCTGCCTCGGTAACCATCGTTCACCAATTCGATACTTTCCAGGCTTTTCCTCACGCGGTTGAAGAAGCACGACAAAACTCCAAAATCCGATTCATCATGGAGTCGACCATTGCAGAGTTTTTGGGGAGTGAGGCGCTTGAGAGAGTGCGAATCAGGCATCTGTCCACTGGCCAGATCACGGAAACTTTCATTAATGGAGTGTTTGTCTTCATCGGCTATGTCCCCAACACCGAGACACTGCGGGGGCTCGTTGACCTCAATCAGTCTGGAGAGATCATTGTGAGCCCTCTCCTTGAGACAAACGTTCCGGGCGTTTTCGCGGCCGGAGACTCGGTCGCGAAGAGATACAGGCAGATTACCACTGCGGTGGCTGATGGGACCATTGCGGCCTTGAGTGCAACGGACTATCTCCACACCGTCGGTGAGCTCGGCAGCGTGGAAGAGGCTGTTGCGGTCAGTTAGCTGAAATGTCGTAGGCTTGAGAGCCGCGTCTGATCGATGACTGAAGAAGCCAGGTACAAGGAGAAGCGGAACGGACCACTCCCCCTGGTAAATCCTGTGATCCGATGTTTATGTCGAATCTGCGACATGATCTCGATGATCATCCTGCGGCGCTTGGTGAGAAAAACTTCTGGCCCCACATGGAGGGTCGCTTGCAATTCTCGATTGGAGATCCGATTTTGCCCTCCATCGAGCCTGCCGGCACCTCATCGGATCTCCCGCCTAAGTGTCACCACCACTTTCACTCGGCCCGGCTGGGCCCTTCATGATGCCGTGAGCATAGGGGCGCACCGCTAACTCCCCAAGGCGTTTTCGGAGGGAGAATAGACGCCTTTGTTTCAGGGGAGCTGTCGGGAGTTGCTGCCCATTCAAAGGAGAAGTGCCTCATGTCCGATATCCTTCCTTTGCTTCTGCTCGGGGTCCTCGCCGGTCTTTTCAGCGGTCTGATCGGGCTCGGCGGCGGGATAATTATAGTTCCCGCATTGGTGCTCCTCTTCGGCATGACTCAGCATCAGGCACAGGGCACCACGCTGGCCTTGCTCGTTCCCCCCATCGGATTGCTCGCCGCTTGGGTCTACTATAGGCAGGGATATGTGAACCTGAAAGTCGCAGCAATTATCTGTGCTGGCTTTGTTCTTGGCAGCTTTATCGGCGCCCGGTTTGCTACCGGCCTTTCAGACGAGGTCCTACAGAAAGTCTTCGGTGTAGCTCTTCTTGGGATCGGCATCAAGATGATTTTCTTCAAATGATCGAACAAGGATAGCAATGGATGGTGTGTTGGCTGGGACCGTATCGACCTGGGTGTGGCGTTTGAGCTTTCTTCTCCTGCACTTCCCCTGAATGTTTCTCCTCGTCAGGCTAACTTGAAAATTCCGCTGGCATGAGCGCAGCGACCTTGACCGAGGAGCATTTCCGCTTCAGCCCAGCACATGTTTCGGCGGTGTGATGTCACATGCGCATCGACAACAATTCGGTGTCCAATGGGTGTCTCTCGGAAGTAGCGGACGTCAAGCCTGCATGTGTAAGGATTTTTGCCGAACACGCCGTGCAGGCAACGCACCATCGCCGCATCGAGGATGGAGGCGACTATGCCACCATGCACAATTCCCTCATAACCGTGAAAATGGTGTTCCACCACCACTTCACCGTGTAAGTGATCGCCGTGTTGTACGAATTGCAGTCGGATCCCATCAGGATTGCCGTTTCCGCAGACAAAGCAAGTTGAATGAAATTCATCCGGTGCGACTGGAATTTGTCCCTGCGTCGAATTCACGCCATCTCCTCTCTTTCCCCAAATGTCACGATCCTATGCGCAGGCCTACGAAGGAACTCGCGTTGCGCAATTGCAGCTCTCTGTGTCATGCAAGCGGGCGGGGTCCCTCTTCAGATATCGGAAACCTCAAGAGAGGAGTACCGCCATTGCGACCACGGAAGTCCATTTGCCATCTTTGTCACCCTCTGCCGACTGAGTGACGTTGAACGTGTTCAGAAACTTGCCGCTCATCTTGTAGTGCTTTTCACGCTCGTCCCATGCAAGCGAGGGGTCGAAGTCCACGCCGAGCGTTGTTGCGAGCATGGTGGCTGCAAGGTCTTCAGCGTATTCACCCGAGCGTTCATCTGTTTCACCAAACGGATGGTGCTCTGACAGGTATCCATAAGCTGTCTCATCAGCGGGTTGGGCCACGCCAATAGATGCAGCAACAAGACGATTCGGTTCATTCGTGGCATTCCGGGCCATCACCACGAATGTCAATGCTCCGGGCTCAAGAAGTTTGGTGCCTTCTGATACCGGAAGACGTTTACATTTCGGTGGCAGTATGCTGGATACGGTCACGAGGTTGCATTTCTCCACTCCGGCATCGCGCAGTGCCAGCTCAAACGACTGGAGGTAGTCCTTGTGCCGACCAACTCCCTTGGTGAAAAACACTTTCTGCGGAACGTACATCGGTGTAGCCTCAAAAAGGTCTCGGTGAAATGGCGTTTTCTGGTGAATTGGTCATGTCGAATGAAGACTTGGGCTATTCTGTTTCACCAGACGGCATTTATCCCAGCTGGAATGTGCAAGCGCGCAGTCGCGTGAGCCCTGTATTGAATGAATGCCGGAATGCTCATCTGCGATCTTGGCTGACGGGCGAGCCATTGTCTGCCATTCCTGCGATTGTCATTGGTGTATCCTTCGATCGCGTTTGCGTGTGGTACTACCAGGAGTCGCTCACACCAATTCCTTTGTGCGGCACGTATCGCATTCAAACTGGAGAGTCGTATGAGTAATGTCGTGTTTCTCGAGCAAGCGCCGTTCAATTTCTCTTCGTATATCGGCCGTCCGGCTCACGGGCACATCATCCACGTCGACATGTGCTTCAAAATGAATGTCGGAGTCGTTCAGTTTCCAAACATGAACGTGGTGAATGTTCCTGACGCCGGGAATCGTTTCTGCCGCTTGCTGCAATTGATTCATATCAATCTCAGCCGGAGAAGACATCATGATGACATCAACGGATTGCTTGACGATCTCATATGTCTCTTTGAGGATGTAGATGGAAATGAGGATCGTGAGCACCGGGTCGATCCAGGTGATCCTGAATACTATAATGAAGATCGCACCGATGATGACCGCAAGACTGGAGACGGCGTCGCTCACCAGATGAACGTAGGCAGCACGAATGTTGATGTTCTGGTCTGCCCCCCGCTTGAGCAACATGGTTCCCACGATATTGGCAAGCAACGCCACAGCCGCAACGGCGAGCATCAGGTGTCCTGTGATCGGGGTTGGGATTGAGAATCTCTCAATTGCCTCCTTGATGAGGAAGAAGCTGATGATCATGAGCACACTCGCATTGATGATCGCAGCTAGAACCTCGGCACGCTTGAGGCCAAATGTATATTTGAGGGTGCGCGGTCTCTTGCTCAGCCGGATTGCAACGTAGCTGACGACAATGGCGATCCCGTCGCTGAAATTGTGAATGGCATCGGAGAGGAGGGAGAGACTTCCGGAAGCAATCCCGCCGATAATCTCGATGACGGTGATGAGGAAGTTCAAGAGTATGGCGACAAAGAGGTTCTTCTCGAAAAGACCGCCCGAAGGGCTGTGGGGATGATGAGGTGCCATTGATTATCCTCTTGGAGACTGAAGCAGCACAATGTGACTCGTGTGAGGTGAGTTCGGAAAGTCCTCAATCACTTCAAAGTGTCCCGCTTCGA
>PMBF01000010.1 GCA_003152875.1 Ignavibacteriota bacterium | reverse complement strand
AACAGCTTAGCTTGGCACTCACTTCACGAGAGTCATGAACCGGGAGGCAACGAAGGGCCGCCCCCCATCATGTTCCGCCGCAGAGGCGAGAGGGTTGACGGAGAGTCTGCAGAGGTAAACTCCGGACGCCAATCCTCTTGCGTCAAACGTCTCGGTGTATTTGCCGGCCGTATACACCCCGTCCATGAGCACAGAGACCTGCCTCCCGAGCATATCGTAGACTGCAAGCTTGACCCGGCTTGAAGCCGGCCATCGCATGCCGATGACGGTCGATGGGTTGAAGGGATTGGGATAGTTCTGATCGAGTGCGAACCCGGAGGGCTCGAGATTTGAGATCTGTCCGGGTTCAATCGCAGTCACAACGGTATCCAGATATGTCCTGTAGGCATTCGAAAACTGCAGGTTACTAAAGACATCCCAATTGATCGACCAGGTCATCAGCCCCCTGAACCCCCAGTATCCTTTTGGGTTGGCAATATGATAAGACCCCCCGTACGGCTTCCCCTTCATGAGGTAGTCCAGGACGGAGAGCATGACGGAGGAGGGGGTAAACCCCGAGCCCGCCGCATTGGTGGAGGCCGGAAGGCCGATGAGGACCTGGTTCTGGGCAAGAGCGGGAAACGAATTGGATTTCTGCTTGAAAACATCGACGGGGAATCCGGCAAGCAGGGCATCTGCCATCGCCGCATGGAAATCAGCGGTTCCGGGTTGATAGACCTTGCCATCGCGGCCATACATCGAGCCTGTATTGTAGTCCTGCACATGAATGAACGTCAGCCGGGTCCGCAGGGCATAGATGAGAGGCAGATAGGCCCCGAAGGTGCCCTCATACTTCGAAATGCCCCCCTGCACGTGGGCTGTTTCGGGGGCCATGGTGAGCAGCAGGTTTGGGAATTGATCGATGAGAAGATTCACCGCCCTGATCATGTTGACGATTTCAGGGCTCGTCGGATTTCTGAAGTCGGTGTCCCCGTTGATCAGCGAGATCGACGGCCCTTCAAGGTCGATATCCACCCCATCGAAACCGAATGTAGTGATAATCGAGGACATCGATGAAACGAAACTCTGGATGTCGGTTTCATTCTTCAGCTGCACCACAGAATTCGCGCCGCCAATAGAAATCAGCACTTTCTTGCCTCTCGCCTTCAATGCGGCCACATCGGCGATAAAATCCAGGGAGGATGGATAAATCGTTGGGGCGGGGATGAACGTGATAGTAGAGCCGGAAGGCGAGGCCTCGGCGAATGCCACGTCCACCACGTCATATGCCGGGGGAACTCCGGCGAGCGGGAACCCACCGGCCCCGTCCGTGAAGTTGTGCCAGTATCCAACCAGGAGACGGGGGGGCAGTGAATCGGGCGGTCCGGCCGCCACGGCGGCGCGAAGGATGAGCAGAGCCATGACGGCACTACGCGAGAGAGGAATCCTGATCACGCAAGCCCCCGGCTGGATGAAGGGGCGCCCTTGTATGCCGGCCGGCACAGGCAAGCTCTGAGCGAAATGACATTCACTTGAGAAAAACGATCTTGCGGGTCAGGGTGGACCTCGTTCCGTCGAATTCCAGCCTGCAGAGGAAGGTTCCGCTCGCTTTTCCGGCGGCGTTCCAGACCACTCCCTGCCGCCCAGCCTGGACCGGGCCGTCGATCAGCACGGCGACTTCCCGGCCAAGCATGTCGTAGATTGCGAGGCGCGCCCGGCCGGACGATGGAAAACTGCAACTGATGACGGTACTCGGATTGAATGGATTGGGGAAGTTCTGCTCCAGGCCATATTCGAGCGGCCGCGCCGGAGATTCTGAAACATGCGACAAGACCCCGCTGGTGAAGGTTCTGGGCAAGGACCAATCTCCCGGCCCGCGTGTATTCACGCCCCTCACCCGCCAGAAGTAGCTCGCCGGACTTGCGGGGATCCTGAAGGAGTATGAGGCTCGCGAAATTCCGGCAGAATCAAGAACGTTCTGGGAGAAATCGGAGGCACTCGACACCTGAAGCTGATACGCCGCGGATTTCAGCTGAACGTCCCATTGCAACAGAGCGGTCTTTGGTGATATCGGAGATCCATCATCCGGGGCGGCAAGTGAGACGCTGGGAGGCGGGGCCAAGTCAGGCCGGCCGGAACCGCGATCCGCGCCACGGGCAAACCAGGCGGAAAGCTGCGAAACCGGAACGGGATTGCGCATCCACTCGATCAGCCCACGCATGGTGATCATCCAGACATCGGGAAGCTTGAGTTTTTCCTGAAGAAATGTGGTGAGGATCTGCCGCCGTCCGGGAAGTCCCAGCTGACCCGCATGCATGAACAACCCGAGCGGGCATTTGTTGCCATTGTAACGCTTCTGAAAAGTGAACTCCAACACCTCCTGCAACAGGGAGTCATCTCCGGCAGCGGGGTCCATAGCCCCCACCTCATTGTTCAGCGTGTCGTAGAACATCCAGAGAGGGATGCTCCAGAGACCGGGGAGAGAAGTATCCGGACAGTTCCCGGAGGAACATGATGTCCCGGACCCACCCTCGAGGGTATGGGGCCAGACCAAAGAATCCAATCCGGTGGAAATGCGAGGAGGGGTTGCGATAACTTCCGGAAGGCTTGCGTCGTAGATGAACTGCAGGTTCAGCAGTGTCCGCCACATTGCTCCATTCGTGGCGAGTTCAGGGGCGCGAAACCCTGCGATCTGGTTCGAAGGGATCCCGACCGTATCGACGAGAAATCTGTTCAGTCCGTTCAGTTCCCACAGCCACTCTGCCGCATTGGTCTGGTTCCCCGTTGAATGAGTCATGGTGTGGCTTGCAAGCTCATTCCCCTCGAGGTACCTCTGTCTGGCGAGCGCGGCTACGGTATTCACCCTCGTGAGGAAATACGTGTAATGGGCCTTGGACCCATCGGGGTTGTGCAGATCCTGCAGAACGGGCTGAATGAGACTCTCCGCAAAGGGGGTGATTCCATCGTCGAAGGTCACAAGGATGAACTGGGGCGTTTCATCGTGGGGCAATCCACCTGGAATGGTGCGGCTCGGAGGACAGCGGTCGGCGGAGGCGCCTGAATCCGCCTCGCCGGAAGAGCGCATTACTGCGGCCGTGAGAAGAATGCATGCCAGGAGAAGCAGCCGACGGGGAAACAGGCGGCCCGGCCCCGGCCGTAGCGTGTAGTCAGTTCGTGACATGGCTCCGTCCGCGGCTGGACTGGCATCCCATGACAAACACGGCCGTCGCCGCTGCGGCGATTGTCGGTTCGTTCGTCACATAGTCCATCCGGTCGTCCCTGTACACGGATTCCTCGGTCTGAAACTCCTGATAGGGGTCGGGTCGCTCCACCTTGATGGAGTACTGCCTGAGCACCGAGGCGGTTACCGGGCCGGCGGCCAGACCGCCGGGGAGGTATCCTCCGTTGAGGTATGCAACTTGCGAATGGAAGTGAGCGGCCGGGTTCACCCCTATGCCTGAAATGAAGCTGACCCCCCAGGGATTGCAGCCGAGCACATAGTCGCGCTGCCGGGCGGCGAGAGTGTCGAACACGGACTGGCCGGTCAGCCGTTTCCAGAGAGCCGCCTGGAGGGCCGCGCCGAGCATGGCGTTGCAGGAGCCCCAGGTCCCTGTAGCCGATTCCCCGAAGGGATGGCTGTGTGAAAGATCGTTCGAAGCCAGGAGATTCTTCTTCACGTAGGATCCAAACTTCGTATCCAGGGACGCGAGCCGGTAGTGTGCGTACGAATTGATGTCCCCCCAGCTCCACCAGAAATCGGAGCCAGCCGCCATTGCGTACTTCCTCGCATCCGACAAATAGGCGGCCCTGCCTGTTGCCAAATAGAGTTCAACGGCTCCCAGCGCCATCTTCCCTGTGTACCCTTTATCTCTGTACATTCCGGAGCCGCTCGAATCGAGATCAGGGACCGACTTCCTGACCGAGTAGAGATTCTCGGCCAGCGTCAGGCACCGTTCGGCAAATGTGTGGTCATGGAGATCATTGACCCTGAGTCTGTAGGCGAGCGCCATCGTGGCAGAGAGGATGCCGATGAGGTTCTTTCCCATCCCGGTGAAGCCCGGCCGGTCGTCGCTCAACTCATCGTTCTCAGGAAGACGCCATCCCTGGTCGTGGTCGCGCAAGTCCTGGACCTGCGTGATCAGCGTTTGATCCCCCAGGCGGAGCTTCAGGAGCCACTCCAGCCCGACAGTCGCCTCATCGAGAACATCCGGCACGCCATTGCCATCGTGGTCGAAACTGAAGACCTTTGGGTCGAACTCGTACGCGAACAGCAAGGTGTATGTGGTATAGGCCGTGGTGTTCAGGAATTTCACATAGTCGCCCGCGTCGTGCCAGCCTCCCGAGGCGCCGATCATTTTCCGGTGGACGATCCCCCCCGTTATGAGTCCGGTGATATCGTGAGGATGGCATGGACCGTGCAGGAGAGCGCCGGCAGATCCGCACCGTTGAACGCGGAAGAACAGCATCAAAGAATCCACCACCCTGTCGTAGACAGCCTCATTGATCGTGAAAGGACAGGATGCCTCCCCCAGGACTCTCACTACGTAGATCCCAGGATCTTCAAACATTGAAAACTCTACCCGGTACTGATACTCAAACTTTCCGTACGATCCACGCGTGCGGCCGATCCCGCCATTGAACACCGCGGCATTTTCCCCCGCTCGCACGATTTCGAAACGGCCTCCCGAAAGATCTTGGTGTGAGAGGATCACTGCGCTCTTCAGGTCATCCGGACGAAACCCCAGCTGGTTGGTCCGTATGAAGAACGACGGAGACGGCGACGCGTTCACCACCGAAGCCACCAGAAGCACCATGGGCAGAGTTCGAAGGAGGGACATGGCGGCTCACCGGTTCCGGCGCAGGATGGCTGCCTCGTCGGCACTTAAACCTCCCGAGCTGCCCGTGGTGGAGGGGATACCGATGGAGGCCTCGTTGGAGTACAGTGTGAAGTGGCCGTCCACGGAGTAGACCCTCACGCGGTATGTGTAGGTGAACCCGTTTTGCACCGTCGAATCGATGTATGTCGAAACGGTCGATCCCACCTTGCCGATCTCGAGGAATGCGGCGGTGTTCAAGCGTCGCTCCACCCTCGTCTGTGAATCGTAGATCGTGTTGCTCCTCCATGAGAGCTTCACGTTTCGCGGACCGGCCTGGTACTCCGCGAGCAGGTTGGTTGGGGGTGCGGTATCCACGTAGAGCGTGAGAACAATTTCCTCGTTCGACCATTCGGACTGGTCGAACTGCCCCCGGGCAGCAATTCTGTAGGTATAGGAGGTTCCGCCGACCAAGCCAGCAGTGTCGGAATAGACCGTGACGTTAGGCTGTGTAACAGCAATCTGACTGTAGAGGGATCCGGAGCTGATCCTTCTCTGGATGACGAAGCCGAGCTCGGCGGTCGAATTGTCGTCCCACTGCAACTGGACCTGATGCGTGCCAAGGGCTGTGGCGACCAGGTTCGTCGGCGCGAGTGTGGCCGTAATATCGTTCCCCGTACTTACTTCATTCGACTGCGCGAAGCCGTACGCGTTCACTGCGCGCACGACGTAGCGGTAGGAGACCCCATTGACAAGGCCAGTGTCATTGGTGCTGATCGAATGGGGCGGGAGCCTCTGGATCATCACGGACGGAGCACTGCCGGATTTCCTCCACACCTCCAACCCCGTCTCGTTGTACGAGGAGTCGAACCACGACAGATTCACCATGGACGGGCTGACTTTCCACAGTGCCAGGTTGTACGGAGCGGCGGGAGGTGTGCGGCTTACCATGACCAGAATGTTGGTCATCGTTGAGCTGCTTGTCGCGTTGCCGTCGACGTCATATGCCTTGATATAGTATTTCACCCGGGCCCCGATCAGCGACGTGTCCACCTTCCAGACGATGGAGGGCTTCATGCCGCCGACAGGCACAGCGAATGTACCCTGGAGCGTATCGTTGACGTAGAGCTCGCAGCGGTCGAAACCGGAGGCTCCCTGAATGTCGTAACGGATCTCCAGCACGCCGGGGTTCAGGGTATCGCCTGTTACAGGCCATTGTATCGCGACCGGAGGGGTTAAAGGAGTCATGCCATTGTCTAGTGTGCGGTCCAGGCATCCGGAGGCGAGGAGGAGCGGCAGCATGCAGAGACCCGGGATTGAGAGATGAAGTTTCCTGAGCATCCCTGAGGTGCGAGCATTCGTCATGGTTCAGACTGATACGTTGTCGTAATCGACGAAAAGCGAAAGCGATTTGCCTCCGCCGAGGAACGGAATGGTAATTTCCAACACCTGTGTAGCCGGATTGTAGCGGTACGGCGGCACGGTTGTCCCGAGGATATCAGATGTCAGGGTAACGTTTGACACGGCCTTGTTGATATTCAGCTGGACGACCGCATTCTCACTGGCCAGATTCGAGGGGTTTGTCATGACCAGCGCGATCCGCCGGTTGCTGCGCACCCTTGCGCTGACTTCCAGGGCGTTACGGCTCACCCACCAGCGTGCGATGTCGCTCCCCGTCGCCAGCCAAAACCCATTGCTCCGGACGTAGTGTGCCAGGTTTTTCACTACCCGGACGTATTCCGGACGGCACTGAAGGTCCGAGTGCAAGCGTACTGTATACAGCCCTCCCTGGAAGAGCACGCGGTCGGCGTCCTCGTTGTACGTGTACAGCTGAAGGGCTGTGTCGGCAAGCCCGAAACGGCTTATAATGTCTTCATCTCCCCGCGCTGTCCGCGCGATGGTCACAAGAGGAAGGCCGTCCCTCACGGCTATCCCCGGAACTGAGCGATCGGAAATGAAGTCTCCCACGAGGTATCTGTATCCCGCCTGACGCAGCGAAGAAACCTCCGGTTCGTCGATGGATCCCGATGGGATGTATGCTCCTGCAACGGCAAAACCTCCCAACTCACCAATGTGTTCACGGAGTCTCGTCAGGTGATCCGACTCTGTTTTCCGGGGAGAGACCTGGATGGAGGCCCCACCCTGCAAACCGGTTGAGGAAACGGTGCTGATCATCGTTCCCAAGTCGCCGCCGGAGGCCAGAGCCGAGGCAAGGGAGCGGGACACGGTGGAAGTATCCGGGTCCACGAAGAATGTCAGCGGGACTTTCTCACCCTGGAACGAGCCGATGAGCCGGACTGCGTTGGCCGGCTCGTTCGATACGGAGACCGCAATCATGGCCGCCGCCTTGTAGGTCGAGGGCCAATCGTGGATCAGGATCGTTGGCGTGTAGGCCAGCCAGTCGAGCGAGCGCCTGCAGAGCGTCTCGAAGAACACATAGTCATTCCGGTCTCCCAACACCGCGTTCAGTTCGAATCCCAGCCAGAGGAAGCGGCCGCGGCCGTATGTCCCGAACGCTGTTCCCGCGGTTTTCTCGATGGCTTCCCGCGCGAGCCCGCCTTCGCTCAGGGAGCTGTACCATGTGCTAGCCTGAGTCGTGCGCGGCTCCAGCACCCTGCAGGCGATCGGCTTGTCCCATGTCGCCACGCTCAGGGTGTAGCCGGTGGGGATGCCCGCGGTGACGGGTAGTCCCCCGCGGAGGGTAAGCTGCCTGGTCGCCTGCTCAGGGCTGATCTCTTCGGTGAACTGCAGTCCGTACACCTGGGAGAGGAAATCCCACCCTCTCCACTCGCCTTTCTCGGTCAGCGATGCAGTGCCGCCGGTGGCAAAGACGCTTCCCCCGTGTTCGAGGTACTTCTTGATTTCCACGATTTCCCGGTCGCTGACCGCGCGGCCGCCCGGGAGGACAACGAGGCCGTAGTCGGCCAGCCGTCCGGTCTCCACTGCCTGGTCATCGAGCAGGTCATAGGAAAGGTCGCTGGAGGCAAGA
Source organism: Ignavibacteriota bacterium (assembly GCA_003152875.1). Classification (GTDB taxonomy): domain Bacteria; phylum Bacteroidota; class Ignavibacteria; order UBA10030; family UBA6906; genus Fen-1262. Next base: position 31,467 of record PMBF01000010.1, on the reverse strand, counting down.
AGATGATCCCAGGCATTGATGTTGTCTCGAAGCCAGAGGCTCCCTTCGGGCAGCACCTGTTCAGAGTAGCGGGACATGACCACGGCGACTCGCTTTGAGCCTAGCGCCGCCCGGAGCCGCTTCATGGTCGGGAGCAAATCTGCTGTGTCATATCGTCCGTACACGCTCTCCAGAATGAGCAGGAATATCCATATTGAGGCGCCCAGGATTGCCACGCCGGTAAGACCGAACACGAACGGATGGGCCTGGGGGCGATCCGGAAGGCTCATCGCCAGCGTCTCCGGTCATCGGGTGAAGGGATTTCGCTTGGTCCATATCCATCGGAGGGAAGCTGCATCAGCTTTTGGTCCCCCGGGATATCCCGCCGGCTCCTTCCGGTGGGACCGGTCACCGGCTGGGGAGAATCGAGTGGTTCTGGGGCGAAGACGTCCGCGGCGTACGAGTCGGCCCGGCGGGGCAGCTTCTCCCTTCCCCTGGATTCCCGCACCCGGAAGATCACATACGCTCCGATTGCCAGGATGAATGTGCCGATCGTTGCAACGAGAATGATCAGCGAAAAAACCGGTATCAGTTCCATGATCGTATACCCGAAAGTGAGTGACTTAGAGGCTTGAAGCGCCGATCCGTTCGAGTTTTCCCCAGGTCATATCTACTCCCAGGAACTCTTCGACGGTGGCGGCCGCCTTCGTGATGTCGACGATAAGGATGAACACCATGCGGTAAACAATCGCATAGAGAACCAGCCGCAGCTCTTCCCGGTCCACGGCAACGCAATACAGGGCCGTCATCACATCGAGCAAGGCCATACTCGCCCACCAGAGGATGATGGTCGTGGAGAGGCCGAAGAACAGGCCGACAATGATAAAGAAAAGATTGGCGAAGATGTTCATCGTTGGCCAGATAATAGCCTCGTAGAACAGAGACCAGAGGACGAGGGTATTCTTAAAATCGACCAGCGGTCGGAAGAGTTCCCGCCGGTGCTTGCGGAGGGACTGGAGGATACCCCGTGTCCACCGGTACCTTTGCTTCAGGAGCTGGTGGAGGGATTCCGGGGCTTCCGTATAGGAAATCGCCCGGGGCTCATAGAGGATTTTCCAGCCTGAAAGGCGGAGGTTCAGTGTGAGATCGGCATCTTCCGCAAATGTATCGTCGGAGTACCAGCCGGCGTTGCCAATGGCTTCCTTCCGGAAGACGCCGATCGGCCCCGGGATGATGCTGACCATTCCCAATGCGCTCTGAGCGCTTCTGAGGAGGTTCAAGCCTTCCACGTATTCCAGCGCCTGGAGTGTCGAGATAATCTTCCGGCGGTTCAACACTTTGACATTGCCGGCCACCGCGCCCACGGAAGGATCCAGGAAGTGTCTCACCGACACCCTGAGGGTTTCAGGAGCGAGCTGCGAGTCGCCGTCCATGCACAGCACGAGGTCGGCGGTTGAGTACTGGACGCCGGCATTGAGAGCGCTGGCTTTCCCGCCGTTCGGTTTGTCGATCAGGACGATCCTGATCGGTCCGTATTTCCCGCTCCTGTAGCCCGCGAGCGCTTCCGCCACGGCAGTCGTATCGTCTGTGGACCCGTCGTTCACGATGATGATCTCGAACCTCTCGTAGTCCTGATGAATCAGCGATTCGACAGATTGCTGGAGTATCTTCGCCTCGTTGTAGGCAGGGATGATGATTGAGACAAAGGGGATGAACTTCCTGTCCGTCTTCGGAGAGTTGCGGGCCACAAAGATGAACGCCGAGCTCAGCACAGTGCAGTATCTGAACAAGAGAGCAAGGAGGAAGAGAGCCAGGGCTATCCCTGAAGCATGCACGATCAACCCCTCGACCGTGAGCACCGTTCTGGGCAGAGTGTAGAGAATCACCAATCCGACGACCAGCGAGGCTGCGCCGGACCCCGCGATCAGCCTGAGAAGCTGTGCGCCCCTGTTCCCTTCGCTCTTCCGGTGCGAGACATTCCTGAACCGCAACCGGGTCTTGAGAAGCAATGGTGCAGCAGTGGACATATTGCCGTTTCCTTCTCAGAGGGACTGGACCTGAAAAAAGGCGCCCTACAGGACGCTCCAGTAGAATGAGATCGTAAAGGAGACAAAGTTGTAGCTTGAGTCATCCCTGTATGTGCTGCCCAGGGAGAGTGAGCCGTTCATGACGAGATTCCCAATAGGTCGGTAATCCAGATCTCCGTCCATCTCCCGTACCGAGGCTCGATACTTGGGGAGGTAGCCGACTTTCCCAGTGAGGCCAAAGGCCACCTCCTGGTCTTTCTGAGGCTGCCATTGGACCACGAGACAGTGTGATTCGAGGACCTGAGGCGCGTAATACAGTCTGTTCACATGATTGGTGAACGGGATGAAAGGCGCCTCGTGGTTGAAATCGCTATATGTGTATTCATAACCTGCATAGAACTCTTCGAAGACGAGATGGGCGATACGAAACTGGAACTCCGACCCATTGTTGCCGTCGGAGACCATGATCGCTTTGAAGGACCCTTCAAGGCGCAAATGGGATGGTGAGACATAGTAGCCCTGTAGTTTGAACAGTTCGGCAGCGAACGGGATTTCCAGGAGGAAGGGCGAATAGAGCATGATCGCCGCGTCTGTCCTTTCGAAGTATCCCCCCACCCGGAATATTCCCGGACGCTCGTACACGACATTGGCATCGCCTATTGCGAGTCCCTTCCTGCCGGGGGTCTCAAGTGTTCCGAGCCCGCCCGCCATGGTGAAGCGATCTGAGAGTCTTACAAAGAGCTGGCCTTTGTAGGCGTTGTAAAACCTGATGCTTGTCAGCGAACTCAACTGAGTCCTGCCGAAGGAGCCTCCGATCGACAGCATGGGCGCAAGGCCGATCTCCATCCGACCACCGTAGCTCGCGAGTCTGAATTTAGCGTTATCGGAATAGAACGTCGCCGGCGGGGAGAAAGCCAACCTCGTAGGAAATGCTGAGAGCACCGCTGAGAAACCCGTGATGGGAAGAAACTTCATCCTGGAAAGGACGAGGTCCTGTTCCTCGTGACTACTCGATTTCTCCAGCAGCTTTTGATAGAGCTCCCTGGCTTCGGGGTAGCGTCCCAGGCGCTGGTATGATTCACCCAAATAGAGATTGGCAAAGAAATCCTCGGGCTTCTGGGCGGAAAGCTTCCGGAATTCCATCAACGCTCCCAGCGAATCACCGTTCCAGAGGACATTCTTCGCCCTCAACATGGCCACGTCGAAATCCACACCCTGTTCCAGGATCTGGTCATAGATCTGGATGGCTTTCATGTGGTTCTTGGCGCATGACTGTACGTCGGCGTATGCAAGCATCACCGTTTTGCCGGGATCCGGCACCTTGGCAAGATACTCCTCGTATTTCTTGACGGCTTTCTGGCAATCTCCCGAGGCCACGAGGTCCCGTGCATTCTCCAGAATAGCATACAGCTCCCGCTCCCTTCCCGTCTTGACCGCATCATCATACAGCTGCTGCGCAGCGCGCACATCTCTGCTGGGACCTTCGAGCTTCCGCGCACGGTCGAGATAATCCTTCGAAGCCTGCAGATTCCCCTCCAGGGCCAGCGCAGAAGAGAGTGCCAGGACAGCCTGAACCCTGCCTGGCGACAGGCGCACGACGTTAGACAGGTATCTCACAGCCTGGTCAAGATCCCTGACGGTCCAGACGGCGATCTGGCCCCGGAGCTGCTGGTAGTCGAGGTTGCCCGGGGTCCCCTTCAGAAGAGGGGCCAGGGCCGAGAGCGACCTGTCGAAATATTTACCCCAGGCCGCATACTGAGCGTAGCGAAACCTCACATCGGTCGCGGAGGAATCAGGGATGCCCTTCAGGTAACGGTCCATGTAATCAAGCGCGTTCTGATATTCTCCGAGCTCCCCGTAGTATCCGGCCAAGCGCAGCATGACCCGTTTGTTTTCCGGGTCCTCTTTCAAGACCTCCATATCATCGAGGATGCTTCTCCGGTAGACACTTTCGCGCTGCATGGCTGCAGCGAGGCGCATGTCTTCCACGCGCAGGCTGTCTGCTCCTCCCCGAGCGAGTGTATCGAGCTGACGCGACGCCTCATCAAACCTGTTGACCTTGTACAGCGTTTGCGCAAGTGCGAACCGGTTCTCCTCATCGTGGGGATTGCCCCGGACGACCCTCGTGAGCCTGTCGACGGGATTCTCTGGGATCGACTGAGCGTGTGCTTCCCGGGCCGCGGCAGCAGTTCTTCGAGCATTGCTCTCCGAAGAGCGCGCCCGTTCAAGTCCGTCGTGCGCTTCCGCAAGGTTGGGGTTCAGGTTTATGGCCCGTTCGAACGCCTTCTGGGAGGCTTCATACTTGCCAAGCCATAGCAGGAAAAAGCCATACCTGGACTGAAGCCTCGAATCCTGCGGAAATTTCTCGATGTAGTGTGGCAGGATTGTCTCACCCTTCTGAAGATCATTGGTCTTTGCAAGGACCTCGCAATAGTTCAGGAGTTCGTCGCTGGTCCCCTCGGTCCGCCGGAAATAGTCCTCGTACCATTTTTCGGCGTCTTGCCATGATTCCACGCTTCGGTACGCCTCCGCAATCGCCAAATATGGACCTGCGGCATTGGGATTCCTCGCCAGTTCTCTCCTGTACCCTTCAATTTGTTGGGCCGCTGTGCCATGGAGCGACTTGTCGGCGCGCGTAAGGAGAAGCTTCAACTGGGCGTTGCCGGGGTCCAGGCTCACTGCTTTTCTGAAATCCTGGACTGCGCGTTCCATTTGCCCCCTCTCCTCGTAGCAGAGGCCGCGGAGCCTGTAGCCATCAGCTTCGTCAGGTCTTATGCTGATATAGCGATCCAGGAGCACGATCGCCTCGCCGAACCGCCCCGCATCAACATGCCGCGAGGCCTCCCGCTTGAGCGCTGCGGGATCTGTCTGTGCCAGGAGAAACCCTGGCATGGCGATGAGGAGAACAACCAGGAGGGAGAGCCGGGCAGCATGGACTACGGCGCGACCGGCGTACGTGCGTAAGGGAACGTACGAAAATGCAAAAGACATCCAGCGTCCGATCATAGTAGAAAGCGTCCGGTTGGACCTGTCAAGTGGTTCTTCTCAAAGGTCACTCACCGGCCTGATCGGCCAAGCGTCGTGACACACGACAATTCGCTACGCGCCAGACCGACAGACGGTGCAAAGGATCAGCCATGATACCAGGCGCTGAGGCAACGGAAGTCCATCATTGAGGAACTCCGACTAGCAAGACCGGGAACCACTGCATCAGCCTGTAAAGATAGACCACGGTTCCGGAGCGTGAGGGTCTGGCCGTACTCATGCCTGGAGTGCAAATGAATTACTCTGCCCTCGACTACGACGAGAGCACGCCAACATATCTGGGGGGAGTCTTGGTTAAAAGAACCTCGGTAACAGCAGGTAAAGTTCCGGGTTGGGGGGTGCGATTCGTTTTTTTTATATCAACTTGGGGGAAAACTAGGGATTCTCCAATGTTCAGGAACGTTCGGCGCAAGGGCGCGCCCCTGGCCCAGAATTCCCTACCGGATTCAGTTTACGATCAGGGGTAACGATTCCAGGGGGGAGGGGAGGGTGGGACGGTCAGTCCCTTCATTCGGCCTCTTTCAGCAGTTCTCTTAGATCGAGGGGGTTTGTTCCCATCTCGAGCGAGCCATCCGCTTTGTGAGGCCAAGCTTCCTGGGGCTTGTCCCAGTAAAGTTCCAGGCCATTCCCATCGGGATCATGGAGGTAGATCGCTTCAGAAACGCCATGGTCGGAGGCGCCCGTCAGGGGATACCGCGCGTCCAGCAACCGTCTCAACGCGAGAGCCAGGTCTTTCCGCGTCGGATAGAGTATTGCCGCATGATACAATCCCGCGGTATTCTGGGGGGCTGGCGGCGCCCCCTCGCTGTGCCAGGTGTTAAGGCCAATATGGTGATGATACCCGCCCGCCGAGAGAAACGCCGCCTGGTTCCCGTACATTGTGGTAAGCTGAAAACCCAGCACGTCGCGGTAGAACCGGATCGAGCGGTCAATATCCGACACCTTCAGATGGATGTGCCCGATTCGAGTCTGGGCGGGAACAACGTATTCCTGGCTTGCACCTGTCATGCAGACCTCCTGGAGATGTATATACACCGGATTGAGACTTGAGGTCTCATTGAACGCCTTTCTGGGAGACCGGACATAGAGGGGGGCTTTATTCTCCGAACCCGCGTGGTACACGAATCGTTCCGTGGAAGGACTGGACCGGAGGGCTGAAACGGGGAGATGATTCCGCCCGGCATGTTCACGGGAGGATGAGCCGGGGATTCGTCGGCCATCGAAGCGAACGCACTTCGACACCTGGGGGGCTTCTCCTGGCTCCGGGTTGATCGGGGGGCTGGTGTGGTGCTGAGAAATTCCTTACCCGCGATGAGTTCACGGAGCAGCAAGAGCAGACCTTTTTACTGTGTAGGGCTTACCCAGGACTGCGAAGGGGGGTAAGACCAGGGGTCATTCATGCAGGGAGTCGGCAATTTCGATTCTTATCTCTCAATTCCCGCACCTCTGGCAGAAAACCTTGACATTGCGATTGCTCCGGGTATCTTTCAGATGTTCATATCGTGCGCGTTCAAATGAGACACTTTCCTGAGGCGACCCATGACCAAAGACAAGCATGTCACCATTCTCGGGATTCTGTTCATTGTTCGTGGCTGTGTCGTGCTGCTGATTGGAATTGGAGCGTTTCTGGTGCTGACGGCAATCGGGGCGCTGAGTGGTGACAGCACAGCGCTGAGCATTCTCGGGTTGATCGGATCGCTCGCTGCAGGACTCATGCTTCTTCTGAGCCTCCCGAGTATTGTTGCAGGAATCGGACTTCTGAAATTCCAGGAATGGGCCCGGATACTTGCGACCGTCGTGGGCTGCATCAGCCTCTTCGATATTCCTTTCGGAACGGCCCTGGGGATCTACACGCTTATCACTCTGTTTGATGATGAGACCATAGGCCTTTTCAAGACACATCAGATAAATGTCACATCAGCGCCAAGCGTCTGAGGCCCGTCGATAATCGCCGGATCTTCAGGCTGTCGATGAGAGTTCGTCAGATCCGTGTGAGTGGTGACAAACCTATATTCGGGAGCGCAAGATGCCAAAGAGACTTTCCACATCCCGGAAGGCAATACCGAGGAGGACCGTATTTGTTGCGGCAATTCTCCTCGTGGGCGTGCTTTTGATGGCGTATGGGTACTATCATGACATTCGTGTGATAGTCTATGTTGGATTGGCTTTGACGGGCATGGCTGCAATCAATGGATTTGCCTTCTCAGTCATTTGGCCGTCCGCGCCTGGCAGCGCACCACGGAGGCGATGAATTGCTGCACTTCATGGTACGATTGAGCATGCCTGCAATCAGCGGCCCGGGATATCATCACGAGCGTTCGCGGACCCACGCCTCCCTGCCCGCATATCAACCTGACACCTGAATGCACTTGCCAGTGGACGACTATTTTGCGACCCGCCAATCTGAACCGAAATATCCATCCTGAAGAACCTCGAACCTGCCTCCTTTGAGAGAATAGACAAGGTAATCCGCCACGGGATAATTCACGAGCCGGTCGATACCGGGCAGGAATTCAGGGTATTTGTCAATGAGAATGTATTTGTCTGTCTGCTCTGGATTCGGGTAGATCATCTTGAAGCCTGTTTCCAGTCGGCTGTAGACTCCATTGAACATCATGGAGTCCTTGCTGAAGGAGACAGGAAGACGGGATACTATCCTCTTCAAATAGATATTTTCATCCGGCGAGCCAATCAAATAGAGGTGATATTTCTCCGCTAATCCTCCTTCGATCACCAGGGTATCCGGAACCAACTTAGGTTCAATATCGGAATCGGAATAGTCGTTCTGCAAAATGGTTCCGATGTGCTTCAGCAGGCCGACTTTATCGGGTCTCCCTGTTCCGTACACAAGAAGAAACGGCCCGGTTTCCACGGCGCCAAATGGCCCTTCCATCCCCAGCTTCTTCACGAGACCTTTTTCACTCGGTTTGCCCGCGGTCCATTCCGACTTTGTCAACGCATGAAAATCTAATCCTTCCGGGTGATCGTCAATGGCAAGTGAGTCCCCGTCAATAATCACTCTCAGCGGGTCGTCAGGGTTCAAGCTCGGATGTCTCGCATCGATCGAAAAGGATGATACATTGTTCGTGTGAATTGAAATCTCATTCTTGCCCGTAATCTCTCCCTGGATTTCGGAGAACTTGTTCCAGTCTCCCTTGCCTGTTATCCGCAGCCAGTAAGCTCTCCCGTATCTCAGATAGAAAGCCTTATGTTGGACCTGCGCCGCATAGGGGTTTCGTGTGTATTTCAACAACCATGGGAGACGATCGCCATCCGCATCGGCTCTATTCCAGGAATCATGCCCTACATCAGGATACTCCGTATAGACATAATCGTACTGCATCTCCTTCAACCTGTCGGCCATCCGATGCGAATTCTTGACATTGACAGTTGAATCCATCGCACCATGATATATTCTTGCCGGAAGATTCCGCGCATTTGAGATATATTCAATCGGACTTATGGAATTGAGGAATGGTGTGCCTCCAAACATCGAAGGAGCGCAGACAGGACTGACGGCCGCAAAGAGATGAGGATAGTTCAACCCGATGAACCAGGTTCCATACCCACCCATGGAAGAACCCGTAAGATAGACTCTGTCGGAATCGATCGAATACCTCGCTTGAACCCTGGTCAAGACTGTCAACACATCTTCCTCGGCTGCCCCCAGGTACGAATGGTTTCTTCTCCCGTACAGTGCGACTTTGATGATGCCCAGAGAGTCCAGGGCGGATTTCGTGACATCCCTGACCAGATCGGTGTATTTTCGGATTTCATTCTGGTAGCCGTGCAGAGAAAGCATCAAGGCATATTTCCTGGATGGATCGTAACTGTTCGGGATCAACACGTCGTACGGTTGGACCGTACTGTCTATTTCAGATATATATCCGAATTTTATCCTGCCCCTCTTGAGCTTGACATACTCTTTGCCAGAATCCACATACTCGAGCAATTCCTTTAGTTCATTTTCGGTCCTGAGTAGATTGAAATCAACGGGAGCGGGATGCTTCGCAAGCCGCTCAAGATTCTCAATCTGAAGTTTCAGGGTTGGCGTGAGATCGTAGTTTACATCTCCCGGTTCCAGGAGGTACACCTTGTGAGCTTTCTCCCTGTACAGCTCCAGCCGCCCGCCGATATTGTCCAACCCCGTCTTGTAGCTCTTCCAGTCCTCATACTCCTGACTCACTATGCTGTCGGAGTATTCGGTGAACACGAGGTAGCCGATACTCAACCAGTCCGTTCCCATGTTCTGTATTACTACATCATGCTTCCCTGCGGGAATGTCGACGCTATACTCCTTATTATAATCACATTGATACAGTCCATTGCCTAACAATCTGCTCGCGACCCACGGACCCTGATTTGCCGGGCCTGTCAAAAACATAAACGTCTTCAGTTCTTTCTTATCCAGGCTGATTCTGACTGCTCCGGTATCAGAGACGGTTTCAAGGAAGAAGACCAGGCCTCCTGGAGAGGGGAAATCAACATGAAAGAGAACAGGCCCGGGTTTTCTTCCGTCGATTTCTTTCTTGAGAAGGGCTCCGTGGAAAAATTTGCCGGGAAGATGTTGCGCGTCATCGGAATGAAGGTCCCGTGATACCGTGAATTCCTTATTGACCATTTTCCAGGAATCACTGGTCTTCAACAGGAGATCATAGCGTTTGTTGTCACGCTGGCCCGCATGACCTTGAGAGGCAGCCAACACACTGACGACGATACCGAGCGCGAGGACGAATGTGCCCATGTGTTTCAATCGATGTCCCATGCATGCTCCTATGAGGAATTCATTCAGGATGGATCCGACACGCGACAACCTAAGAGCCGTTTACATCCAACAAGAAGCCGCATCACACTCCTCAACACCCGCACCAACGTGTTCATATCGTATGGATTCCACCGGTATTTCAGCCGCTAACCGGGGAGTCTGGTACGACACATAGAGCTGCACAGGGATCTCTGCCAGGACGAAGGCCGCAGCGCTCCCCGCCAGCTCGTCTGGATGCGGAGGCAAACGTCTCAAGCCAACGGCACATGAAAGAGTATACGTTGGCCGTGAGATAAGGTTCTCCTGGACAAGGCTCGCCACTCATTGATGCGGGACCTCCGGATCATCTCCTTCAACGCATTTTCCTTGATGCAGATGAGTGCCCGGAGTCGGACACCAGAAGGGTCCAGGGGACCAAAATGATAGATATTGTGGATTGGATCATGACGAGACACTTCCGAACGTATAGTCTCGAGCTGGCGGTCGCCAAGACGAAAACCGGTCGCCGGCAAAGAGGCAATCATGTGGGGAGAGCCTGAGCCCGGATAGGACCTCGCGGATTATCGCGAGCATTCAGCAGGGGTGGTTCCGGAGAAACTTGAGGTGCGTAATCCCTGGCTCGGGAATCTGAGATAGGAGAAAAGCGGATATCACTTCGTCGCTGGTTGGCAGACCATCATCGGCGATATTGAAGAGGTGATCATGATTTCTGAGTTCGACAACATGGAATCGTATATCAAAGTTTCCCGTACCTGCACACGACTCCGAATGCCTGGTCTTGTTGCACGGAGCCACGTAGTCATGATGCATCGGACTTTCGGGCCGGCGTTGTTAGTGCTCAGGTTATGTTTCCCTCCTATCACCCACGATGATGAAGTGCTCCGAAAATATACCATCCCTCCGGGGAGAGCACGCCTGCCCTGTCCGGGTTGAGTATTTCCTCGAGCCGTGCGCTGGTCATGGCAGCAAAGAAACCGGCGGAATCAGCACCGACCCCCGAAATGCAACATTCACTGTTAAGATCGACACTCAGGATTTGATAAAGATTGCGGAGGGGAGAATATTCCCGGCACCCGGTGGCATTTTGCGTTCTTCTTTTCGATCTTGAGTGCGCCAAAAACGATGAGTGGAGTCGCCACATGATTGAGAAGCCCAGACTCTTCAGATTCGGATATTTCATGCCGAGCAAAAACGATCGGCAGCTGCGCCCCCATCAGCTCCGTGATGCAGATGCGTTCAATGAAATCTCCGCGCTCTTGAATCAGAAGGGATACACCTACGGCGGGCTGATCCTCAATTTCCCTCCAAAGAAAGGAGCCCGTCCGCGAAGAGTCGATACGAGTTTTGTCACATCAAATGATCTCATTGTTCTCACAACCCGGCCGCCGCTGGACGACGAAAAAGCGAAGGGGAAAAAGTTGATCTCCCGCAGCCACACCACTCTGGAGAACAAGGTATTCGCGGCATTGAGACCGTATTTGAGATCCTGCACTCGACTGATTGTCGAGCTCTCTCCAAGACTTGCGGAGCAGCTCCCTGTCGCGGTGGCCAACAGAGCGTGCATCGAGTTCAAGGGGGGCTACGGCGCAACATACAAGAGCTACAGCAGTCACGGATTGCTCTCGATGCAGAAGGCGGGATTCCCTTCCAGGACCGCGATGTATCTCGTTCATCCGCCAAAACGTCACAAGGATGACCCTGACATTCTATGCGCTTTCGGCATGGGGGGGACAGAAACGCTGATCTGGGCGTATCTCCTGCGGACAAAGTTTCCGGACAAATTGACTCTTGATGCACCACGCTTTGTCATGGCGGAATTGACCACTCACAGGGTTCCCCTCGCTCCAATCGACTTCTCCTTCGCCGACACATGGCAGGTTGAATTCCTGCTTGATGTTCCTCTCTGACCATTCCCAGCACACAACCTACACCTGCTGATCTGGTCCAGGAATATTTCTGGGCCATTTCATGCTTGGGAGGCAATCTATGGTCTGGATCAGAAACCCAATCGGGTGAAGACGTCGTAGATTACGGGCGCCGCAAGGCCTCTGCAGTCGCATCTCATAGCATTCCTGGAGGTGCATGATGCAAACTCCATGCATGACACTCTACCGCCGCCCTCCTTTGTCGACTCTTGTTGCTGGCCACGCTCGCCCTGTTCCCTGCAGACCGCCAGGGGGAGCCCTCGCGTCGTGCGTCAGTACAGCCGGACATCTTCGCATCCCACGAAGGTCCTTCGACGTCAGAATCTCCTGGAAACACTAGACGCAGAGAGAATCGCCGTGAACGGACACCACACAGAGCATATGGAGGTGACCATGGATCGACAGGGACTACCTCTCAAAGAAGTTCTCCGCATTGAGATCAACGTCCTGGTGAGCGAGCAGGGCGGCGATAAGGCGGACTCACACCCGAAGGCTTCCGGTGATTTTGAAACCTCGTACAAGGTAACGCTTCGTAAGACTCTCGCCGGAAACAAAAGGATATATGACATCATCGTGGACACTACCTCGTTTGGAATTACAGAGAGGCAATATTCATTCTTGAAAGCCTTGATCGATCAAATGCAGAAGGACGAGAGAGATGGGTCGCGGGCGCCCTCGGGAATGGGATGGGTGACCAAAGAGACCCTCGCCAGCGAAACCGGGCCTGGCACATCGCTGCAAAAGTCCGGCGAGAGCGCAAGGTTCGCCGACCATGAACTTGCCCGCGGTGTCTACGATTTGAGGAACAAGTTTGCGGCCCATGGTGTGTCCCGTAAACTTGTGGACACGGGTCTGAGGGGGAGCACGTCGTACCGAATCAGCACCGCACCGGGGAACCTAAGGCTCGTTCTCCCATGAACCTCATCGAAGGTGGAATGATGACAGGATCATCGCGGTATTGATTCAAGGCCGGTCCATTGCGTATTGTGAGCCCACTGATCTTCGGGAACTCATCATGACAATCCTGCTGGTGACATCGTCGACGCAACTCACTCTCACGGAGGCGTGCCCCGTGACTGTTGACTGTCAGGACGGGAGTGTCGGGCCCTTCGATCCTGGAACCGGATGGCGAGGCAAGCGCCTGGTCATGTACCGGACAGATGCAAGAAACGTTGTGGCAATCCGGACAGCAGGAAGTGGATCCCTTACGATCAACGGCAACAGGGTGACAGGGGGGCTCTACAATATCGACGGAACCGCCGTGTGCCGTATGCGCGAAGACGGGCAGATGCTCGCGTTTGGAATTGTGTTTGAAGACACGGCATCCGACGCGCTTGCAGGGACGCGCTGCGATGGATGCGGACTGAGGATCGATGAACCGGGAAAACGTCATTGCGCCAAGAACCACTGTCAGCGCTGTATAGAGGCGTTCGGCGGCAAGTGCATGACATGTGGAAAGGAGTTGCAGGATACCCCCCAATCTGAGAAGACTTCAAGGCTCATTCGGGACTATTTCCCGGAGACATGACAATGGGCAAGAACGTATTGCACATAGGGTGCGGGGCGATAGGCTCCCATACCGCCGCCGGTCTTCCGGCAGATGTTGAGTTCCTGCTCTTGTGTGACAAGGACTATGTGGCCGCAGGCAACGTCGGGATCGCGAATGTTTCCTCCCGCGACGTCGGCCGTCGCAAGGTTGCGGTTGTCAGCGACCATCTTCGCACACATCGTCCGGACATGCTGGTGACGGAGCTGGACGCCGATGTGAGCCGCATCAGCCCGGGGATCGTTGACAGCTTCGATCTGGTTTCCGCGGCCACCGACAACGATGCCGCGGCCTATACGATTTGCCGCATTGTCTCTCAGTCAGAGAAAAAGCCATGCATCGTCTTTGCAAATTGCGATCCTCGTTCGGGAGCCGGACAGGTCCGAGTGTTGAATTTCCGAGCATCACATGCATGCATAGGCTGCGCCCGGCCGCGCGGGAGATGGGAGGCTCCTGTCTCGGCTCCCCACAGCTGCACCCGGGGCGGCCCGCGGGCGAGTGGTGAGGCGGCAAGGTTCGCCTCCGCACTTCAAGTGAACGTCATTGCAGACCTTTTGAGGGCGCCGCACCGCCAGGAGGAACGCGCGGGGGAGAGCCTGATCGTGAACCCGACTGCGGGCGTCGCCCTCAAGGCGAGGCTCTCGTTCAGCACCGCATGCCCGGCATTCTACCACACGTTCGAGCGCCGCCCGGACAATACAATTGAGCTGGGAAGGAGTATACACGAGATCCTTCTCCAGGAATTATTCGGCATTATCGCCGAGATGCTGGGCCCCGACGCTTTCATTGAGCTTGGCGACCGGCGGTGGTCCGACCACTTCTTCTGTGCCGGCTGCTCAACCGAACGTGCCATGCTGCGTCTGGCCGACGAAGCCCCGATCTGTCAGTGCGGAACGGGCCTGACTCCCATCGGCGCATACCACCGGATCCTGGCCGGGGAAAGGCGTTCCGATGCCGCCGCCCTTACACTCTCTGAGTTCGGGCTGCCGGAGGGAGACGTGGTGTTGGGAGTAGGACATGGCCGTTATCTCTATTTCGCAACAGAGATCAGCGCCGCCTGCAAAGAGGCTTTGCTCAGGAGAGGCTAACATGGAGAGATTCGCCAGCGATCTTCACCACCGGAGCCAGATCCTTCGTAACTATGCGGAGGGAATAAAGGAGGCATGCGCCAGGACACATGGCCGCGCGACCTTTCTGCACTGCAATACGGTCAATGAATCCGTTCTTGTGGCTTTGAGCGATATCCGAACCGTGCTGCATCATCCTCCCGGACATGATACGTTCACCCTGGGAAGCAGTCCCTTCATCCTTGGGTTCTATGCAGGCGAAGCGGAACCCGTGCCGCTCCACAGCTTTATCCATGAGCCCTGTGGCTTGTTCGCTCATCCGAACAGCGACGGGTTCGGCATCTGTCTCGGCGAAGCCATGCCCCTATACATCCCCGCGGAGACACTTCTTCTCCACGCATACCGCATCCTGACATATCAGAAATTCAATCTCAAGAGCGCCGTCAATGCGGAGATCGTAAGGTTTGTGCTTGAACAGCCGCCGGAAACTTTCCCCACGGATCCGAGACCGTTGTTTTAAGGAGAACGGATATGACAACACTCTGGGAACGATTTGACGCTGCACTCGGTGATCTGCGCGTAACGGCGTCAGACGGCAGCGTCGCGCAGAAGGAGTATCAGATCTGCGGCCAGGGCGGACCCTACAACGTCAGCGTGGAGCAGCTGCATCGTGACGTTCTCAGGTTGACACGGTATGACCCGTCCTGTGACAGTTCACGCACAGACATGCTTGCGGCCAACGCTGCAAGCCGGTATTGGGGGTTCGCCGTTGCCGGTGGTCGGGTGACCGTCCAGGCTGACATCTTCGCGGAAGATCTTGAAGTCACCCGAGAGATCATGGCCGACCTCAGTGCTCCGTTGACGTGCGTCAAAGGCGGGAAGCAGTGCAGGGCGCCGCATCCGGACGGCATAGAGGATAAAGACCCGCGCCGTATGCAGCGACTCCGGTGCGCGCTCGAGTCGGAAGTCATAAAGTTTGCGGCGCAGGATGACGGCAGTCTTACCGCAGAAATTGTGGTTACGCGCCGCAGTGCACCATACCGGCTGCAGTGCAACACCGTACCAGGTCCAATGGTGGAACTCCGCTCGCAGGTATCGGAAACACCCATCCACTCTGAGTCATTACGTCATTACCTGCTGGACAGGAGCAGAGAGTTCACGGGTTGCCGCGCGGCGATCGATCATGAGGGTCATCCCATGCTTATTGCCTTCGTGCCGTTCTGTGCCATAGAACTCGGCGGGTTTGGCCGACGCTCTGAGATGTTTCTCCAGGGATTACACGAGCTCCGCAATTTGTCATTCCTGCATGATCCCGTCGTCAGCCGGCTCTATCATGCATTCAACGTCCACTAAAAGAAAGAGAGGTCCGTCATGGAACACCGAGCGAGAGCGATCCGTGTACGCAGTTACGATGGAGTAGACGAGGTGGAGGTCCCCGTCGTTCCGACAACAACTGTTGAACGAGCCATTCCCGCCTGGGTCGACAGGCTCCAGCTTGCCTCCCGCACTGTTGAGGGAAACATCGTCGAGTGGAGCGTCCAGGATTCGCATGGGAACATCATCGCGCCGAGCGCTGATGTGTCTGAGCTGGATTCTGACGAGGCGTATACGATTGCACCCGACCTGACGCCCGCCTGAGGCCTGTCATGGAGATCTCCGAACAGATGCCTTCTGCTGCAGAGTCACGGGTCGCGCCATCGCAGCTTTACCTGGAGGCGCGCCTGGGAGAAGATCCGATGGCGGCGACTGAGATGCTCTCGACGGCGCATCTTCGTCCGTACGCCTCAGCCTGCCTGTCCCTCCATTATGGGGGGCGGCAGGCCCACCCGGGGGATCATCTGAACTTCCGGATAAGGCCGGGCGAGGACAGGTGCGCCTCCTCCCCACAGACGAGGTGCCTGCTATCCTTCCTCATCGACATGGAGAATGCGCGCGGTGAGCTGGTTGGAACATGCGACTTCAAGCGCGTGACGCTCATAGACCTGGTCAGTGATCTGGCGGCTCGCCATGCAGCGCAGACCAGACAACCGCTTACACCGGAACAGCGGGACGGCATCGCGGTTGTCCCCCCCGAAGTCAGGTATTGTCTTCATTTCGACCCGGCCGGGCCGCCCATGAGCCTTCATCTCAAGGTGCCGCCGATTCTGGAGACCGACATCGACGCTCTGAAAAACCGGTCGAACCGCATCCAGCTCTCCCGGCAGGACTCGGATGCCTGCCCCGCCCCGGTGACCACATTCATGAGCAGAGAGGTCCATCGCGCACTCGAAGCCCTGGGCGAACGGAGTGAGCAGGACAACGCCGAGGAGGCATGCTTCCTTGAGGGCGATGTTCTCTACGACTCCCGATCCGCAAGTTTTGCACGGGTCATCAGCGAATGCATCCCTGCCGTGGGTGCGAAGCAAACCGGTGCCTCTGTCACGATCAACGGGTTGTGCTGGTCTCACTACCGTAGAACCCGTTCGGGGAGAGGAATCCTTCTGGGCGAAGGTCACTCCCATCCGAGCATGCTGGTGCCGCGCAGGACGGCTGTGTTCATGAGCCCCTCTGATCGAGGGATCCACCGTCAATTCTTCTGGCAGCACTTCCAGTGCACGTGCATTGTTTCGAAGCCGGCTGCACAGGAGGTGCAAATCGGCATCTGGGGATGGTACAACGGGTTCATCATCCCCGAGCATGAGGCTTTTGTCTTCGATGACTGATCACCGCGACAGGAGGAAGGGTATTCCCATGAGTGAACACGAAAGCATACATGCGGCAATTCAGGCCTTTGTCACGAAGGACGAAGGCGAAGCAGGACTGCCGGAGACTCAGGAGGAACTATTTCTCCTGCTGGCTCGCCATCATGAAGAACTGCCGGCAACGCTCGCCTATCTCTTGAGCGGCTGGCGCACGACCTACCAGCGGAGCGGAGAGGTGGAGAGCGCCCTGAGAGAGGCACGAGACGAGCTCGAAAGGATTCGCGACGGCGGTCTCGTGGGCGCGATGTACGTCTCCGAGGGCGGGATGCTTGAGCGGCATGACAACGGTCACAGCACAAGCGCCCGCAACGTCATCGTTGCTTGCCGCGGGTCGCTGCTCGAAGTCCCCATGAGTGCCGAGCTGTCATCAGAGACGCTCACACCGGGACATTCTCTCCTCTGGCTCGATCAGCAATGCCGATATGTGACACGGCTGACCGGCCGGTCCGTCTCATCCTCTTTCGGCCGTATTGGAACCGTCGTGCGTCTGGTGGGGGACCGGAGGGCGTGCGTCCGATTCGATAACGGGCAGGGAGAAATGCTTGTGTCTCTCAGCAGTGAGCTCAGCCAGGAGGCGATGAAGCCCGAGGAAACGGCGGTCCGCGTCATCGAGGTGACAAACAACTTCCTGCTGGCGGTGGAGATCATCCCAGACTGCGATGGGGACGAGTTGTTTGCCGATGGACTCGACGCGCTGCCCGCATACGGCCGCAATGACGTGGTCGGCCAGGATCGTGCGTGGGAGGAGCTCGAGACCCTGTTGCTTCACCAGATGCGGAACCCTGCCGGCCTTCGTCTGTACAACTTGAATGGCCATGGTGGCACTCTGGCCCGCAATCATGGTGTCTTCATCTCGGGTCCCACTGGCACGGGGAAGAGCATGCTTGCCGCCGCCGCGCTCCACGAAGTAGAGAGGCTGAGCGGGACCAAGGTTCTTGTCAAATACGTAACGGGCGCTTACTTCGCAAGCAAATGGTTCGGCGAATCGGAACATCGCGCCCTTTCGCTCTATCGCCGTTTGTCGGCGATAGCCCGGCGAACCCAACGCGTTCCCGTGGTCGTCATTGACGAGGCCAGCCCCGCATTCATGCGCCGGTCCGCCGCTGCGGCCGACAACGGCGGCGTCCAGGCGCACAGCGATTTGACGAATACGCTGCTCCATATCATCGGGACGACGGACGTTCTCACCATAGCCATCGACAACAACTCCTCATGCATTGACCCCGCTATCCTGCGACCCGGCCGTCTACCCCTTGTCAGGGCAGAACGGCCTGGTTATCGCCAGTGCGTGGAGATTGCACGTCGAAATCTCGCCAAGACGCTCATCAGCGCCGGCGAGACGCCTCAATCACTTGCAATGGCATTGTGCGATTTCATATTCCTGTCGGAACAATTCCTCGAACTGGTGAGGGTACGATTCGCGGGTGGGACACAACGAGCCTATGCCGGCCGCGATCTGGTAACCGGCGCGGATCTTGTCGAAGGAATCATCACCCCTGCCGCGCAAGCAGCCCTGAAGCGCGATGAAACTGCAGGAGCATCCCTCGACGAGGAGTTCCTCGGCATCCGGTGGGACGATGTGCGCGAGGCGTGTATCCGGCGCTTCAACAGCGTCATCGGGAATATCGACAGGAACGATGCGGGCGACTACGTCGATATCCCGGAAGGCAGCACAGTACTGAGTGTGGAAAAACACTTCCTCATATTCTAAGGGAGAGACAGCCATGACCATCAGTCAGGAGCGTTATCGAAAGGACAATAGCGGGGCGGACCAGAAGCTCCCGCCGGCGGAAGAGACGGCCCCGGAACCGCTGGACGAGGCGATCGATCATGTGAACAGAGCTCTTGGCAATGCGATGCAGGAAGGGGATGTCTTCATCATCAGCGGCGCAAACAGCCAGCCCTTTCCGGTGGCGACCCGGACAGTTGGCGAGGTGCGCGCGATGCTTCAATATGTGATGAACATCGGACCCGGCGCCATTGCGCTCGTGAACGGGGCTGCTGTTGCCCCCGACCACATTCTGCAGCAGGACGATATGCTGGAATTCACCAAGGAAGGAGGCGAAAAAGGTGGAAGCCGACTACCGCATTGAAATCGAAGACGAACTCGTCACTCTCTTCAAGGGCCAAACGGCGGCTCGCCGGATCCGGGTCTCGGATTTCGTCCGGAGAATGAACCATATGTCTGAGAGAGATCTCTTTAAGGATCCGTTGCCCGACAGCGTCCGGTTTGTCCGGAGACGTGGAGACCACGTCCTGGTTGTCCTTGAACTGCGCCCTCAGTACCGGCAGGTACGATGGATCAAAGATTCGTCGGAGGCGCCGTACGGCCCGCGCGCTGACTATCAGACGGTTCGACTGGCATTTCCGTACGTGGTTCTTTTCATCCTCTTCAGCGGCGGAAACCTCTCCAACTATCAACAGGCATATTATCGGAACGCCCCGATACGGTCGTTGAAGGATTCCCTGTTTCTTTCGAACCTGCGAAACTGCACACGGCGTGGAGGGTTGGCCTGCTGGCTGTGCATCACGCATACGGGAGAGAGCCTTATCGTCGCCCATCTCCCGTGGGACCAGAAGATCGGTCTCTTCGTGGAGTACTTCTGGACCCGGGCATTCAACAAGAGCCCGGAGGCAAGCGATTTGATCTCCCAGTGGACCAGGCTGCGCGATCTGGACCCACGGATCGGAAGCATCGAAAACTGGGAGAAAGCAAGCGCAGAGGATCATTCCTTTCCTCTGAAGGTTGAGTGGCCCCCTGCCGCCTCAACGATCGAAGAGGTCATGGATACCATGCTGAACATCGTTGCCCCGGGCTCCGACATTTCCTGCTCCGGTGATCTTGTCGATGTCATCAACCAATGCCCATATCCTGAAGAATGAAGGAACTGCGATGCTGCCGATCTACGTCAAGAACAGGGATTTCCGAGAGCCCAGGGACCCCGTTTATCTCCTTGTCGCCGGAAACGGAACCTTTTTGGTCAAGAAGATGGGGCTCTATTCGGCTTCTGTGCGGCCCGACGGAAGCGTCCTCGGCCTCCTGAACCATACCGAGGACCTCACGCGGGAGTTCGGTAGGGTACCATATTCGCTGATGTGCCGGGTTCTCGGGTTCTTCCGGGCTGCATTCTGCCTGCACGGAGGAGAGGCAATTGTTTTTCTCTACTACTCGAAAGACACCCGCTCATTCTGCATCAAGGTCCCTCCACAACAGATCTACAGCAGTGCGGCAACTGGGAGCAAGGACTCGACGGGCCATGTGGTCTATGAAAGCTGTGAACGTCCTCCACAGTATGTGAAACTCGGCACGGTCCATTCCCATGCCGGCTTTCCCGCGTTTCACAGTTTCATTGATGATCGTGATGAAGAACACGAGGACGGTCTCCACATTACCATAGGTGAGGTGGACAGGGCCCGCCCCGATGTCAGTGTCTCATTCGTTGTCAATGGGAGGAGATTCATGCTGCACCCCGATGATGTCCTCGCCGGCCATGAACGCTACGCGCCGCTGCTGCCGCCTGATTCATGGCTTTCGAAGATCAGTTGTGTCTCCGGTCCCGGGCGGAAAGAAGGAACACAAAAAACACCAGAGACGCGTCATGCACAACCCCCACATGACGACGATCGATGGTAGTTCGACGCGGGTGCAGGCGCTGTGTGGAGTCATGCGGCGAGACAGCTGCAGCGGTAGTGTCGTGGGACCTTCAGCGGATGTGCATGACCAAAGACCGGGACTGCCGGGTACGATCTTCCACTCGAAAGATTTCTGCTTGACTCGAGCACAATCCCCGGACGGGGGCACGATAGCATACCCGGAGATGATCAATCAAAGTCACTATGGGACCTCATCTCAGGATCGAAAAGACGGTAAAGCGACACCGGAGAGGGGCCTGGAGAGTCACTCCGTCTTGTGCGATCGCCAACAAGAAAGGAGGCGGGAAACACTATGACGAACGAGCCGCTACACACACGAGGCGGTCTTCAGCACAGCAAGATTGTTATGATCGGGCTTGGCGGGATAGGGTCGATTGTGAGCCTGTTCTTGAGCCAGTTCCTTCATTCTCTGAAACGTGAATGCACGATGTTTCTTGTTGATGGCGACAGCTATGAGCCTCGCAATCAAGAGCGGATGCTCTTCAGCAGCATGACAAACAAGGCTATGGCAAAATCAGAAGAGCTGGCGAAAGCCTTTCCTGAATTCACTCACTACCGTCCGGTTCCCGATGATGTGACGGTCACCAATATCGGGAGTGTGATCGGAGAGCATGACCTGGTATTTCTCTGCGTTGACAACCACGCTACCCGGCTGGCAGTGAGCCGGCACTGCGAAGGATTGCAGAATGTTATTCTCATTTCCGGAAGCAATGACGGAGTTGAGGAAGGCAAAGACGGTACATTCGGAAACGTCCAGATTTTCATACGCAGTGACGGCAACACCATCACCAATGCCCTCACGCGTTTTCATCCTGAAATTGAGCATCCGGCACCGCGCGAACCCCGGGACCCGGGGTGTGATGCCCTCTCCCAGGGATCTGCGCCGCAACTCCTGTTCACCAATCTGGCCGTCGCCAGCGCGATGCTGAACACGTTCCGCTGCTGTCTTTTCGACGAGCTTACCTACGAGGAGCTGTATCTGAGTATCAGCAAGGGGTCGATGGTGCCTGTAAGGAGAAAGGTAGCAGATCTCGCGGCATAGCAATCGCGAACGATCCAGAAAAGGGATTTCCCAATGCTAAAGGCCCGAATTTGAACCGGGCCGGACGATCAATGCTCAGAGCGGGCAGAGCCTCGATGGCGGCCTCTGAGTACGCACCCGAATCCACATACCGTGCTCCAGAAGTGATGAATGGCATCGATGCGGCCCTGTCATCCCGGGAGGCCGGGAAATATTAGTCGGATCCAGGTGTGAGCGGGCTTTGACGCGTCAGATTGCGGGAGTACCCGCCGGAGAGACGGAGGTTGATTCGGATCGAATTTCAGTGCCAGGCAGGAGCGCGCGATCAACTCGATGATAAATCCCGTGATAAGAGACCAGAGCAGGAGGGGATGAAATACAATCCCCTCCGCCCTGAAACTCGTCACTTCATCAGGCCTTCCAGGATGGACATGCCTTTCGACATCAGATCGCCTTGAGGGATCTTCCCATCCGGAGTCAGTTTGTCGACAATCTGAGGCAGGACATTCGACAGATGCGAAGTCAGATCTTGAGGCGAAAGGCCTACTTTCGCAGCGAGTTGACTGATCACATCTGAACCCAGGCCTTGCTGAATCTGCTGGGGAGTGACGGGCAAGTTCTTTCCCGTGCTCACCCAGGAATTCACGATGTCCCCCAGACCCGATCCAGCAAACTGTTTGACAAGGCCGGCAAGACCACCCGTTTGTTGATTGTTAATAAGCCCTATGACAGCGTTGACAAGCAAGGTCTGAGTGCCGCCGCCGCCTGATGCCTGACCGATGATACTATCGAGAATGCCCATAATGCCTCCTCTATGATGAGATCAACTAAGGCTTGCTGCATCTGTACTTCGAGAAAAAACCTTTAATCGGTCGGGCTACTTGTTGGGGATCTTGATCGTCTGGCCAACACTGATCTTATCGGGATCTGTGATTGTACCGCTATTTGTCTTGACGATGTCCATGTACTTGTTGGCGTTGCCCAGATATTTCCTGGCGATCTTGGAAAGCGTGTCACCTGATTGGACCTTGTATTCACCGTATATGTCGTTGTTGGCGACCTGGATGTCAGCCGCGACTTCGTTCTCCCAGCCGCTGAAGCTCTTAATCTGGTCCCAAAGTGCATCCTTTTCAAGCTGATATGTGGCGGTCCCTTTGATTACCAACTTCCCGTTTTCCTCAGCCGTGTTGATGTTGCCGATATGAAGCTTGTTCGCGAGGTCCAATAGCGGACGATACTTGTCTGTCAACATAACAACCTCCTGAATTGGTAAGAATATGAAGTGAAACAGGAAATGATATGGAAGGGTCACCCAACACTTGCTGATCTTATGCCTTGCAGGTTATGTTGGGCTGGTGCAGGAGAAAGCCTAGAGGCGGAAGCAGAACGCCATCATGCCACCATGGGACATCGAACACCCTACCGGCCTGAATCGTTCCGTTGATTCCTAAAGACTTTACTGAAAAGCTCAGTTGATGCGTCAAGGGCTGCAAATGTTTTGCATCAAGACACTCTTTCTCGAATCGGACTCTCCGGGAGAGAATAGACACATCGAATAGTTCACGCGGCAATTCCACGGTGTGCTTATCAAGGCGGGATCCTTGATTCGAGCTGCGAGGCGGGGCAGTTGCTTAGGCACGGAGAAGACAGGACGACACAAATGGTGCCTGCTGGAGAGGAACCGCTCTGACCTGGCCGTTGCTGCACATGAGGGAACGGCAGGCAAATAGGTTCAACCGTGGAAGTGCAGATGAAATTGCGGAATTCATTCCTTCTCTTGCTGCGTCACTTTACCCGGGGGTAACTGTACCCCGGTGACCCTGATCCTGCCGTCCGGTGCTTTGGAAATCGACACCAATTCTATGCCGGTTCCTGCGGGACTGAGGTTGCGGCTGTATTGTCTTTGCACCGGGTCGTTCCAATGTTCGTGCACGCCCAGGCTCTTAAGCCGCTCTCCATCGGGAGCATAGACCGTGCCAGATGGCGGATGGTCAGCCAGAGCAGCCTCGTGCATGTAATTATCGGCGTTGGTCATTGCCTGCGGCACATTGCCGCGTCCCCAGGGAAATTCGGCGCGCAGAAAATCGAGCCCGACTGCATCAATGGCAATGGGATCCTGCGAAAGGAATACACTGGCGAGCCATTCACCGTGGAACATCTTTTCCCAGTGGGCGTATTGTGCAACGTTGTCGTTTACGTCGCGGATCCCATACAATCCATCGAGAATGAAGAGCAGGGTCTTCCCGCCCAATTCTCTCGATCCGATCATGTCTACAAACGGATGGTAGGTCCCCATCGGGTGGGAATGGGAGTTCACATACACATCGTGGTCGCGGACATCAACTGTTCCGTAGTGGTTTTTGGCAGTGAGTGTCACTCCCGTCGTCGGGTGGCCTTTCACAAGCGACATATTGATCAGGTAGGATGCCTCAGTAACGCACCTGGGGAGATCCTTCCCGACCATCGGCTTCTCCACGGAGTAGTGCAGGGTGTTTTTCTGATACTCGATCGGATAGCGGCCATTCTTCCCGTCGCCCTTCGAATCGACGAACAGAACCCCGGGGAACGCATTGTGAGATTTGGTAAACACGCGGTCCGGGATGACGCGGGTTGCCTCATATACCGTGATCATGTTCTCAGGCACATGGGCCACACGCACCAACTGGTCCAGCAAAGCAAAAAGCATTTGAGGCGAAGCGTCGATCTGGTTGTCGGCGTCTCCATACCCTTCGTATGCATTGTTGCAGTTGATCTTGATGGCGATCTTCTCGCCTGTAACATACCCCTTCTCTCCCCTGCCGCACGTGCGATTGTGGTATCTGAACAATGCCTCCCATGATGCCTTCTCAGAGGCGGTTCCTGATAGTGTAAGAAGCGATCGCGACATCATCGAACTTACAATGTCTTGGTTGATGCCGGTGCCATCTTCCCACCAGTGGCCCGTCTTGCCGTCCCATGGTGTGGCGGCTATGTCTCGAGCCCATACGACTCTTCCCGGGAAGATCCCCTTGCCCGTTCCCATCGGCGTATTGGGCGGGTCGGACGGAACCCAGAGTGGTGCCTTCACGGTATCCGCGGGTTGCGTGCGTGAAACCTCTGTGAACAAGAATGGCAAAATGAGAAAGGTGCAGATGAGCGTCGTGGAATCTATATATATGCGCATCGGAGTGTAGAGCCTAGATTGTGAATACTGGATACGGTTCGCTGGATCTTCATCGCTAGTAAGTCGAGTGTCATCGTTGTAGCTCATTGTTCTCGACGACACCAGGCTCGTCGAGCAGCTGTATTGACGAAGAGGGGCCGAGATCCGGGTCCGACCATGAAGACAAAGCCCATACGATCTTCTTCTCTGGGGTCACTTCGAACACCTGTACCGTACCCGCCCATTCTTCTGTCTTGGGATTGCCGGCACACCAGTTGCAGATGACGGTGTTGCCATTTGCCAGGCGGCCGGCGGTTTGGAGGTTGAAGAGTTTGAAATCCGGAACGTCCTTTTGCGTGAGTTCCCAGACGGTTTCGCCCTTTGGATTCACCTCGCGCACATAGCCGCTCCAATCTCCGGCAATCAGCGTATTGCCGTTCTTGAGTCGCACCGCGGACCACGGCGACTTGGCTTCAACTGACCACAGGACCTTGCCCTCCAGAGTATACTCGACAACTTTGCCTTCGCCGAGATGAGGGACCAGGAGGGTGCCGGCAGGGGTCATGCGAATGTGCCGGAATTGCCCGTGAGTGCCCGTCACTGGCGTGGGAATCGGAATTTCTTTCTCGACTTTTCCAGTCGTTGTGTTAAAGATCATTGCTTGCGCCGGATTCCCGTTGCGCATGATCAGGACCCTCTCCTTGCCAATCGGCTGGGCCGAATGAATCTCTGTTCCGGGAGGGGCAGGATACTCCCACACCAAATTCTTGTCAGGGGTCACTTCTCCTGCACCCGACATCCGAGAGAATACGACGTTGCCATTCGACAGCAAGGTGGCGTCATCAAATTCCTGGTTGGCACCCGGCGTTGGATGCAAAGGAATGGAATATGACCAGACAACTTTTCCGTCGCGTACAATGAACATCGACTGCTTGTCGGGCTTGCGCGTGTCCCACTCGCCGGCATAGAGGAATGGGTGTTGGGCCGCACCTTTGCCCGGAAGGGAACCGGGTCCCATGGCGGGGAACACCTGAACGGGCAAAGTCGACAGGAATACAGCGATCAGCAAGGACCAGGAAAACCTATGCATTGAGTGTTCCTTCTTGTGATTCTTCGTTGGGATCTGGGAGTGCGCCACGCAGTCCACCGGAGCGGGAATGTCGATTGAAAAGAACGATCCCGGTCTCTTGTGAGCAGGGCATGAGGACTTCATCAAGAATGACAACCCATCGGAACCAAGTTAGGTTTGAAGCGCGACATATTCAAGGCGGCTCCAGCCAAAAGAGGGTGAAAACCGAAGCCTGCAACATCCTACCTGGCTACTACGCATGATTTTTGACATCTCGGCCGCCATGACAGGCGCCCGGTTAGGTGCTTGGTAACCGATAGAGCTGACCTCTCGAATTTCTTGTGGGACGTAGGGCTGGTCGGGATAGTGAGTCGAAGAACAGTCCGCACATCATGTGTGTGAACCACGGCTACACTTCGCAACGGCGGATCTCTTTGCTATTGACTCTCTCCTTTGTGAAGGTGGTAGACGGCATGACCGCCAGCAACGAGTTGCTGGGTCTGAATCTATGCTTTTGTCTTTTTTGACTTGAACGCAGAAATTAACGCTGTAAGCGCAGCACCGAAACCTGCCCCGCAGGCGAATAATCCGACTATTTGGACTGTGCGCACATTTTCAGTGAACATTGTCAATCCTATCACACTGAACATTACCATCAGAGCAATATTCCTTACAATGATGGGTGTTATATTCATTATAATCTCCTTGCACGATTGATTTGGGTTAGTATCGATCGTCTATGGTACTTTTTCCTGCTATTGCCATGCCAACTCATGGATAGCGGCTAAGCCTCCACGACGCCCCCTGCTTGGATCGAACGATAAAGGCCCATCCTCACCAGAAGAATGGGCCATGCCTGAAGCCTTACCGTCAGCACAAAAGCTATAGAGGAAAGATAGTCCCAAGTTCGACGAATGTCAACAAAACCGCATCCATGGCTGAAGATTGATGGTTGTCGCGTCTAACATGAGTGGGTAAATGCCGTGCTACGGAGATACGAAGTTCACTTGCATTCGATGTGGAAGGACGGTGTGCTGACCACCTGGGATCATATTTGCGCGGCGTGCCAAGGCGTGGAACTGAAGAAGAAATGGCGAGCGTTTGGTGAAGAGGATGGGGTTTACGGCAAGATGGATAAGGCGGCTCGAGGGAAGGGATCACAATGCAAGGGTTCATTCTTAACGTAGCTAGCTGAGACCGCCGAACTAATCGGCAATTCTGTGTTCAGCTCAGATTCAAAAGGAGATCTCCTATGCCAAAATACATCATTGAACGCAATATTCTGGGAGCGAGCAAGCTGTCCCAGCAAGAACTTCAAGCCATCTCGCAGAAGTCATGCAGTGTGCTCAACAAGATGGGCCCACAAATACAGTGGGTCCAAAGTTATGTTGCTGGGGACAAGATCTATTGTGTCTACATTGCTCCTAACGAGCAGATGGTACGTGACCACGCAAAGCAAGGGGGCTTCCCGGCTAATGTAGTATCCGAAGTTAAGTCGATCATTGATCCTACAACCGGTGGCGCTTGACTGACGCACATACGTCCTTCAAACTGATCGGCGGCTTCAGGTATCAGGCGTAGCCACGATCTTCATTCAATTGAAAAGGTGATCTTTGAGTTAAATCAGATTGGGCCATTCAATATGCTTGAAAGTGCCGGGAAGATTCATCCAAGAGGATAAATCAAAAACGAAGAACTCCGCCATCGATGGCCCGAGATGTTCACTACGATCAATGCGATATTTGTGAAGTTCGACTAAAGGGTTTACTTCCCTGGTGCCACCACACCATTTACTTGAGAACTAGTTTACCATGTACATCAATTGATAGTTGCGGCTTACGAAGACTTTCAAACATTACCTGATGTACGTTGCCGCATCCCGGACATCGTAGAACAACTCCTGCCCTCAGTGGCGCCAAACTCTGGGCTATGAGATGTCTGCATTTGGGGCAATTGATTGAAACCGTGACTTGAGACATTGGCTACCTCGTGTTAGTCATCACTACCAATTAGGATATCGCTTAGATCTTCACCTGCACTTTCCAACCTCTCCTCCATCAGATCCAAACTCTCCCATTTGTCGAGCAATAGGGCGATATTTTGTTCTGAGAAGCGGTCTTTGTTTTCCCTAAATAAAGCTCCTTAGTTGAGTCTTACTGCTTTCTGTGTCCTCGGCACAGAGTACGATTGTCTGATTGACGTTCTCGGCCATTACCCGGGAATCCTCCCCAAGGTTGGTCTGTGGCATGGTAGTAGCTGTCAGGTTCGTGTCGAGAAAGAAAAACGAGGTAGGTACAGCAGGAAAAGAAAAGCCTTCCATTCGGACGAATAGAAGGCAATTACCTGAGAGAGCAGAGGATCAATTTATAATAACCTTTGGTTCAGCAAAAGTCAAATGGCTGAATAGTTGCCAGAGAATCCTCCTAATGAGAATTGCTGCGACGGTTCGTTTAGTTCTGACTATGTCTCAGGCCCGTCAATGGGGCCTGCAAAAGGCGACCAATCTAATGTACCATCGCCCGGATGTATAGGATTTCAGGTGTGGATCGTCACCGGGCTAAGACGAGTTTCTTCGACTCCACAAAGGCTCCAGCTTGAAGGCGATAGAAGTACACGCCGGACGCAAGGTTTCCAGCATTGAACTGGACTTCATGGTAGCCTGCGTCGATGTCGCTGTTGACGAGTTCTGACAATTTCTGGCCGAGCGTGTTGAAGACGGTAATCGTAACGTGTGAGCGGTGCGGCAAGCTGTAGCGGATTATTGTTGATGGATTGAACGGGTTAGGGTAATTCTGTTCCAGCTTAAGTGTCTGAGGAACACTTGCAGCCTGGCCTACACTCGTCGAAGTGGAAAGAGTGAAGTAGCCCAATGTCTTTGATGGAATTCCCCAAAGCTGTCCGGTCCCGATGTATAGAGTGTTGTTGGATACATAGAGTGCTGACACTGATGTGGAATCCTTCTCAAAGATCGTCGTCCACGTATTGGTTGATTCGACATATCTGTATACTCTTCCGGGTATGTACGGCGAACTTGCCGAGCTGTCAAAGGTGAAAATGCCGGCATACAGATTTGTTCCGTCGGTCGCAAAACGTGAAACCAAATAGGGAAGATTTGCATATGTCCAAGAATTGGTATTGTCATCTCGGTAGAGGACACCGCTAAAAAATGTGGAGATAAACAACTTCGATCCCACCTTGAATACGTTATTCACGTCCCGGCTATGCGGAAAAGAATTTTGGTCAGGACTCATATCAACCCACGTTTGTCCCCAGTCAGATGAACGAAGGACGCCACCAGGCCCAAGGTGGCCCTGGTTTGAGAATCCTCCAGATTTGGATGCCAGGTAATTCGACAACATCCCTGCATAAAGAGTCGAGCCATCGAGGTAGAGCGAGGTGACGACGGAAGAATCTATCAGGACGGGACCATTACACGAATTCCAACCGATACGATACGTACAGCTGTACAACCCACCTGGGGTCGGAGGTTGGACGGATAGGTCATATCCACCCATGCCGGCAAGAACAGTCGAATCGTGCCATGCCAACGATTCCACACTCTTCCCTTGCGGAAGTCCGGGGCTTAGGGCACCACCACCGCCAATTTTCATCCAACCAGCCTGTGGACCAGATTCAAAACCATAAGTGTAGACGCCACCGTCACTCCCGCCATTGTTCCTGAGAGCCGCAAGTCCGGCCACAAAACCGTAGTTGCCACCGTACGCGAAAGGTATAATACTGGTAATGACATTCTCAATATCAGGCGAATTGGGAATCTGTCCGGTAAGAGCGGGTCCACCGTTTATCGGAAAGACTCCACTGCCGTAAACCGCCTCATAGAGATAACCATTGCCAGCCGTGGCAAATCCAACCACTGTTCCGGTTTTAGACGCCTCCTGCGCTGAACCGATTGCGACTAGAAGTAGTAACGCGGTGACTATTGCATAGGCTCTTTTCATCTAACCTCCCTATTCCTTGTTTCACTTCTGGTTTGGTTACTCACCACAATTATGATGGTCCTCAATTCAGCCGGTACCTGAACGATAGCGTCCCTATTGATGACCGGTCGACGTACCCTTCTAATAAACACGAAAGCCATTCATCCGATTGGACAAAAGGCCTATGGCAATGAACTATCTTCGATGTTAATAGAATACCAATTGATCTTAGCAAATTGGATCAGCCCAAAGGATGCAAGAGTGGCTAATCCGATTGGGAGTCTTCAGTGCTCAGGATGTTTGAATTGCGATCGACAATTCCAGCAGACCCATGTGGAGATGTTCTGGAGTTGCTCTATTCCCTTTTCTTCAACGGTCTTCCGCTGGCCTTCCTACCGGGCAATTCTGTCCGATGAGTAAGTCCAGTTGTTGCCTATAGCTAGACTAAAGTCAAACGATGTGCCACCAAAATGAAGAGCCATGGGTGTCGCAGACAGGTGAGAATTGTGAACAAATCGGCGCAGTTTAGGAAGAACTGTAGGACTGGATGAAGCTACCCTCAGGAAGGAGAAGAGAGAAGTGAGCAACGATGGTGGCGGCCACTAGCCATATGGCCGCGAATGAAGCGCGGAGCGAACGGGTTCGATCTATACTATTTACGAGATAGCTTGGATTTCATCTTGTACACGCCACTATCGTTTCAAAAGAATGGCGACTTTCCGCGATTTCAATTCTGCCTATCCGTCAGCATTGACACACGGTCCAAACCTTGAGTTCCCGAGAAAGGGACCATGCCACATGAGCGCTTGAATATGGCGTCTGCAATCATCGTAGCACCGCTGCCAGAGTTTTGAGCAAACTCTCCGCAGTGGTCGGCTTTGTCAAGAATGCCTGCACGTCGAATTCTGACGGAGATCCGACTTGCCCTTTGGTTGTTAATCCGCTGACCGCAATGATCTTGACATCTGGACTTATCTTTTTCAAGACAAGAATCGCAGCCGTTCCATCCATGACAGGCATCATGATGTCAGTAATCACAGCCTTGATTTGTTTCTTGTTTTCAGCAAAGGCCGCAACTCCCTCCGCGCCGTCGCTGGCCGTTATGGCATTGTAGCCATAGGCCTGCAGAGTTTCTTTCGTGATCACCCGGATGGCTGTTTCATCATCAATGATGAGGATCAGCTCACCATTCCCCGTCGGGAGATCCGCTACCTTATCTTCTCCCGCTACATTTGAGGCCTTTTTTGTCGCCGGGATATATACTCTAAACGTTGTCCCTTTCCCTAGTTCACTGTACAGGTTGATAAACCCCTTATGACTCTTTACGATGGCAAGCGTCGTTGAGAGGCCGAGGCCAGTTCCCATACCGATTTCCTTTGTCGTGAAGAAGGGCTCAAAAATCCTCTCCCGGATATCCGCGGGAATTCCCGTTCCCGTATCAGTGATCGCAATGGATACATACGCCCCTGGTTTCGCCTCGAGATGCACGCGCGAGTAATTCTCGTCCAGGTCCACGTTCTCAGCCAAGATCGTAAGAGTCCCTCCCGT
>PMBF01000041.1 GCA_003152875.1 Ignavibacteriota bacterium | reverse complement strand
TACCAGAACCGACGCGCGGACTATATCAACGCAGTGCTGGATAGATTGATGAATTGGGATTTCGCGGCAGAGAACCTTGGCTGAGGGCAGCCTGGTCGGTCGCGTGCTTTATCTGGAAACATGCCTAAGAGTGTAGCCGATTACCCCCTTATGTGGGTGTTGGGGGAGCCTTGTGGGCCAGGAATGAGAAAGCCCAACACCGTTTCGCTGAACGGCATTGGGCTTTCTTTTTTCCACAGGACCTGGAAGGCGTCCGCGCGAGGGAGAGGTTTTTTCCGGGCCGGGCGGTTTTCCACCCCCATGGCCATCCTTAACCGCACAACCCGGACCACCCCTTCCACTTCCCGCCACGGCACACCCTCCGGGGCATCAGCTACCCGGAGATGTTCGAAGCGAGGAACTTCTTCTCGAGTTGCTCCGCGATCTGCCTGAAGAGCGATTCATGATCGCCCGGATCGGAGCTCGGAACCAGGTCGCCGTCGGTGCCGTACCGAAGGTACATCATGGCCAGGTGAGCCTTGTAGCTGATCGTTGAGTCCTTCTGATCCCTCGCCACCTTCGCCAGCTCGTCAATCAGTGACGAGTAGTCCAGCGCCGGATACCTGTTCCGGTATTCCACGATGACGAAGAGCGCCGACTCGACGATTCCCGGGTTGTCGATCTTCAGGTCGGCAATAAAGTTCTTTGCCACGTTCTGATGATCGAGTCCCCTGGATTTCGTAGCGTCCGGCCCGGCAAAACCGCTCACGGTAAGCGCGAGCAAAGACAACACGACAAATGCCGCATACAGATACACAGTCTTCATGACGATACCCCCTTGTGTGTGGTTGATGTGTTTTCGCATGCCTATTAGGGAGCAAAGAGGATGCCAGCGACTGAGGAAACCCGTAACAGGTTGATACTCAATGAGGTTGCGGCGGTTTGTATGGAGAGCAGCGTCAAACGGATTGGTGCCACACGGATGCACGGTTCCGGGCATATGTGGCGGAGATCGGCAGGATTTCAATACTTTACGAAAGAAGCAGAGGAGTGGCCCTTGCAGGAAAGTGGCAGGCCTATTTCCCCGTATCTTCCGCTGCCCGGCGAAGCCGGTTGTTGAGTGCCCGGCGTGAGATGCCGAGAAGCTCGGCCGCGATTGTCTGGTTTTTGTCGGCCCTCTTCAGTGCTTCTTCGATGACGGCCTCTTCCGCTTCCTTCAGTGTAGGGACTCTTCCGGGAAAGACCACCAGATCTCCGGCTTCGGATGGCAGTGCGGTTTGGTTCGCCACTGTCACGATACGGTCGGGCTGGTTCTCGGTGATCTTCCTCCGTATCGATTCAAGCGAGAGGATACCCGAGATGTGCTGGCTCACGGCGTCAAAGATGATGCCCTCGAGCTCGCGCGCGTTGCCCGGGAACGAGTAGGTCCCGAGCAGCGTGAACAGCTCTTTCGGCACGGTGGGTTTCTTCTTGCCGAGCTCTTCCGCGGCCCTGGTGAGGAAGCGGTCGACCAGGTAGGGGAGGTCGCCCTTGCGTTCGCGAAGGGGCGGGATATCGATATGATGGGATTGCAGCCGGAAGTAGAGATCATGCCGGAATGTGTTGTCCGCCGCCATTGTCTTGATATCGCGGTGCGTCGCCACGACAATCCTGGCATTCGAGAGCTTGGCGGTGTCGGAGCCCAGCGCATAGTACTGGCCGTCCTGGAGCAGGCGCAGCAGTTTCACCTGTGATTCGATGCTGAGGTCCCCGATCTCATCCAGGAACAGCGTTCCGCGATCGGCCTTCTCGATGAGACCCCTCCTGTCGGTGCCTGCACCGGTGAAAGCTCCCTTCTTGTGTCCGAAGAGGGTGTCCGAAAACATATCGTCATCGACCCCCGCCACATTCACCGGAACCAGATCGCCGGTCCTGCCGCTCACCTCATGGATCGCCTTCGCAAAGAGCTCCTTGCCGGTTCCGGTCTCCCCCGTGATGAGGATCGGCAAATTGGTCCCTGCGACGGCTTCGATATACTTGAACAGCGCCTGCATGGAGGGACTTCTGGTGACGATATCGCGAAATGCTTCCGGATGCTCCGTCCCTTCGCGGAGAAGCGACTGCTTGAGCATTTCATTCTCATTCCGCATCTCCGTGAGCTCAAGGCCCCGCCTCACCGCGCTCACCAGCCGGGTGTCGTCGACAGGCTTTACCAGGTAGTCGAACGCCCCGCCTTTCATGCTCTGCACCGCGCTCTCGACGTCGTTGATGGCTGTAATGATGATGACCGGAGTGGCGGGGTAGGCTCCGGCTATCTGCGGGAGGAGCTCAGCCCCGGAGACATAGGGCATGTTCATGTCGAGCACCACCAGGCTGTACGGCTGCTGCGCAAGCAGTCCCATCACGTTCCGGCTGTCCCTGCAGGTCTGGATATTCGTGATCCCGTTCGAAGACATGGTGAGCTCGACGCTCAGCAGGAAATGTTCCTCGTCGTCGACGAAGAGGATGGGGTTGACTGGGACGGCGCTGGGATTCATCGTAGCGCTCTTCGCTGGATGTGGCTATTGTTCTCGGAGCACGGGGAGCGTAACCTTCGCCGTGGTGCCCCTGTCGGGTCCGCTGGTGAGAACCAGGCTTCCCCCGTGGCTCTTGACGATATTGTATGAGACGGACAACCCAAGGCCCGTGCCTCCCATGTTTCTCTTGGTGGTGAAGAACGGATCCATGATATGCTTCAGGCTGCCTTCCTTGATGCCAGTTCCCTCGTCCTTTACCACGATCATCACTTCATCCTTGTCCCTGCTGCACTGTGTCGTCACCTCGATCCCGTCGGAGGTGCCGGTCAGTGACTGACAGGCGTTGGTGATGAGGTTGATGACCACCTGCTCGAGCTGCTGGGTATTTCCCCTGATGAGGGGAAGGTCGGAGCAGTACGCGACCTTGAAATGGTCCGTCGATTTCTTGATGAGGTTGCCCGTGATGATAATGGCCAGGTCGACGGTCTTATTGATGTCGACCTCTTCGTTCAGCGCTCCGCTGTCTGTCCTTGCATACTCCGTCAGGCTTCTCGTGATGTTCTGGATCCGCTCGGAACCGATCAGGATTCCGTCGAGAGACTGCGCGAGTTTGTCCTTGGACGCATTGTACGACATCCCCGCGAGCGAGAAATCCCCTTCGCTGCGGAGGTGTCCGTCCAGGATGGGGACCACGTCCTTCCAGATCTTGGAGAAGAGCTGGACGTTCAACCGGATGAAGTTGTTGGGATTGTTGACTTCATGGGCGATGCCGGCGACCAGAATGCCGAGCGATGCCATCTTGTCGGCCTGGATGAGCTGCTGTGTCCGGATCGCTGCCGCCTGTTCGGCCCGCTTGAGCTGGGTGATATCGTTGATGAGGCCGTCATAAGCGATGGGGTTGCCCGACTCGTCCTTGGTTACGACGATCTTATTGCGGATCCACCTCGTGAAGCCGTCGCGGTGAATGATCCGGTGTTCCAGCGCGCTCACCTCCTCACCGGCAAGCGCCAGCCGGGCCTGTTCAAGGACCTTCTCGCGGTCCCCGGGGGGGACCATATTGTACCAGAGCTCCGGGTTGGCCTCGTAGTCTTCCGAGGTGTAGCCGGTGACGGCCACGCATCCAGGCCCGTGATACGTATCGATGACAACTCCATCGCGTATTGTGACGGTGTAGATGTAGTCCGTGAGATAATTGATGAGCTTCCCGTACCGCTCTTCGATATCCATGGTCCAGTTCCGTTGCCTGATTGTGCAGGGTTTCAGCGGATCAATGCTGGGACGCTACGACCGTATTGTAGTCCCATCCGTTTGTCTTGCAGACAGCCTTCACGTGGTCATCCCATGTCGGCTCGGCCTTGGGTTTTTCGCCAAAGCAGTCGACGCAGAGGTATTTCAATGTCTTCCCGGCATCCGCCTTGATCGAGTGCAGCGTGGAGACCGGAATCCTGACAACATCGCCGGGCTTCACGGGGAATTGCCTCCTCTGCTCGCCGATCGTCAGCACTCCCGTTCCCTCAACGACGTAGAAGACCTGTTCCGTGTCGTCGTGCTTGTGGTACAAAGGAGCCTTGTTTGGCTCGATCACGACCATGAAGACCTCGGAGTAGGACGACTGGGCGCGATCGATGACCAGGTCATTGATGTGAGTCGGGAACTGATAGCGTTTGAGCTTCTCAGTGGCGAAGACAACCTGTACGTTTGCGTCGGCCTGTGTGGTTACCGATGCACGGGGGGTATTGTCGGTTTTCGGCTCTTCCCTGCAGCCAGGCGAAACGGCCACGAGGACCAGGACGACGGCCGAGGACCAAAAAGGGGTTGTTTTCATGGAGGCATATGGCAAAGGTTGAACATCGGTTAGTGAATGGCAGCGTTGGCATAATACATCAAGGTGCGGCGAGATTCAACTCCCCNNGCCGGAAATGACCGTAAATCGCCGGGGCGGGGCGGGCCTTTTCCGCGTGCGCCCGGTCCGAAAAGTGATGTTGCATCCTGACGAAATGTCCCCTATTTTGAATTGACCGTTACTTGACAGCAGCCTTCGCATGTTGGATCATGGGGAGGCTGCCTGATTATCAGGAGGTCCGGCGAGCAGTAGTCTGCGAGAAGCCGCCCGTTTTCGNNCAGCGTGAGCGGACGGCGTAGGCCGGTCTTGATGGCCAGCACCGGCCCCAACCATCGTGCTCCGTGGCTCCCGGGTACTATGGGTGGGGAGGTGGAGGGGGCGGAAACGGAGGTGCGTCCTCCTTGAATTGTGTGTCGCTTGCAGCCATGAGCGTTGAGTCCCCCGCGGCGCACCTCGCACTTTGCATGATCGGCGCAAGGACGAAAAGGGCAAGGAACAAGGAGCAGAGATATTTGGCTTTCATGACAGCCTCCCTTGGGTATGGTGGGTTGACGGGTTGGGAGTCCGAGGATTGACTCCGCCCGTATATACCCCGGGAGTGCAGCGGATTGGAGAAACTACACCACTTGTTTGGGACGGCACGCCTTGCGAATCACAGTCTCCAGATTCTCCGTTCTCTTGCTGCTGATTGCGCTCGGCAGGCCTGAGGCGTACGCCGGCCCGCTCGAGGACGCAAGGGCCTCAATGAAGGCCGGGGAGGCATGTCTCTTCGCCGATCGCCTCGACAGCGCGCTTGCCCTCTATCGGAGAGCCGCTCAGCTTCTCACGAACCTCCCCTCGGCTCGTGCGGACTTCTTCCAGTGTCATAATGCCATAGCCGACCTCTTGAGCCGAAAGAACAGGTTTGCGGAGGCAGAGAGTCTGGCTTGCGCCACCGAGAGGGAGGCGAGGGCCGAACTCGGAGAAGATCACGTGGTCCTCGCGGTCACGTATCAACTCCTGGGTTCGTTGTACACCTATCGGGACCGGTTCAGCGCCGCGAGGGACTGCTTTGCACGCGCCCTGGCGATACGCCGTGGGCACTACAAATCCGACGACCCGAGAATTGCCGACTGCCTGTACGGACTGGGGGATCTTGAGATCAGAGCGGGGAATTTCGAGAGGTCGGAGGGTTGCCTCCTCGAGGCGAAACGCATATACTCCGGAGAGCTGAAGACCCAATGGTTCACATTTGTCAACACTTCCGTTCTTCTCGGAAGGGTCCACGATGAACTGGGTCAGATTCCCCGGGCCATTCAGGACGTGGATGAAGCGCTCTCGATTCTGAAGCAACGGCAAGGGGCGGGTTCATCCTCCGAGGCATATTGCCTGCATGCGCTGAGCCTTCATGAGGGACACCTTGGCCGGATCGATGATGCGCTCCGGCATGAGAAGGAGAGCTGCGCGATCGCCAGGAGGCTGTATGGGAACAGGCATTCAATGGTGATGGCCTCGCTCTCGCAGCTCGGATACCTGATGACGATCCAGGGTGATGTTGAAGCTGCACTGCATTACTATCAGGAAGCCCTGGCCGTCTCGGTGGACCTTGTCGGCCCGAATCATCCGGGGACGTTCGACATTCAACGCCGGCTGGGGCACTTGTACAGCGAGAACGGTGAATGGGCACGGGCAGAAACTTGCCTTGTGTCGGCGAGCGAGGGAACCCTGAGGATTCTCGGCCCGAATCACCCGCACCTCAGTTACTCATTTGCATCACTGGGAGATATCGCCCGGAAGAAAGGGGAGTACGTTGCGGCCTGTCGCCGGTATGCCAGGGCAATCGCTCTCCGGTTGAACAAGACTACCGGGGGAGGACAACCTGAAGTGGTGGAGCTGTGCTGCCGTCTGGCGGAGACCTATCTTGATCAAGGCAGGGCAGACAGCGCCGGCCAGGTCCTCCTGCGGGGGGAATCGTACATGGTGCCGGCGACCGGGTCGAACAGACCATTGCAGAGTAAGCTGCTGATGCTCCGCGGCCGAATAGCGGCAGAAAAGGGCAACTTCCAGGACGCCCTTCGCTTGTACCAGGGAAGTCTGTCGGCACTTGTGACAGAGAGTCCCGACACGCTCCGGAACGACAACATGAGTGTGAACCCTCCGCTTCATGCCCCGGGCTTGCGCCTTGAGTATCTGAGGGTGCTGGCAGAAAAGGCCAGGCTGCTTTCCTCGCCTCCCGCCGGACTCCCCGCCGAAGGGTTCCTCCGGGCGTCGCTGGGAGCATACAATGAAGCGGCCCGGCTCGTGGACCTTCTTCGCAGCCAGTACACGATGGAGAACTCGAAGCTTGCCCTGGAGGACCGCTGGTCATCGCTCTTTGTTGAGGCACAGAGGGTCGCTCTCAAACTCACCAGGTTGACGGGGGACGAACGGTTCACGCGGCTGGCCTTTGCATTCTCGGAGAGAGCCAAGAGCCCGGTCCTTCGCGAGATCGTCGCCGGAGACCGGGGTACCGGGCGGGACAGTCTTGGAGCGAGGATGGCACGATCGAGGAAAGAACTCAACATCCTGGCGCGGACGGTGGAGTTCGCTTCCGATATCGGGGATACGGGCAAGGAAGATTTCCTGCGGAAGCGGCTCCTTCAGAAGAGTGAGGAGTATGCAACCCTGTATGACTCCCTCCGGGAAAAAGGGGGGAGGACACTCGAATCGCCCGAAGCGGCGCTGCGTGGGCTCCAGCAGCGGCTCGGCCTTCATGCCTCAGTCCTTGAATATGCCGTGAGCCAGCCGTTCCTGATTGCCTATTGCATTTCCCACGATACAATGCTCGTGCGCGAAAGGAGGCTCCCACCCGATTTCTGGAAAAGCGTCGGACGGCTTGTCAAGGGCATCAGGACAGTAGACGGACCCTGTTATATCAGGGCAGCCAGGGAACTATCTCGAGAGCTGATCCTTCCATTCCGGAGAGAGATGCTGTCCTGCAAGAAGGTGATGATCGTGCCGGATGGACCTCTTCATTTCATTCCGTTTGAGACACTCTTTGTGGATCCCGTAGGAACGGGGGGTGCGGGCGGAACGGATTTCAGACGATTGCCGTATCTTGTGACACGATGCGAAGTCAGCTATGCGCCCGCAGCGGCTATGACAGGGGCACAGGCGGGAGAGGCGGAAGGAGGGGGGGCGCACAGGTCGTTCGCAGGGTTCGCGCCGGTATTCAAAGACCAGCCTGCCCCTCTCTGGTCGGCCGACTTTGCCAGAGGGAAGGGAGGCGCCCGGTCAGTGACATTCGACGGAAAACGCTTCAACGAGCTGCCCGGGTCTGAGGCTGAGGTTGAAAGGATCGCCAGAGCTTTCAGGAAGGCCGGAGCCAGGGCGGTCTCGGTCACCGGCCGCGAGGCAACGAAACAGAACTTTGAAGAGATTGCTCCGGGGTATGATATCCTGCACGTAGCATCGCACGGATACTACAATGAGCGACGCCCTCAACTCTCCGGTATTCTCTTCGCCGCAGGTTCCGGCGACAGCTCCGCCGGAGGCAGCGCTTTCCTCTATGCCGGGGAAGCGTACTCTCTGAGCCTGAAGAGCGATCTCGTCGTTTTGAGCAGCTGCGAAAGCGGGGCCGGAAAAATGAATCAGGGGGAGGGGATCGTGGGGCTCACGCGCGGGCTGATGCTCTCAGGCGCCCGTCATGTCATGTTCAGCCTCTGGAAGGTCAGGGACCAGAGCACCAGCACGATGATGCAGTCATTTTACCGCCGGATTTTGCACGGCGCAGGCTTCCATGCGGCGCTCCGCAAGACAAAACTCTCCTTGATCAAGAACGAGGCAACCGCTTTCCCTCTCCACTGGGCCTCTTTTGTGATTACCGGGCGGTGGCCTGAGGTCCTGCCGGCGACGCCTCCCCTCTTGTAACAGGAGGCCGGGAGCTCCCCAGTCCGTGTCCGCTACTCTCTCGACGCGCGTTACGGCTGCACGCCCAGGAGACATCGTACATGCTCGCATCTCCAGACACTCGCATCCACAGATTGATCCGGTTCGGGGCACTCTGCCCATTGCTTCTGGCATGTATCGCCCTGGGAGCGCCGGCAGGAATGGCGAGTGCTCAGGCTGCACATACTTCTTCCGGCGACGAGGTCAAGCTCGAGGGGGACCTGCGGGTGATCCTGCACCTGGCGGAACAGGCGGATTCTTCGAGTGAGAGCAGGCGCATGCTGGACCAGTTGCTGGAGAAGTACAGGGGCGGTCAGATCGACAGCTTGAACAGGATTGATATCGAGCTTGAGCTGGGTGAGACCTCTGCCTACGACTCCATCACCGCCCTGGTCCAGGCCCAGGATGGAAAGGTGGACTACATGGGCAGCTTCTCCTCATACATGATCTGCAGGGTCCATCCCAAGACACTGCGCGATCTGATTGGCGTCGGCACCGTGCACGCAATTCGCATCCGGCCCCGCACGCGAAGAGAATAGCGGGGGGCCGCCTCCGGCAGGATTGTATTGCCCGGAGAAAGACTACGTCGTGGCTTTCGGGCAGGAGGGAGACAGGGGCTGATTTCGTTCATTGAGTCCGAGTGCTTGTCTGAAACATCATCCATTCTCTGCGGGTGCAATCCAGGCTGAAAGGTGAGCGTATGGATGTGAAGGAAATCATCATTTCGCAGTACCTCGCTTCGCTCGAGATGCTGAAGAAGGCAGTCACCGATTGTCCCGACTCCCTCTGGGACGATTCCAAGTCCGGGAACAAATTCTGGCACATCGCCTACCATGCGCTCTTCTACGCCCAGCTGTATCTGGCGGATTCCGAAAATGCGTTCGTCCCATGGTCGCGGCACAGGATGCACTACGAACATCTCGGACCTCTTCCGTCGCCGCCGCATACGAAACCCGAGATAGGCGAGCCATACACGAGAGAGGATGTCCTGGAGTACCTGGCTGTGTGCCAGGCCGAAGTTGTAGCAAGAATCGGAGCTGTTCGACTTGATGCCGAGTCGGGCTTTCCATGGCTTCCTTTCAGCAAGCTGGAGGTGCAATTCTACAATATCCGGCACATTCAGCATCACGTCGGAACTCTGTATGACCGCCTGGGATCCGTCGGAGGAACCAAGCAGGTCTGGGTCCGAATGAAGCCCTGATAGGGGGACTTCATCGAACCTGGCGGCAAGATGAAACGGCTGCGTCCCCGCGGCCGGGGAATGGTTCCGGCGGAGTGAATACGGGATCATTGAATCCCGTCAGGCAGGATTCGGCCGGGGACGGGTTCGCTCGTGGCAGTTCGTTGGCATTCCGCCCCTCTTTTCCTTACATTAGTGCGAATCCCGTTCATTTTGCTAAGGAAACGTCACTC
>PMBF01000021.1 GCA_003152875.1 Ignavibacteriota bacterium | reverse complement strand
GAAGCAGAGACTTGACATTGTCTGACAATAACTATATCCTGCTTCGTCTTTTGCACCTGTTCTTAACCGTCACCACCGCTGACTTTCCAATCTCGTTCACTTGCCGAGTTGGAAACCAGCAGACAGGGGAGGTCCCGTGCGCAACGGGATATCGCATCCAGGCAATTGTTTCCCTCGATCCCCTTTTCCGAGCGTCCCCCCTCTCGGTTCGCGTGTGCCCTGGCTCCAGGGCAGCCAATCTCTCCCCGTCGCTGCATCACCCCGACAGTTTTCGCCCGCAGAGAATTCAGAAGAACCACCAGTGTTTTTGCGCCTTCCATTGAAACAGAGCATCGCCACCGTCATTGCTCTGAGGCACTGTCGCTCTGCGAAGATCGCCGATCGGCAACAAATCTCGAGCGACGGTGCCCAATCACCTCCCCTGAAAGCACCCCTGCGCAGAGATCAAGAACAAACCCCCGGAGACGCCGGCCTGACATTGGACAGTCGGCCTCCGGCCCGAAGTACCTCACCTACACATCCACAAGGAGGCAGATATGGCAAAATACCTATTCCAGGCTTCGTACACCCTCGATGGAACAAGAGGCCTCATCAAAGAAGGCGGATCGAGCCGGCGCACAACGATTGAACAGATGGTCAAAGGGTTGGGCGGAAAGCTGGAGTCCATGTACTTTGCCTTTGGTGAAACCGATGTCTTCATTGTTGTCGATCTTCCCGATGCTGCAAGTGCAGCGGCCATCAGTCTCTCGGTCGGTGCGGCAGGCGGTGCAAGGGTATCAACAATCCCCCTCATGACGCCTGAAGAGGTTGATGCAGCGGCAAAGAAATCCGTGAAGTACCGTGCCCCGGGGACATGAGTGTTCAGGCGTCCCACGATGCTCATCTGAATACGAAAGGCGGTCCGGGTTCATGGACCGCCTTTCGTGATTGGTGCGGACGGTGAATCGCCAGCGGAGATACTTTATCATAGACTTCGAAACATACGAAACAGTGCCGCATCTCCTGGTCTTCTCATCCTGATTTCCCCTCTTGTTTCGGACACGATTCCTCCACATATTGAGATGGGGACATTCAATATTCGTTTACAACAGGCTGAACGGCACATGGACGAAAAGCAGGTAACTCCTTACACGATCCCGGCAGAGCAGGTCGAGGAAATCCAGCGCGGGTTCGTCATGAAAGTTTACGGGTGGATGACCGCGGGTCTCTTTCTCACGGCAATCTTCGCCTTTCTGACAATCAGCTCGGAAGGATTGCTCCAGCTCATCTTCTCGGGCCGCTGGACGTTCCTGGTGCTCATCGGCACCCAGCTCGGATTGGTTATCTGGCTCACTGCGCGCGTGCAGGCAATGTCGGCCATGACCGCAACCATGGTCTTTCTGGGGTATTCGGCGCTGACGGGAGTGACGCTTTCCGTGGTCTTCCTTGCGTACACCGCTGAATCGCTGGTATCGACATTCGCCGTTACGGGAGCGACATTCGGCGCAACCGCCGCGTTCGGATGGTTGACGAAGCGCGATCTGAGCGGACTGGGGGGATTCATGTCCATGGGGCTGATCGGCATCATCATCGCCTCTGTCGTCAACATGTTCCTCAAGAACTCCATGATCTACTGGATCGTGACCTATGTTGGCATCCTGGTCTTCGTGGGACTGACCGCCTACGACATGCAGAAGATCAAGGGAATGAGCGTCATGGCACTGGAGGGCGGGGAGACAGAGCAGAAGGGAGCGATCGTCGGAGCGCTCAGGCTCTACCTGGATTTCATCAACCTTTTCCTTCTCCTGCTCCGGCTGCTGGGACGAAGAAGGTAGTAGGCGACTGGACTCGAAAACGCACTACCGAGGTGCACGAACGCGGCCCGGGGGATGATTCCCCGGGCTTCTTCTATTCCCGGACGTGCCATTGCGGCCTTTCAGGGAAAAGGCGTCCCCGTGAAAGGGACGCCTTTTCCCACCTCGACCGCCGGGTCGTCACAAAGGAGAACACTGTTGTTGCCTGAAATCGGCCCGATGGGTTCTCTTGAAGCACGCATCTGCCGAGCGGCATCTCCCGGATCCGAGACCGTGTTCACCAGTGTCGATGCCGCCACATGCCAACGCTGCAGCCTTTTCCCCCGAGCGTTTTGAAGACGGTGTGGGCTACGCGCGAGTGTTTACTTAAGATTGATTTCCCTCGCTAACTTGGTTCCCAGAATATCCCGAATCTCGGCGCGCTTGATTGCACCCCCTCGTCGTTGATCCTCGGAGCCCAGGAGTTTCGTTCCCAGGGCTTCCATTTTCTCGGCCATTCCATCAAAGGCGGCCATATTCTTGAATTCTATCAGGAGCATGATATCCCAATCCTCTGCATTTGCCGATGGTGAATGGAGAATCTTGTAGGAGAGCACCAGGCCGTCCTTTTTTGCGGCTTCGTTCATCACCCGCCAATTGGCGGCCAGGTCTCTGTAATAATCATTCGTCATCCCCGGTTTTGTCTTGACAAAGCCGACACTCCATACGCTTCCCTCCGTGTAGGGAAGTCCTTGGGCAACACTCTGCGCAGGCAGAGATAGCAACAGGAGCAATGCCCCTGCAAGAAGTGTGGACATGAGTTTCATGGAAGCCTCCTATGATGTTGGGGACTGGAGTTCGCCGTTATTCGGCGAAGGGGTATCACAAGGGATCGATGAAGGGAACTGACGACAATCGTGGCCCTGAGATCTCCTGGCTGAACACTGGACAACATATGAATGGCGGAGCTGCAATTGGTAGGATAAGTTTGGAATTACTAACCGCGGGGAGAGGAGGAACGTTCCGCTTCAGCAGGGGGAAAAGCAGAAAAGAATAAGGTGCCACCGGCATAGCCGATGGCGTCTGAAGAAACGAGGAACCGGCATTCGGATGCGAATACTTGGCTGACCGCTACCCTTCCCACGTAAAGGAGAGCGGGGAAACAACTTGTGCCCCCGCCTTAAGGCGTAGCCATCTGGACATTACCCCCGTCAAAGACAGTGGGTTTCCCCTTTGTACTGAAGCCCGCGCCAGGCGCGCAACCAGGCTGTGGATCACTCCATGGATGCACCAATCCTCGTGGTGTGAGTGGTTCTCCCCTCCTCATTTCACCCGGCGCGGAGCGTTGCCATTCCGGCCTTCGCGGCAATGACAAGCGCCCCGACACCGACAACGAGTCCCGCCAGCACGACGAATATCTTCACCACCGGGATAAACAAGAGAATCTGAACTATGAGTAATCCGATGGCAACGGCGCCAAACAACGACCAGCCTCTTTTCCCCTCCAAACCAAGGAGTCTGGAACCGACAGCGACACCGATCACCAGCTGAGAGGTGTACAGAAACCAGAG
Source organism: Ignavibacteriota bacterium (assembly GCA_003152875.1). GTDB lineage: Bacteria > Bacteroidota > Ignavibacteria > UBA10030 > UBA6906 > Fen-1262. The sequence continues at coordinate 9,278 of PMBF01000021.1, read as the reverse complement.
ATAGAGTAGAAAGAGAAAGAGCCCGAGCGGAATGGCGATCACCGTGAGGCAGAGGATAAGGGCGAGGACCGGTGTGATAATCAGCATGATGAATCCCCAGATGATGCTCTGGCCCGGCTGGTTCAAGAGCACAGAGGCAGGAGACTTCAAATGACCCGGCAGGAGAAATGAAAGGGCGAGAGCAGTGGCAAACAACGTCAGCCCGAAGATCACCTGAGGCCAGAACACTCCCTTTCGTATTCCCAGGATGCGCGCCTGGTGCTCCCCCTTCATAATGTCGATGTGCACGCTCCCCCGAACGGTTCCGGAGTCGACAGAGACGTTGCCCGAATCGCGGGCGGCAATGGAGAGGCTGCCCCCCACAAGCGATCCCCTATATGCATTGAATCGTTCGGCCTGCACATCGAGGTTACCCTTCACGGCGCCGGTCAATTCCACCTCGCGGCCGGCGACCCTTGCTTCGCGTTCCACAGTGCCATTGACCTGGATGTTCCCTCCACCTGCAAGAAGGTTCTCACCGACCGTTGCGTCTTTCCCGATGACCACCGTGCCACCGGCGGCGGTTATGCTCTTGCCGGTCTTCCCCGTGAATCGAACGGTTCCTCCCGCCCCGAAAATCCTGTCGGTGACGTTGCCACTGACATTGACCTGTCCACCGGCCACGACCAGCTGGCCGTTGATGGTACCTTCGACCTCGACGACGCCCCCTGCAACATAGGCGTCACCATTGATCGTACCCTGGATAGACACCTGGTTGCCTCCTGCGAAATACCATCCCTCATGAGTTTCACCGGCCGGCAGAACAACACTATGCTCGCCGGACCGCATCGACCTCCAATCCCGGCATGAGAATGCAAGAGTCCCAAGAACTAGCACGACGAGGATAAAGATGAGAGCCGCTTTCATGGAGGACCTCCTGGGCTTTGATGGTTGCCACAATGAGTTCGCCCTGATGTGAGGGCTGAGTGGGCCTTATGGGAAGATGGATGAGTCCGCCAAGAGCAAAGCCCATCCTTCAATACTGAAGAATGGGCCATGCCCCAAGCACTGACTTCGTTACAAGGGCGTGTTGGAGAAGATACCTGACATCTTTACTAATATCAAACAGTCCGTCCCTTCATCAATTCAGAGTGTACAACGGGGCGCTTTTGATGCCACCCAGCGAGGGTCAAGCCTATTGTCGCCGCAGAATTTGACAATTCTTGAATGACCTCACGCCGGGTGCGCGGTCAGCGTTTGCGGCGTTTTCCAAAGTATCACGTTTTCAGCCGGCTTTGTCGCTGTTCGGTTCCCTGGAGCGACGTCACACCGCGTTTCGTGGTTCACCGGAGCCGCCAGGAACGCATCCTCCGCAGGTGCATCACTTCGCTCGAAGAAGAAGCACCGGCACATCGACGTTGTGTCGGACACGGTCAGCAGTTGTGCCGAGGAACAGGTCGGCGAGAAACTTGTGTCCATGTGTGCTCATCGCCACCAGATCGCACTTCTTCTCCTCCACCCATTTGATAATCTCCTTCGCCGGTTCTCCGTACGCCATTTCCGCGATCGTCGGGATGCCTTCAGACTCCAATTCCGACTTCACCTGTGCGAGGTACGCCTGGTCCTCGACGATCTCCGGACTTATTGCGTCGGGACCGAATGTCCTTGCTGCCCAGCCATCTGCCACATGGAGCAGCACAATGCGGCTGTTCATCACCCTGGCCAGTTTCTTGATGTGTTCGATGATCACGCCATCCGTGGAAGTGGCGTCCAGGGTAACAAGAATTGTCTCGTACATTCGTTGATCCTTTCTTATGTCCTGGAGTTATCCTGCAAGAAGATGCCAGGCTGTCCTGAGGGAGTCGGGAAGCCCAAAGACATCCATCGCCGTAATGAGCAATGCGCTCGACCAACCTGCGACTGCCAGGAACCAGCCGTTCCGCCATTGCCCCATCCGCTTGCTGGAGGAGGCGAACATAAGAAGCGGGAACATTGCAAACGGGAGTTGGAGTGCCAGCACAACCTGGCTCAACGTCAAGAGCTCGGTAACACTCCCCTCTCCACGCAGGCCGATGATGAAGACAGCGGGCAGGATTGCCACGGTCCGGGTGATGAGCCTCCTCACCCACGGCCGCATCCGCCAGTGCATGAACCCCTCCATGACCACCTGGCCGGCGAGCGTCCCGGTAATCGTACTGCTTTGACCGCTTGCCAGGAGCGCTACCGCAAAGAGCGTGCTTGCAACGGCCGTCCCGACCAATGGCGCCAGCGTCAGATACGCGATCCTGATCCAGTCACTCTCGGCGGTAAACCGCACCACTTCTCCCCCCGCAACTGTCACGCTCTCCTTTCCGAAGAAGACCATCGCGGCGAGCACGAGGATCGCTGCATTGACGAAGAACGCGATAGTCAAGGCCAGCGTCGAGTCGACAGTATTGAACCGGATGGCGCGGCGGACGGATGCCTCGTCCTGCTGCAGCTTGCGGCTCTGCACGAGGGCGGAATGCAAGTACAGATTGTGCGGCATCACCGTCGCGCCGATGATGCCGATGGCGACATACAGCATTCCCGATTGGTGAAAATGCGCCGTGAGCATCGCTCGCCCCATCTCCATAAAGCTTGGCTGGGTTTCGGGAAGGATAAAGATCTCTATGAAAAAGCAGACGCCGATCGTCCCTATCAGCACGAGAATAATCGACTCAATGGTCCGCATCCCGAAATTCTGCAACCCGAGGAGGAGGAGCACGTCCAGTCCGGTGATGATCACCGCCCAGAAGAGCGGAATATGAAACAGAAGATTGATGGCAACGGCGCTGCCGAGCACTTCGGCAAGGTCGCACGCGGCGATGGCAACTTCGGACATGAGCCAGTTCGGCCAGCGAGTCCATCGCGGGTACCAATCCCGGCAGCATTGAGCAAGGTCCTTGCCGGTGACCACTCCCAGCCGCGCCGCAATGATCTGCATGAATATCGCCATCAAGCTCGCGATGCAGACGACCCACAGCAAATCGTACTTGAACTGCGCGCCTCCCTGGAGGTCGGTTCCCCAATTGCCCGGGTCCATATAGCCGACACTGATGAGGAGGGCCGGTCCCACAAACGCCTTCCATTGCTTCCAGACGCCTGCCTCGAGAGTCGGCACCTCGACTGAACCATGCAGCCCTTCCAACGAGAGATGGTTGACGATTTGTGTCGAACGAGAGTCTCCGGTGCCCCCCGGATCCGTTCCATCATTCAATTTCTTCCGATGAAAGAGTTTCTTCATTGACAAAAGCCTTTCAAGAGACCACGCAGTCCTGATCGCTGCACACGCCGTGGAAACGGTCTACATGACCAGGAGGCAACGGCTGACTTCTGCGGTCAGGAGTGTATGAAACTTTCCGTTCACTGTGACACGTATCGATTTGTCAAATTCGTGAACTTCCTCTATTTCCACCGTGTCTTCCATGGCAAGCCCGATGCTGTTGAGGAACTGAAGGATTGCCGGCTCCCTGCTCTCTACACCGACGACCCGATACGGCTTGTTGGAGGCCCCCTTCGTCAGCGGGAAGGACTTGACCTGCGGCATTGTGCCCCGTTTGTCGGGAATCGGGTCCCCATGTGGATCATGCTTTGGATATCCAAGCGCCCTGTCCAATTGCTCAACGAGCTTCTCCGACCGGACGTGCTCAAGCTGCTCGGCCACATCGTGCACCTCACTCCAGTTGAACTGAAGGTTCCGGAAGAGGAACGTTTCCCATAGTCTGTGCCTTCGAATGATCTCAACAGCCACCCTTGCCCCCGCCTTGGTGAGCGTTGCTCCGTTGGAACGGCTGTAGTCCACCAGGCGCTTCTCTTTCAGCCTTCGGAGCATCTCGGTCACCGTGGCAGGACGAACTGCAAGGTGGCCGGCAATGGCAAGGTTCGAAACATGCTGTTCGCCCGGCTGGGAAAGTCGATAGATCACCTTCAGGTAATTCTCTTCGGCAAGCGTGATGCGCATGACCTGCAGAACAAAGTTGGACGGTTCTATCATTAGGTGGAACAAACGCGTTCCCTTTGGGGTTCCTAATTTGTCCAGTTCGGGATACCTTTTTTTCCCGTCAGCATTCGATACTCTACCATTCCCGGGAGGAGGTCAGGACCCGATGAGATTCAGTCCGCTCATCAGCCTCGCATTTCTTGTGGTCTCTGCAGCCGGCATGTCCCGCGCGCAGGGCAGAGCCGCAGATTCGGCCGGATCGCATGGAGTATCTATGCACTTTCAACAGACATTTGTCTGGCAGAATCACACCAGGTTCAAATCCCCCTACCAAGGGGCGAACAGCCTGGCGCCCGATGAACCGCCCGCCCTGACGCTCACCTCTTCCTTTCTGTTCCACGCGTCCCTGGGCAACATTCTCGAGATCGAACTGGATCCGGATCTCAGCGGGGGGAAAGGCGTGAGCGGTTCCACTGGAGTTGCCGGGTTCCCGAACGGAGAAGCCTATCGCGTGAGCGATGTTGCGCCGAAACTGGAACTGGTGCGGGCCTTCGGAGAGAAAACCATTCCCCTCGGCACTGCGGAGTTTCTGGATATCATCGTCGGGAAATTCAGCCTGGCCGACTATTTTGACAGGAACAGTTACAGCAATAATCCGCGCACACAATTCATGAACTGGGCCTTGATCAACAATGGTGCGTGGGACTATCCCGCGGACACACGGGGTTATACCGGCGGAGTCGTCGCTGCATATGAGCGGGGAAAGGATCTTACCTTTCGCGTGGCGGCTACCATGGAACCGACAACCGTAAACGGTCCCAACCTGGATGCAAACATCGCCCAGGCCCACGGCCTGGCGCTGGAGACCGAACTGGGCTGCCATGTCTTCCCCCGCGACGGAAGACTGAGAGTGCTTCTCTTCCACAACACCTCAAGAATGGGGGATTATCGCATCGCCACAGTCGACAGCCTCTCTCAACACGATATAGCCCTCACAAGGGCGTACGGCGGCACAAAGTACGGTATAGGCCTCAATATCGAGCAGTCCCTGAACGAGCGGACGGGGATATTTTTCAGAGCGGGCTGGAACGACGGGCAGCATGAGACATGGGCCTACACCGAAATCGACCGTACGGTATCCGGCGGGATTGCTGCGCAACCCGGATGGCTGGGCAGGAGTGAAGATTGGTGCGGCATTGCATTCGCAATCAACGGCATATCCGACGCCCACATCGAATATCTGAGAAGCGGCGGACTCGGGTTCATCATCGGAGACGGGAAGCTGCCGAACTATTCGCCAGAGACCATTATCGAGGCATACTATCAGATCCAGCTCGACAGGCGCCTGAACTGCACACTGGACTATCAAGGTGTTCTCAATCCAGCGTACAATCGGGACCGGGGGCCCGTGAATTTCGGCGGCATCCGGATCCATTTTGAACTGTGACCTGACTCAACGCAAGACCCATGGTAAGGGGCATTCCAATCTTGCCAGCATAAGGCGGCCATCCAGCAAACCAGAGCTTCACTTGAATCATAGGCTACAGCGTGTCAAAAGTCAAACATCCCATTGACTCCCACCCATATCGCCATTCGATTCTTCCTCTGAAATTCGCCGCGCTTCATGATCCTGCCCGGCATTTGCACCTAAACCAGAAGCTGAAAACAACTCCATGGAACGCCTGCAATGGAATCCAGGGAAGAAGAAACTTTATGATTCTAGCCCAATTCTTTATGATTTCTTTATGGCACACGCGGCCATATCCCGCGATATTAAAATTTCATAAAATTCCTTGATTTGGGGCCAGTTTCATTCGGACGAGAGCTTAGCAGGAGAGGCCTGGCGCTTCATTATCCATCCCTGGCTCACCTAAGAAAGCGGCACGAGGCACCTGGAGATCCCGCGAAGACGGCACCCCGAATCTTCCCCATCGCTTGCAGTAATGAACCTTTGCTCTCACAGAGCGGCTGGATGAATGAAGAAGTATCTCCTTGATATTGCAGAAGCGAAAAATGCTTTACCACCGAAGAAGATGCAAGTGGTGGTCATCACCACGGTGATGCTTTCATTCATTTCATACTGGCGCGCTTCGGCCATTGTGATTTCCGATCTGGGTTCAAGCGCGTACTACGCGCTTGGCATAGCAGAGAAGGCTGTGGGCCCATCTGCCCCCTGGTTCATCCTCTTCGTGATGTTGTTTGCCTATGGAATCCGTGCGGTCTACATCGAGTCATCAAGCATGTTTGTCCGGGGCGGAGTCTACCGGGTGGTCCATGAAGCGCTCGGGGCAACGGCAGCCAAATTCTCCGTCTCGGCGCTGATCTTCGACTACCTCATCACAGGGCCCATCAGTGCGGTAGCCGCCGGGCAGTACATCGTCGGCCTCCTCAATTCACTCATGCCATCGATCGGCGTGGACCAGACAATTCCTTCGAATATCGGCGCGATGGTCATCGGGCTCTGCATCGAGGTCTATTTCTGGCGAAAGAACCTTATCGGCATCGAAGAATCCAGCGAAAAAGCCCTCAGGATTTTTCAGGTCACCTCAGTGCTTGCCGTTCTCCTCTTCGTCTGGTCCGTTGTCACGATTGTCATGCGGGGGGCCTCCATCCCACCGTTTACGGTTTCTCTTTCGCCGGACGCCATGGGAGTGCTGAAGAACGTCGATTGGCTCAGGACCATCGGGGTTGTCGGCGTCCTGGTGGGGATGGGGCATTCGATCCTTGCAGTCAGCGGTGAGGAAACGCTGGCCCAGGTCTACCGGGAGATTGAGGCGCCAAAGCTCAAGAATCTTCTCAAGACGGGGATGATCATTTTTGTCTTCGCGTTCATGTTCACCGGTGTCAACTCCCTGTTCGCGAGCATGATCGTCCCCCAGCACGAATTGCTCGGCGTCTACAACGACAATGTCCTGAGCGGGCTCGCCATGCATCTTGCCGGAACGCGGCCGTTCCTGCTGCTTCTGCAGGGATTCGTCGTCCTCGTGGGCTTTCTCATCCTTGCAGGCGCGGTCAACACGGCGCTCATCGGAGCGAACAGCGTGCTCAACCGGGTAGCCGAGGACGGCGTGCTGCATGACTGGTTCCGTCACCCCCACCGGAGATTCGGGACATCATACCGCATCATCAATACCCTGGCCATTCTGCAACTGCTGATCATCGTTGCAACCCGGGGCGATGTCTACCTTCTCGGCGAGATTTACGCATTCGGGGTGGTCTGGAGTTTTGTGATGAAAGCCTACTCGATGATCGTGCTCCGCTTCAAGGTGAAGACCCACCGTGAGTGGCGTGTCCCCTTCAATATCAAGGCCGGCCCCTACGAGCTCCCGATCGGGCTGGGGACGATCTTCACGGTGCTCTTGCTGCTCGGGATCGTCAATCTCTTCACGAAGCCGTACGCCACGGTGGGAGGAATTCTCTTCTCCATTATTCTCTACGTGACCTTCGGGATTTCCGAACGGGCAAACGCGCGCCGCGCCGCACTCCGCAACCCCGGGCTGGAGCGCTTCAACGTCCATGGCCAGGATCTCTTAACGGTCGAATCGATCGGCTGCAGTCATCCGCAGCGGAAGCTTGTTGCGGCCAGCGCACCGAACCGCCTTTACCAGCTCAAACGATGCCTTCAGGAAACCGACCCTGACACCACCGATGTCGTCGTGATGCATGCCAAGATCCTGGCGGGAAAAGAGGATGCCACGGTAGACGGGTCGATCACAACAGAGCAGGACCGCCTCTTCACGGAAGTGATCCTGCTCGCCGAGCGCGAAGGAAAGACGGTTCTGCCGATCGTGGTGCCGACCAACAATGCGTTGTTTGCGGTGGCGCAGACAGCGGCGAATCTCGGCGTCGACGAGGTATTCCTCGGAGTATCAGAGCGGTATCCGTCCGACTATCTGGTTGAACAGTTTGCAATCTATTGGGGGATGGCGCAGCTCGAGGGAGGGCGGCCGCTCGTGCTCAGAATGGTGAATGGCAAGAGCGACGTGAGGGAAGTACTGTAGCCGGCTCGGCGATGCTTACTCGATGCACGGGCCTCGGCCCACTCAAGGCGGTGATCGGCCCACTAAGCGCGCAGCTCGGGGGCCGGGAGCCCGCGGCCGTGACGGGTTCCCAGGGCAAAGCGAGAGTCATACCAGCGGAGCCGGGAGGATCCCCATCCTTGAGTAGATCGGTCGCACCTGGGCTCTCGTGTGTGACGACAATGACTCCGCATGTTCAGGACCGTGCTGATGCAATAGCCGCGTCCTGCAGCAGGACCCGGCCGGCCGGGCTTGCTTTCCCCCACTCGCTGCTCTGCGATCCCTCCCTGACTTCCAACGCCAGCCATGACGCAGGTGAATCCTCCACGCAGGCAATCAGGACAGTGTGGCAGTTGCCCTACTGTACCACCACAGTTCCCCTCATGCCCATCGATCCGTGGTAGGTACAGTGGAATGGAAACGTGCCGGCTGTAGAGAATTTGGTCGAGGTGGAGCTGCCGGCCGGCAGGTTGCCTGTATCCCACACACCTGTGTCACTCGTCGAAGTGTGCGCAATGCCGTCATTGTTTTTCCATGTCACCGTGGTGCCAACCGCCACGGTGATCGTGACGGGGGAGAAGGCCAACCCCGCCATCTGCACAGTATTGGCTGAAGCGGGAGCAGGTGCAGGTGCAGGTACCGAGTTCGTAGGATTCGAGGAGTCTTTCATACAACTCACGCTGATAACGCTGAGAGCCAGGCAAAGAACCAATCCGGCTGCAATGAGACCTGTTTTCATGACATACCTCCATTAGAAATTCCCGTGTGTTGCCTTGAATGAAAGGAGTAGAGCAATAGAGGTGCCAACACCGGCGGGCCATTCTTTGCGGCGAACCGAGGCTCAGGAGTGGGTTTTGTGAGAGATTGCACGACCTGCCGTGTCGTAGAGGTCACACAGACAGATCAGATGCGCGAGGAAGGTGTGGCAGGAATGCCACGCCGGAATCAAAGGCCTCAGGACGGCGGGATATCCACAATTTGATCGAAGCGGAGATTGCTCCACCCCTCGCCTCTGCCGTTGAAACTGGTGAAAATAGAAGAAAAACGATAATGTCAAGCCAGTCGAGTCCCCGGGGATAACATTTCTCTCGAGCCAGGTGAACCTACGGGATGATATTACTACCAATACAGGACATCCTCCGGGATGTCATTCTTATCGGGCGAAGACCTCATCAGGGATGACAATTCCACAGGGCAGGTGATCCGTGAGGGTGAGTTCCGTGCCGGGCCAGGATACGTGCACAGTGATGACGTTTCCACCCGGTAGGTAAGCTGCGGGGATGAGTTCCCTGATGGTCCGGGACGTATTTGAGGGATGA
>PMBF01000086.1 GCA_003152875.1 Ignavibacteriota bacterium | reverse complement strand
ATCACCGGCCGCGGCACCGTCGGTACGGGCCGCGTGGAGCGCGGACGCGCGAAGGTCGGCGATGAAGTCGAGCTCATCGGCCTCGGGGCCCATAAGAAGACCGTCATCACCGGCGCGGAGATGTTCCGCAAGGAACTCGACGTGGTGGAAGCCGGCGACAATGCCGGCCTGCTGCTCCGCGGCGTGGACAAGAATGAGCTGGAGCGCGGCATGGTCGTGGCCAAGCCGGGCAGCATCACCCCCCACACGAAATTCACGGGCCAGGTCTACATCCTCAAGAAGGAGGAGGGGGGCAGGCACACGCCGTTCCTGAACGGGTACCGCCCGCAGTTCTACTTCNNGTGGGCGCGGGCGTCGTCACCAAGATCATGGAGTAGCGCACTGGCAGCAGCCCCGCCGGGGGCGACGGGGGCGCGAAAAACGTCCCCCCGCCGTGCGGGAAACGAACAACTGGAGTACACCTCACGTGGCCGGACAGAAGATTCGCATCAAGCTGAAATCGTACGATCACAACCTGATCGACAAGTCCGCGGAAAAGATCATCAAGACTGTCAAGTCGACAGGCGCTGTGGTCTCTGGCCCGATACCGTTGCCCACGAAGCGTACGGTCTATACTGTGCTTCGTTCTCCTCACGTTGACAAGAAGTCGAGGGAGCAGTTCGAGACGCGCGCTCACAAGCGGCTGATCGATATTTTGAACTCGACCAATCGAACGATCGACTCCCTGATGAAGCTGGATCTGCCCGCGGGAGTGGACGTCGAGATCAAAGTCTAATCCGTACCTGCCAACCGGGTGAACGCCTCGGACGGTCCCGCCCAGCACGCGGGACAGTCGCGAGGGATGAACGGCAGAGGGAAACATGCGGGCGCTCCGCCGCACCGCTTTGTATTCTACTATGGATGGTGGTATGACAGGACTACTCGGGAAAAAGATCGGGATGACGAGCATCTTCGATGACTCCGGACAGGTGATCCCTTGCACGGTCATCGAAGCGGGGCCCTGCTTCGTCACCCAGGTGAAAACGAACGACCGCGACGGCTACACGGCCGTGCAGCTCGGCTTCGGGGAGAAGCGGGAACGGCTGGTCACCAGCCCTCTGCGCGGTCACTTCGCCAAGGCGAACGTCAAGCCGATGCGCATCCTGCGGGAATTCCGGTCTGTCGGCGGGGCCGAGATGCAGCCGGGGCAGGAGATCCGCGTGGACACGGTCTTCGCCAAAGGGGACGTGGTCTCCGTGATCGGCACCTCCAAGGGACACGGCTTCCAGGGGGTGGTCAAGCGCCACCACTTCGGCGGCGGCTTCCGTACCCACGGCCAGAGCGACCGGGAGCGCGCTCCCGGGTCGATCGGCTCGTCATCCTATCCGTCGCGCGTCCTGAAGGGGATGCGCATGGCCGGAAGAATGGGCGGGACGAGGATCACCGTCAGCAACCTGAGGGTGGTCGGCGTCATCGCCGACTCGAACCTGCTGCTTGTCAAGGGCTCGGTTCCCGGCGCGGTGAATGGGTACCTCGAGATTCACAAAGTCAAAGCGTAGAACTTTTCTCCACCTTTCCCAGCGGGGAATGCGGCGATGGAACTGGAAGTCTTTCTTAAGGACGGGACGAAGAGCGGTGAGACCGTGAAACTCTCGGCCGACATCTTCGGGATAGAGCCGAACGAGCATATCCTGCACCGCGCCGTCCGAGTGTATCTCGATAACCAGCGTCAGGGCACCTCCAAGACGAAGACGCGCCGGGAAGTGCGCGGGGGCGGCAAGAAGCCGTTCAAGCAGAAACACACCGGCATGGCCCGCCAGGGCTCGAGCAGGTCTCCGGTCATGGTGGGCGGCGGCTCGATCTTCGGCCCCCTCCCGCGCGACTACTCCAATACCCTTCCCTCGAGCATGCACCGGCTGGCGCGCAAGTCCGCCCTCTCGGTCAAGGCCCGCGAGGGGCAGATCCGGATCGTCGAGGACTTCTCGTTCCCGGCACCCCGGACGCGTGACATGGCGGCGGTCCTGGCGGCCCTCGGCCTGGATGCCACCAAGACGCTGCTCCTCACACCCAGGTCCGACAGCAGCGTCGTGAAATCGGGGCGGAACATCCCGGCGCTCGACGTCAAGGTGGCCGATAAGGCCTCGACCTACGACTTCCTGAACAACGCGATGCTCCTGATCCAGAAAAGCGCCGTGGAGGTCCTGGAGAATACGTTCAAGAACACTATCGACGGCAAGAGACCATGAGAGCCATTCTGCGTCGCCCGATCGTCACCGAGAAGATGACGACGCTCCAGGAGAAGAGGCAGTACGCCTTCGAGGTGGAGCCGTCCGCCAACAAGATCGCCATCGCCAGGGCCGTGGAGAAGAAGTTCAACGTCACGGTCCTGGGCGTCCGCACCGTCCGCTGCAAGGGCAAAATCAAGTCGCAGATGACGAAGAAGGGGCGATTCCCCGGTCGCACCCCCGACTGGAAGAAGGCGATCGTGCGGCTCAAAGAGGGGGATCAGATCCAGTTCTTCGAGAACGTCTGACCGGCGGCCGCACACACGAGATCAGGAAGACACCGACCATGGGAATACGCAAGCTGAAACCGAGGACGCCGGGCACGCGCTGGATGTCCGTGTCGAGCTTCGAGGAGATCACGAAAAAGGCGCCGGAGAAATCGCTGCTCGAGCCGCTGCATAGGACGGGCGGTCGGAACAACACCGGCCGCATCACCTCGCGCCACCGGGGCGGCGGGCACAAGCGGTTCTACCGCGTCGTCGACTTCAAGCGGAACAAGGACGGCATGGATGCACGCGTCACCGCCATTGAATACGATCCCAACCGCTCCGCACGCCTTGCCCTGCTGCAGTATGCCGACGGCGAGCGGCGCTACATCATCGCGCCGACGGGGATCGTGGTCGGCACGCTCCTCCGCTCGGGAGCAGATGCGGAGATCAAGAACGGCAATACCCTGCCGCTGGCGAACATTCCCGCGGGAACATTCGTGCACGGGATCGAGTTCCGTCCGGGCAAGGGCGCCCAGATCGCCCGCTCCGCCGGCATGGCCGTTCAGCTTATGGCCAAGGAGGGGAAGTTCGCGCAGCTGCGTCTCCCCTCGGGCGAGATCCGGAACATTCCGCTCGAATGCCGCGCCACCATCGGGACGGTGAGCAACACGGACCATGAGAACATCAGCGTCGGCAAGGCGGGACGCTCGCGCTGGCTCGGCATCCGCCCGCAATCGCGCGGCGTCGTCATGAATCCGGTCGACCACCCGCACGGCGGCGGCGAAGGCAAGTCGCCGCAGGGCAATCCCCACCCGGTCTCCCCGTGGGGCTGGCATACGAAGGGCAAGAAGACCCGCTCCAGGAAAAAGCCCTCGGGCAAGTTCATCGTGAAACGGAGAAAGTAACCTGCCATGGCACGTTCTCTTAAGAAAGGACCGTTCATCACCGTTGGGCTGATGGAGAAGGTGACGGCGCTGAACAAGTCAAACCAGAAGAAGGTGCTCAAGACCTGGTCCCGCGCCTGCACCATCACGCCGGAATTTGTCGGCCACACCTTCGCGGTGCACAACGGGAACAAGTTCATCCCGGTGTACATCCACGAGGGGATGGTCGGGCACAAGCTCGGCGAGTTCGCCCCCACGCGCCAGTTTCGCTCGCATCCCGGCGTGAGGAAAGAAGAGAGCACGTCGGCCAGTTAAGTTGAGCAAAGGACGAATCCCATGGAAGCACGATCCATCAATCGGTACATCGGCACCTCGCCCCGCAAGATGCGGCTGGTGATCGACCTCATCCGTGGCAGGAAGGTGAACGAGGCGCTCCATATCCTGCATTTCTCGCCCAAGCATGCGTCGAAGGTGGCGGAAAAGGTGCTCCGTTCGGCCGTGGCGAACCTGCAGAACAAGGAAGACGGCGGCCGTCTCGACCCGGAGGACATGGTGGTGAAGACGGTGACGGTGGACGGCGGCATGATGATGAAGCGCATCAGCCCGGCCCCGATGGGCCGTGCCTTCCGGATCAGGAAGCGTTCCAATCACGTCACGATCGTGGTGGAAGCGGTGGCGGGCGCGAAACGGCCGGGGGCCGGACGCGCTGCACGGACACGCGGCAAGGCGGCCGCACCGCCTGCAAAAACCCCTCCCGCGCGCGCTGCGGGTGCCGGCACGAAACCGGAACAGAAGTAACTCAAGGAGGAACTTTGGGACAGAAAACGCATCCGGTCGGGCTTCGCCTCGGCATCATCCGTTCTTGGGACTCGAACTGGTATGATGAGAAGTCCTTTGCCGTGAAGCTGACGGAAGACATGACGATCCGCCGGTACGTCCGGAACCGCCTCAAGAAGGCGGGGATCTCGCGGATCCTGATCGAGCGGACGCCCAAGCGCGTGGTCATCACGATCAACACCTCGCGTCCGGGCATCGTGATCGGCCGGTCTGGCAAGGAGATCTCGCAGCTCGAGGAAGAGCTCAAGAAGATCACGAGCACGGACGTCAAGATCATGATCAACGAGATCAAGCGCCCCGAGCTGGATGCCTACCTCGTCGCCGAAAACATCGCGCAGCAGCTGGAAGGGCGGATCGCGTTCCGCCGCGCGATGAAGAACTCGATCACGGCAGCCATGCGCATGGGCGCCGAAGGCGTGCGCGTGATGACGGCCGGAAGGCTGGGAGGAGCTGAAATCGCCAGGCGCGAGCAGTACAAGGAGGGGCGGATCCCGCTCCACACGCTTCGCGCCGACATCGACTACGCCACGGCCACGGCCCGCACCGTCTACGGAGCCATCGGCGTGAAGGTCTGGATCTGCAAGGGGGAGGTGCTGGATGCGAAGGCCGCTCTCCAGCAGCAGCAACAGCCCCCGCCGCGGCGCGCGTCCTGATGGCGCCTGCCGCGTGCAGACTGCGCGGCGGCTGATCTGTTCCAGGACGGAAGACCGTCCCGCCGGGAGGAAGCGGCGCTCATCCGACGAACCAGGAGATTCTCCTCATGTTGATGCCCAAGAGAGTCAAGTACCGCAAAGCCCAGAGGGGCCGCATGCGCGGCAAGGCCACGCGGGGGGCCAGCATCGCCTTCGGCGATTTCGGCCTCAAGGCGCTGGAACCGGGGTGGATCACCCAGCGGCAGATTGAGGCGGCCCGCGTCAGCCTCACCCGCATGATGAAACGCGAAGGGCGGATCTGGATCCGCATCTTCCCCGACAAGCCGGTCACGAAGAAGCCGGCGGAAACCCGCATGGGGAAGGGGAAAGGGGCGCCGGAGTACTGGGTGGCGGTCGTGAAGCCGGGACGGATCATGTTCGAGATCGGCGGAACGAGCAAAGAGACGGCGCTGGAGGCCCTTCGCCTGGCATCACACAAGCTCCCGATCAAGACCAGGGTCAGCGTCAGGCCGGACATCGAAGGACACTAAGCCGCGAGCCGTACGCGACGGCCCCCTCTGAGAACAGTGAAACGAGAAGGACACCGCACGCATGAAAATGGAGGAAATCCGGCAGCTCTCGATTGACGAGCTCAGGAAACGCCTGCTGGACGAGGAGGAAAGCCTTTCGAACCTCCGGTTTCAGCTTGCGACACGGCAGCTGGACAGCCCGATCAGGGTCCGGACCGTCCGCCGCGACATTGCGCGGCTCAAGACGCTGATTCGCACGCAAGAGATGGCGGCACCACAGGCAGCCGCCCCTGCCGCGCAACCCCAGACCACGGAGGCCAAGGACTCATGAGCGACGCAGCCGCGACTACACCAGCCCTGCGATCCACCCGGCGCAAGATCCGCGTCGGCAAGGTGGTGAGCAACAAGATGAAAAAGAGCATCGTGGTGACCGTGGAACGGCGCGTGCCGCACCCGATCTACAGGAAGTATTTCAAGCGTACCTCGCGTCTCATGGCCCACGACGAAAAAAACGAGGCGGGAGTCGGCGACACCGTGAAAATCATGGAAACCCGCCCCATGAGCAAGAGCAAGCGGTGGCGCCTGGTCGAGATCGTCGAAAAGGCGAAGTGATACTGTCGATTCCGGAGTGACCAATGATCCAGGAAGAAACCAACCTCGTGGTGGCCGACAATTCAGGGGCCAAAAAGGTGCGCTGCATCCGGGTGCTCGGCGGGTCCGACCGCCGCTATGCGGGTCTCGGCGACCTGGTCGTCGTGGCGGTCAAATCGGCCATCCCCGGCGCACAGGTGAAGAAGGGTGACGTGGCCAGGGCCGTCATCGTCCGGACCAAGAAGGAAACCCGCCGCAAGGACGGAAGCTTCATCCGGTTCGATGAGAATGCCGCCGTGCTGATCAACGAAGCCGGCGAGCCGCGGGGCAGCCGCATCTTCGGACCCGTTGCCCGGGAGCTTCGCGAGAAACAATACATGAAGATCGTTTCACTGGCACCCGAAGTGCTGTAAGGAGCTACCATGAAGATCCGCAAGAACGACACGGTGATCGTGATCGCCGGCAATGCGAGGGGAAAGAAGGGGAAGGTGCTCAAGGTCTACCCCGACCGCCAGCGCCTCATTGTCGAGGGAGTCAACATCATGAAACGCCACACCCGCCCCAGCCAGCGCAACCCGCAAGGGGGGATCGTGCAGCGCGAATCCACCATCCACATGTCTAACGTGATGCTGCTCGACCCGAAGTCGGGTGAGCCGACGCGCGTGGGGACACGGCTGGTAAAGGACGAATCCACGGGGCGCAAACGGCGCATGCGCGTGGCCAAGAGTTCGGGCGAAATGTTTTAACCACAATCTTTGAATGAACCTGGGGATGAACCCGGTATGAGCGACGAAAAACCGAAAAAGCAGCCTGCACAGCAGGGAGCCGAAAAGGCGAAACCCGCCGCCGGGAAGAAGGGCGAGGGCAAGAAAGGCGACGGCAAGAAGGGCGGCGAAGCCGCTTCCGCACCGCGGCAGAGCGGGAAACGCGAGAAGGCTGTTGCACGCCTCTCCCTCTCCTTTCCGAAGGAGATCGTCCCCGCCATGATGAAGCGGTTCAGCTATTCCAACGTCATGCAGGTGCCGCACCTGGAGAAGATCTGCGTCAACATCGGCGTCGGACAGGCCACGCAGGACCCGAAGCTGGTCGAGGCGGCGGCCCACGACCTCGAGGCGATCGTGGGGCAGAAGGTCGTCATCACCCGCGCGAAGAAATCGATCTCCAATTTCCACCTGCGNNCCCCGCATCCGCGACTTCCGCGGGTTGTCCGACAAGTCGTTCGACGGGCGGGGCAACTTCACGATCGGCATCAAGGAGCATACGATCTTCCCGGAGATCGACGTGGACAAGATCACCAGGATCTTCGGGATGGATATCACGTTCGTCACTACCGCGAAAACGGACGAGGAAGCCTACGAGCTCCTCAAGGCGTTCGGCATGCCGTTCGTCAAGCGGCAGGAAGTTCTGGAAACACCAGCAGCGTAACGACAAGGAAGAACGGAATGGCGAAGACAAGCGTCAAGGCGCGGCAACGCAAGCGCGAAAAACTGGTGGCGAAATACGCCGCCATCCGCAAGGAGCTGAAGGAGAAAGGGGATTCCGAGGGGCTGCAGAGGCTTCCCCGCAACAGCAGCCCGTCGCGGCTCCACAGCCGGTGCAGCATGACCGGCCGTCCCCGGGGCTTCATGCGCAAATTCGGCTTGTCGCGCATCTCGTTCCGCGAGCTCGCTCTCGACGGGAAGATCCCCGGCATCACCAAGGCCAGCTGGTAGGGCCGGACTCTCACAGGCACGCAGAAGCAGGAGTACTCATGACCATGACCGATCCCGTGGCCGACTATCTCACACGGCTGCGGAACGCGATTCAGGCCGGGCACAAGAAGGTCGACGTCCCGGCATCGAACATGAAGCGGGAGCTGAGCAAAGTCCTGCTCGCGCACAACCTCATCGGCGGATTCACCGAGGTGAAGGAGGGTCTGCTGCCCGTGCTGCGGATCCAGCTCAAGTACCACAACGGGACGCCGGTGATCACCGGGCTCAAGCGGATCAGCACGCCAGGCCTCCGCACCTACGTCGGCTCCCAGGACGTTCCGCGCGTGCTCGGCGGCCTCGGCATCGCGGTCATCTCCACCTCCCGCGGATTGATGAGCGACCGGCAGGCGCGGGCGAGCAACGTGGGCGGCGAAGTCGTCTGCGAAATCTGGTAACCGGCATAACGAAGGAGATCAGTCGCCGTGTCACGAGTCGGCAGAAAACCCATCCCCATCATCAGCACCGTCAAGGTCCAGGTCAAGGACCGCGAGGTGACGGTCAAGGGTCCGAAAGGGGAGCTTGCGGCCGTGGTGCACCCCGCCATCGGCATCGAGATCAAGGACAATACGGTGCAGGTGACCCGATCCTCCGACCTGAAGGAGTTCAGGGCGCTGCACGGGCTCTGGCGCGCCCTGATCCAGAACATGGTCAAGGGCGTCACCGAGGGCTACTCCAGGAAGCTCGAGCTGGTCGGCGTGGGATACAGGGTGGAGCTCAAGGGCTCGAAGCTCCAGCTCGCGCTGGGGTTTTCGCACCCGATCCTGTTTGCCCCCCCGCAGGGCATCAAGATCGAAGCCCCGACCCAGACCAGCATCACGGTCAGCGGCATCGACAAGCAGCTCGTCGGCCAGGTCGCCGCGAAGATCCGGTCGTTCCGTCCCCCTGAACCCTACAAGGGGAAAGGGGTCAAGTACGCAGGGGAAGTCGTTCGCCGCAAGGCCGGCAAGGCGGCCGCAGCAGGCGGGGCCAAAGGTTAACTCACGGGATGCTGAGAAGCCATCATGATCACGAAAAGCCGAGTGCAGCACCGCGCGCGCCTCAAACACCACATCCGCCTTCGGATCTCCGGAACTCCGGAGACCCCCCGGCTCTCGGTGTTCAAGAGCCTCCGTCACGTCTATGCCCAGGTCATTGACGATGCCTCGGGGAAGACACTCCTCTCGGTCTCCGATCTCTCCAAGGAAATCCGGGAGAAGCTTCAGGGGCTGAAGGGACAGGTCGCCCTCGCCAAACAGGTCGGCAAGGCCGCCGCGCAGAAGGCCGCGGAACGGGGGATCACCAAAGTGGTCTTCGACAGGAACGGCTACCTCTACCACGGTGTCGTGAAGGCGGTGGCCGACGGGGCGCGTGAAGGCGGGCTGAAATTCTGAGCAGACTCCGGCCCTGACGGCAGGCATTGTCGGGTCGTCTAATGGCAGGACAGCGGCCTTTGGAGCCGTTAGTAGAGGTTCGACTCCTCTCCCGACAGCGGATGGAGCACAGTCAACACGAATGGCAAGCGAGGCTCAACCGTGGCACGTATCAAGGCAAGCGAACTTGAACTGAAGGACAAGCTGGTCCACATCAACCGCGTCGCCAAGGTGGTCAAGGGCGGGAGGCGCTTCAGCTTCAATGCCATTGTGGTGGTGGGGGACGGCAGAGGGCACGTCGGGATCGGCCTGGGCAAGGCGAACGAGGTGGCCGACGCGATCTCCAAGGGTGTCGACGATGCGAAGAAGAACGTCGTCGCCGTCCATGTGGTCAACGGGACCATCCCGCATGCGGTGATGGGGAAGTACGGGGCGGGGAAGGTGATGCTGAAGCCGGCGTCGCCGGGCACCGGGCTGATCGCCGGGGGAGGCGTGCGTGCGGTCCTGGAATCGGCGGGCGTCCGCGACGTCCTGACGAAATCCATCGGGTCGTCGAACCCGCATAATGTGGTGAAGGCGACGATGGACGCGCTCCTGCATCTCATCGACGCCAGGACGATGGCCTCGCGCCGCGGCATCAAGCTGTCGGAGCTGTTCGGGGCGAGCGCCGCAACCAAGGCAATCAACTAGCGAGTGCTGTCATGGCAAAGAAGCTCCATATCACGCAGACCCGCAGCATCATCGACCGGCTTGAAGACCAGAAGCGCACGATCAAGGCACTCGGGCTCGGACGGCCCAACTACACGGTCGTGCATGAAGACACGCCTCAGATCCGCGGCATGATCCGCAAGGTGATACACCTTGTGGAGGTCAGAGAGGTCGAGTAGCGGCCGCTCCGGGCCATGCTGGAACACACGCACCGGGCACCGGGCGCTGAAGACAACGACACGGCACCAGCATCAAGGGCAGAATATGGCGAAGGATATTCTCAGCAGTCTCAAGCCGGCCCCAGGGTCGCACAAGAAACGAAAACGCATCGGCCGCGGGCAGGGTTCGGGCCACGGCGGCACGGCGACGCGCGGCGATAATGGTGCCCGGTCGCGTTCGGGCAGCGGCAAGAGGGCATGGTTCGAAGGGGGGCAGATGCCGCTTGCGCGGCGCGTCCCCAAGCGCGGCTTTCACAGCCCGTTCAGGAAAGAGTTTCAGGTGGTGAACCTCGAGACGCTCGGCAAGCTGGCGGAAGACGGCCTGCTCCAGAACGGCGTGGTGACACCGGAGGTCCTGAACCGCCTCGGCGTGGTCCGCCGGGCCGCCGTCCCGGTGAAGATCCTCGGCAACGGCGATCTCACGACCAGGCTTGAAGTGTCCGCCCATGCGTTCAGCAAGTCCGCCGCCGAGAAAATCGAAAAGGCCGGCGGCAAGGTCCAACCCATCAGCGCAGGCGTGAAACAGTAATGGCAAGACTCGGCGAAAGCTTCCGCAACATCTTCAAGATCCAGGAACTCCGCTCGCGCCTCCTGTTCACGGCAGCGCTCCTTGTGGTGGTCCGGATCGGTGCCCACGTCACCCTTCCCGGCGTCGATGCCCCTCTGCTGGCGCGCGCCGAGGCGAACCAGGCCTCCAACACGCTGTTCGGATTGTATGACCTGTTCGTCGGCGGTGCGTTCAAGAATGCCGCGATCTTTGCGCTCGGCATCATGCCGTACATCAGCGCCTCGATCATCCTCCAGCTCCTGGGAGCCGTCGTGCCGTACTTCCAGAAGCTCTCCAAGGAGGGGGAGGAGGGACGGAAAAAGCTCACCCAGCTGACCCGGTACGGCACCGTGGTCGTGTCGGCCCTGCAGGGATGGGGGGTGAGCGTCCGGCTCCTCAGCCTCAACCTGGAAGGCCAGCCCATCGTGCCCGCCCAGATCCAGGGGATCGCGTTCACCATCAGCACGGTCATCTTCCTGACCACCGGGACGATGTTCATGATGTGGCTCGGCGAACAGATCACCGAGCGGGGCATCGGCAACGGGATCTCGCTCATCATCTTCATCGGGATCATCGCGCGCTTCCCGCATTCGATCATCGACCAGTTCCGCGTCAGCCAGAATCTGGTGCTCGGGCTTCTGATCCTGGGTGTGATGGTGGCCATCATCGCGGGGGTCGTCATGGTCACGCAGGGCACGCGCCGGATCCCGGTCCAGTATGCCAAGCGTGTCGTCGGACGGAAGGTGTACGGCGGGGTCACGCAGTACATCCCGCTCCGGGTCAACACCGCCGGCGTGATGCCGATCATCTTCGCCCAGTCCATCATGTTCATTCCGAGCACGATCCTGACGTTCTTCCCCGAGAGCGAGTTCATGCAGAGTCTCTCCGGGTATTTTCAGTACACGTCGTTCACCTACTCGTTTTTTTACGGGCTGATGATCATCTTTTTCACCTACTTCTACACCGCCATCGCCTTCAACCCGAAGGACGTGTCGGAGAACATGCAGAAGCAGGGAGGATTCATCCCGGGGATCCGCCCGGGCAAGCACACATCGGAGTTCATCGACAACATCCTGACGAAGATCACTCTGCCTGGTTCGATCTTCCTGGCCATCATCGCCATCCTGCCGGCCTTCATGGTGCGGTTCGGAGTGACGGCCAGCTTCGCCCAGTTCTTCGGCGGCACCAGCCTGCTCATCATGGTGGGCGTCGCCCTGGACACGCTGCAGCAGGTCGAGTCGCACCTGCTGATGCGTCACTACGACGGGTTCATGAAGTCGGGGAAGATGAAAGGCCGGAACCGCTGAGCGCCGCCGCATGGGAAAGGTGTCCATCAAGTCGGCAGGGGAGATCGCGCTGATGCGGGAGAGCGGCCGTATTGTGGCCGACGTCCTCTCCCTCATGGCCGGCGCCATCCGTCCGGGCGTGACAACCCGGGATCTCGACCGGCTGGCCGAAGAGTTCATCAGAGCGCAGGGAGGGGTTCCGGCGTTCAAGGGATACGGGCATGACTCCCGCAACCTGTACCCGGCCACCCTCTGCATCTCCGTCGACGATGAAGTCGTGCACGGCATCCCGGGCGGCCGCCGGCTCGAGGAAGGCCAGATAGTTTCGGTCGATGTCGGCGTGAAGAAGGGGGGGTGGTTCGGCGATGCGGCGCGAAGCTTCGCCGTGGGCCGGGTCTCGGAGGAGAAGGAGCGGCTTCTGCGGGTGACGGAGGAGGCGCTGGGCAGGGGGATTGCCTCGGTGCGGGCGGGTGCCCGGCTCCATGACGTTTCGGCCGCTGTCCAGGAGCATGTGGAATCGGCCGGCTTTTCCGTGGTTCGCGATCTGGTGGGGCACGGCATCGGAAGGAACCTGCATGAGGACCCTCCGGTTCCGAATTTCGGCACAGCGGGCACCGGTATGGTGCTGCACGAGGGGATGGCGCTGGCCATCGAGCCGATGGTCAACGCCGGGACGTACCGCGTCACCGTCGACGCCGACGGTTGGACCGTGCGGACCTCGGACGGCCGCCCTTCGGCGCATTTCGAGCACACGGTCATCGTCCGGTCCGGCGATGCGGACATTCTCACACGTTGACCTGGCGCCACAGAATACCATATGGGTAAACAGGGACCGATCAAAGTCGACGGCGTCATCACCGAGACGCTGCCCAACGCAACATTCAAGGTCAGCCTTGAGAACGGGCACAGCGTGCTCGCCCACATCTCGGGCAAGATGCGGATGAATTTCATCAAGATCCTTGTTGGTGACCGCGTCACGGTGGAGCTTTCGCCGTACGACTTGAGCAAGGGAAGGATCACCTACAGGTACAAGTAAGCAGTCGGGAGGACAGCATGAAAGTGCGTTCATCGGTCAAGAAAATGTGCATCAACTGCAAGATCATCCGCCGTAAGGGACAGGTGCGGGTGATCTGCAAGAACCCGAAGCACAAACAGCGTCAAGGCTAAGGAAGGGAGAATGCAGCGTGGCTCGTATCGCGGGTATTGATCTTCCCAAGAAGAAGCGCTCGGAGGTCGGCCTCACCTACATCTACGGCATCGGCCCGGCGACCGCGCGGATGATCCTCCGGAAGGCAGGGATCTCGTTCGACAAGCGGACCGGGGACCTCACCGATGACGAGGTGGCGCGGATCCGCAGCATCATCACCTCGGAAATCAAGGTGGAGGGAGCGCTCCGCAGCGAGACGCAGATGAACATCAAGCGTCTCATGGATATCGGCTGCTACCGCGGTATCCGGCACCGCCGGGGACTGCCGGTGCGTGGACAGCGCACACGGACGAACGCCCGCACGCGCAAGGGCCGCCGCAAGACGGTTGCGGGGAAGAAGAAGACCGCAGCGAAGACGTAACACCCGGATGGCCGCCGCCTGCGCCCAAGGGGAAGTCAGCAGGTGCCAGGACGTGAGCCGGAGCGGCAGGACGGGGCTCCCGGCGGCGAAGAGGTTCTCAGAGCAGTGTACCGGTCCTACGCGGGAGGCGCGCTCCGGCAACGGAGCAGTCCCGCCCCCGCAGAGACACCAGAAGGAGGATGCAGTGGCAAAACCGATGCAGAACCAGGCGGCCGATGCCGCCAAGCGGCGCAAGAAAATCCAGGTTGATGTCAGCGGGAAAGTGTTTGTCAAGGCGACGTTCAACAACGTGATCGTGACGATCACCGATGTGTACGGGAACACGATCAGTTGGTCGTCCGCCGGGAAGAACGGCTTCAAGGGCTCGCGCAAGAACACACCCTTTGCCGCGCAGGTGTCAGCAGAGGCTGCGGCGAAAGCCGCGCACGCCCTCGGTCTGCGGAAGGTCGAGGTCTATGTCAAGGGGCCCGGCTCGGGGCGCGAAGCGGCCATCCGCGCGCTCCAGACCTCGGGACTGGAGATCTCCAGCATCCGCGACGCGACGCCGATTCCGCACAATGGCTGCCGGCCGCCGAAGCGCCGCAGAGTGTAAGATCACGAAAACAGAGGAATCACGTGTATGGCAAGGTACACTGCTCCCAGTTGCAGGCTCTGCCGGCGTGAGCGGCAGAAACTGTTCCTGAAGGGGACGAAATGCTTCACCGAAAAGTGCCCCGTTGAACGCAGGGCGTTCCCGCCGGGTCAGCATGGACAGTCGCGGCGCACGAAGATCTCCGAATACGGCGTCCAGCTCCGCGAGAAACAGAAGATCCGCCGGATGTACGGCCTGATGGAAGGGCAGTTTCACAACTACTTCACCAAGGCCCTCAAGCAGACGGGCCGCACGGGCGAGAACCTGGTGAGGATGCTCGAGCGCCGCCTGGACAACGTCGTCTACCGCCTCGGCTTCGCGCCGTCGCGCAAGACCGCGCGGCAGCTCATCACCCACGGCCACTTCCTCGTCAACGGCAAACCGGTCGACATCCCGTCGTACCTGCTCCGCGCCGGCGACGCCGTGGGCGTCCGCGAGAAGAGCAAGAAGATTGAAATCATGCATTCGTCCATGAAGCGGGTCAAAGACAACGCGATGCTGCCCTGGCTGAGCCTCGACAAGGCCGCCATGGTGGGCACTTTTCTGATCGTGCCCGGACGGGCCGACATTCCGCTTAACGCCGACGAGCAGCTGGTCGTCGAGTTGTATTCCAAGTAACCGGGGAGAGCACAATGACAACCGGAACCATTCAGATGCCGGAGAAGATCCAGCTGGACGAAGCCTCCCGCACGGCGACGTATGGGCGATTCCTCGTCCAGCCGCTCGAAAAGGGATTCGGCGTCACGCTGGGAAATTCGATGCGAAGGATCCTCCTGTCTTCGCTTCCCGGCTACGCCATTACCGCCTTCCGCGTCGAAGGGGTGCAGCATGAATTCTCCACCATTCCCGGCGTCGTGGAAGACGTTCCCGATATCGTGCTGAACCTGAAACAGGTTCGCATGAAGATGATCAACAAGAAGACCAACCGGATCACGGTGCCCCTCAAGGGGCCGATGGAGGTCAGGGCCGCGGAGATCCAGAAGGCGACGCCCGACCTGGAAGTCCTCAANNTACGTCGTGTCGGAGGAAAACAAGACTCCAGACCAGGCGCCCGGGGTGATCGCCATCGACTCGGTCTTCACGCCGATCAGGAACGTCCGTTACACGGTCGAGACCACCAGGGTCGGGCAGCAGACCGATTATGAGAAGCTCACGCTGGAAGTCGACACCGACGGCTCGATCACGCCGGAGGATGCGCTGACCTACGCCGGGAAAATCCTGCGGGACCACATCCAGCTCTTCATTAATTTCGACGCCGAGCCGGAGGCCGTCCGGGACGACATACCGCAGGACGCCGAATTCGAGCGGGTGCGGAAAATCCTGCTGACGCCGGTGGACGAGCTGGAGCTGTCGGTGCGCTCGCACAACTGCCTGCGGGCCGCGAACATCAAGACGATCGCGGACCTTGTCCGGCGCGACGAGTCCGAGCTGCTCAAGTTCCGCAATTTCGGACGGAAGTCGCTTGCCGAGCTGTCCGAGATCATCGAGGAACAGGGCCTCTCCTTCGGGATGGAGGTCGGCAAGTACCTGAAGGACGGCGAGTAACACCCCGGGAAGGCTCCCGGCAGCGCCATTGTACCCACACTTTGAACTGGCAAGAAGATCATGCGACATCGCAAGTCAGGCCGTAAACTCAAGCGCACAGCCAGCCACCGCAAGGCGCTCCTTGGTTCGCTTTCAACATCACTGCTGCGCCACAAGCGGATCACGACCACGGTGGCGAAGGCCAAGGAAACGCGTATGGTGGTCGAAAAGCTGATCACCCGCGCGCGCAATGCGATGGCGAACGCCGCCGCCGCGCCCGCCGCTACGGTGCATGCCCGCCGGGAAGTGGCACGCCACATCAACGACCGGAAGGTGGTCTCCGAGCTCTTTTCCACCATCGTGGACAAGGTCGGCTCGCGCCCCGGCGGCTACACGCGGATCGTCCGGCTGGGCCAGCGCCCCGGCGACGGCGCCGAGCTGGCAGTCATCGAGCTGGTGGATTTCAACACCGGCTCGGAGCTCACCGGGAAGACCGAGACTAAGAAGAAAGCCGCACGGGTGGGCACCTACAGAAAGACGGAGGCGGGGAAGAAGGAGAAGCCCGCCGCGAAAAAGGCGGAAGCGTCTGCATCAGCGGCTTCGAAAGCGTCCGAGTGAAGGGACCGTCCCGTGCCGCCGCATCCCGGCATGCCGCGCCGCTCTGGCCCCGTGACGGGGTTGGCTTCTGCTCCCCGTTCCATGTCATTTCGCCGCAGTTCCGCACATGAAGATTACATCGGCTGAATTCGTCCTGGGCGCCGCCGACATCCGGCAGCTCCCCCGGGACGGCCTGAAGGAGGTCGCCTTCCTCGGCCGCTCGAATGTGGGGAAGTCGTCCCTCATCAACAGGCTCTGCGCGCGGAAATCCCTTGCCCGCGCCAGCACCGAACCCGGGAAAACGCGCGAGCTGAACTACTATATCGTCAACCGCCAGTTCTATTTCGTGGATCTCCCCGGCTACGGGTACGCCCGCGTCCCCGCCCAGGTCCGTTCCAGCTGGGGCAAGCTCATCGAACAGTACCTCAAGAGCCGCGACCACCTCTGCCTGGTCGTGCAGCTGGTGGATGCCCGCCACGAACCGTCCGAGCTCGACATGATGATGGTGGGCTGGCTCGACTACTATAATATCGACTTCGTCGTTGCCCTGACCAAAGCCGACAAACTCCCCGTCAGCAAGATGCCGCGCTACCTGCAGGATGCGCGGCAGGTCTTCAGCAGCTACACGCACTGCAAGGATGTCATACCGTTCTCGGCGGTGAGCGGCGTCGGCAAGACCGACGTCCTGAAAGCGATCGCCGGCAAACTCTGCGCCTGACCTTTCCCCCCGGCATGAAGACGCGACGCTTCATTCCAGGCCCTACCCCATGCTCATCCGGACCTCCGGTCCCGTCCTCCCGCTGACCTGCTCCGGTAGGGGAGCCATGGAAGCGGCGGTGGTGAACCATTGTTCGCCAGGGGAGACCGTGATCACCGTGAACGGCGGGAAGTCCGGTAGCGCTGGACGCACCTGGCGCGCACGTTCGGGCTCCGCCCGGTGGAGATCACCCTGGCAAGGGGTTCGGCGCTCAATTCTCCGTGAAAGGAAGACTCCGTGAAGATCCTTATCAGCGATCAGCTCGAACAGAGCTGCATCGACATTCTGGAACACGAGCGGTTCGTCGTGCACAACCGTCCCGGACTGCCGGCAAAGGAGCTGCTGGAGATCATCGAAGGATACGACGGGCTCCTTGTTCGCAGCTCCACCAAAGTGACCTCCGAGGTCATCGCGCGCGCGACAAGGCTCCAGGTGATCGGCCGCGCCGGCACGGGCGTCGACAACATCGATGTGAACGCGGCGACGCGGCGGGGGATCCTCGTCATGAACACGCCCGGAGGGAATACCGTCTCGGCGGCGGAACACACCATCTCCCTCATGCTCTCCCTCGCGCGCAACATCCCGCAGGCCCACGCAAGCCTCCTCCGGGGCGAATGGGACAGGAAAAGCTTCACCGGCACGGAAGTCCAGGAGAAAACGGTCGGCGTCGTCGGCCTCGGGAAGATCGGGCGGGAGGTCGCCCTCAGGTGCAACGCCCTGGGCATGCATGTCCTTGGCTACGACCCTGTCCTGTCACCCGACGTCACCTCAAAAATCGATATCGAGCAGGTGACCCTGGAGGAGCTGTTCCGCCGTTCCGACTTCATCACTGTGCACACCCCCCTGAATGCCCAAACCAGGGGACTCCTGAACGCGGAGGCGTTCTCCCGCTGTAAAAAAGGGGTGCGGATCATCAACTGCGCAAGGGGCGGGATCGTCGATGAACAGGCGCTGCTGGGGGCTCTCAACGACGGCCGCGTAGCCGGAGCCGCACTCGATGTCTTTGAAATCGAGCCCCCGAAGGGGAATCCCCTCGTCGGGCATCCCCGGGTCGTGGTGACGCCCCACCTGGGAGCCTCAACCGAAGAAGCGCAGGAAAAGGTGGCGGTGCAGATAGCGGCGCAAGTCGTGGACGCCCTCCAGGGACGAGCGTTTTCGGGGGTGGTCAACGGCGCGGCGATGCACCTTACCCTGAAACAGGAGGTGCGGCCGGGACTCGATCTGGCCGAACGCCTCGGCAGTCTGGTAGTACAGACCGCGCCCGGGAAACTGAAACAGCTGACGGTGGCCGCGGCAGGGGATATGCTGGTCCAGTCCCTGGAGCTCCTGAAGGCCGGAGTGCTGAAGGGGATCCTCTCCCACACGGTCCCTGAGCCGGTGAACTTCATCAACGCTCCGTTCCTCGCGAGAGAGCTCGGCATCAATGTCGCGGAAGAGCGAAACGTGGACCCGGCACCGTATGCCACCATCCTCCGGGTCCGGTACGAGACAGAGACGGAGACCCGTGAAGTCGCCGGGACGGTTCTTGGCCCTCACGCGGTGCGCCTGGTGGCCATGGACGGCTTCAGCTTCGAAGTGCGGCCCGAGGGGTATCTCCTCATCTATCGCAATATCGACCGGCCGGGAATGCTTGCCCGTGTGGGGACAATCCTCGCGAGCCATGGGGTCAATATCGCCGGCGTCTCTCTCGGACGCTTCCGGGCAGGGGAGACGGCCCTGACCGTGATGAACGTCGACAGCGCCGTTCCTCAGGCGGCGTTGGAGGAAATCACGTCGCAGGAGGGGGTTTCCTCGGTCAGGCTGGTCAGGCTCGACTGATGGAAACGATTCCCAAATGGCAATGGAACCGATTCCAAAAGGCAAATATGGAAATTTTCTGCTAGTACTTGACAAAGATAACCCACGTCCCTATATTCAACAACCATCACAAGCCTTCCACAGTTTTTTCCCGTACTTGTCGGAATTCATCGCACAGTTCGTTTTCTCTGTTCCCTAAAGGAGGTGACTAGAGCCCGGGGTCAATTGCTACGACATTCCTTGTTTTCATCCCTGACCATCATCGTAGACTGATCGTTCGCGTCGTGCTCATCGAGGGAGGAGCAGCGTGCACTGGAGTGCATCGCTCCATCCATCGGACGCGGGCGACAAAGCCCCGGCGCCAGACCCTCTTCCATCGATTCGTGCAAGCACCGCCGCTCCTGCGGCATTCTCTCTCAGCGTTGTGCCGCTGCCGGCGGTTATCCGGCCGGCAGGAACGCAGAGCAGGCGGTTCCCAGTTGTCGTTCTCTCGACTATCACAAAGAAGGAGGCACAACATGCAACGTAAGCTCTATTTGGCTCTGTTCATTGCGGCCTTCGTTCCCTTCCTGGTCTTTGCCTCCGGCAAGATCAGGGGGAAGGTAACGGACGCAGGAACAGGAGAACCACTCGTAGGGGCAAACGTTGTTGTCGTCGGGTCCCAGATGGGGGCGGCGACGAACGTTTCCGGCGAGTTCGTGATCCTGAACGTACCGGCAGGAACCTACGCGCTCAAAACGAGCTACGTCGGGTTTCAGGCCATCACGCTCTCGAACCTTCGGGTCAACAACGACCTGACATTGGACGCGAATTTCCAGCTTCCAGCCGAGGGAGTGACCGTCGGAACCGTTGAAATTGTCGCTGAACGGCCGCTGGTGAATAAGAGTGCCACGAACGCGGTGCGCATTATCGACCAAGAGTTCTTCGACAAAATCCCGGCCCGCGGCACCATGGCAGCGATTGCCACACAGCCCGGCGTGATCATCCAGGGAGTCAACCCCACTACAGGAACCCCTCAGGTGTTCGTCCGCGGCGGCCGCCCGGATGAGGTGGGGTTCAGGGTTGAGGGCGTGGGCACCACGAATATTCTGTACGGCGGCTCTGCCGTCAACGTGGCTGCCGAAGCGGTTGAACAGATTCAAATCCAGGCAGGCGGGTTCAACGCCGAATACGGCGGGGCGAACGCCGGCATTATCCAGTCCCAGCTCCGCAACGGCTCTCCGGACCGGTGGAAAGTTTCGGTCCTCGGAGAATCGGACCGCTATGCAAAGTACGGGACCAAATCCCTGGGAGGCTATTCGTACGGCTATTCGGACTTCACGGCCACATTTGGCGGTCCCATCAACCTCATGGGAACCAGCAAAATCCGGTTCTTCGGAAGCCTCGAAAATACATTCCTTCGCGATCCTTCCCTCTCAGTGCGTTCGCCATTCAACTTTGTGGTGGCCACGGATGCCGGCCTGACAGCGGCGCACCCGACCGACGCGACCGCCAAGAGTGACACGATCACTCTCGCCAGGGGAGCGAATGCTGTGGGCGGATCGGACAACCGTTGGTCCGGTTCGGGAACCCTGTTCTTCGACTTCACCCCGGTTCAGGTCCGCGTTGCAGGGTCGTACAGCACCGACAAATCGCAGGCTCAGGCAGTCATCGCATCGCTCCTCGACCAGAACCGATTGCAGGTGAACAAGGAGAACGATGGTTTCCTGAATGTCCGCCTCTCGCACATGCTCTCTCCGACGTTGTTTTATGAGGCGAACTTCAACTACTTCTCGAGTTTCACACAGGGGCAGGATCCTGATTTCGGAAACAATATCGCGGCATACGGCGATCTCGCTGCCAATGCCAAGCTGGGGTACCAGCTGTACAGGCAGGGGTTGAACTTCCCCAACTACTCGCTCTACGGAGGGTATTTCAGCATCAATCAGCCGGGAGCCCAGATTGCACTCTACCAGGTGACCAAGCAAATGTCTCTCGGCGGCAAAGTGGACATGACCGCCCAGCTGAAGTCACATGAAGTGAAGTTTGGCGGCGAGTTCACCCAGTACAAGATCCGCCGCTACGCGCCTTCGCTCCCGCTCAATTGGGCATCGGTCATCCAGAAGGATGGCGGCAACCTTGCCCAGCAGGAAATCGACCTGATGAGATTGAATATCGGAGCCGACAACTACGGGTACGACATCTACGGGAGAACACTGGAATCGGATGATATCCGTTACGACGCGGCGGGCAAGGGATATTACTACAACTTCGCCCCGCGAAAGCCGGTCTTCGGCGCCGTCTATGTACAGGACAAGATTGAGTTCTCGGACGTCATCTTGAACCTCGGACTTCGCTACGACTACATCAATCCTGACAGCTTTGATGCTCCCGATCCTGGCAACATCGCCCTGGACAAGAACGGATTCATGGCCGTTTCGTCCCTGATGAAGACAGATAAGACCTCGCAGGTCAGCCCGCGAATCGGGCTCTCGTTCCCTGTCACGGACCGGACGGTGTTCCACCTCCAGTTCGGTAAGTTCATTCAACAGACCCAACTCCGCGACAGCTATCAGGGCGCCGCCCGCGTTGGCAGCTATCTCTCGCAGGCAGGTCTCTTCATTCAGACGCCGTTCGGCTGGGGACTGAAGCCGACCCGCACGACGCAGTACGAGGCCGGGTTTGCACAACAGATCTCCGACGTCGCGTCATTCGACATCACGGCGTTCTACAAAGACATTCAGGACCAGATCCAGTGGACGAACGTTGTGCCGACCGCCGGATCCCAGGACCAGAACTACGGTGCGTTGATCAACGCCGATTTCAGCACCTCCAAAGGAGTGGAAGTGAAGTTCACGCTCCGGAGGACGAACAGGCTGCTGCTTTCGCTGAACTACACGTTTTCCGACGTCCGGAGCACGGGGTCTAACTCTTCGAACACCTCGGGCCTCTGGTCTGCCGGTTCCGTCGTGGCTATCCCGCACTATATCTTCCCGGCCGATTTCAACGTCGCACACCAGGGGAGCGTCATTCTCGACTATCGTTTCGCAAAGGGGGATGGCGGCCCGGTGCTCGAACAGCTGGGCGTGAATCTGCTGGCGAGCTTCAACAGCGGCCACAGCTTCACCAAGCTGGTGATCCCGAGCCAGTTCAACATTGGCGACCCGCGGTTCCGGTATCCAGTGGGCCCAATCGGCTCTGCGACAACGCCGTGGTTCTTCGAGCTGGACATGCGTCTGGATAAGACGTTCCGCGTCGGTTCGTTTGACCTGAATCCGTATATCTACGTCATCAACCTGCTCGGGACGGACAATCCTCTCACCGGCTTTGTGCGGACGGGTGATGCCGGAAATGACGGCTGGCTCGCATCCGCTGAAGGCAGCACCTCTGCGCTCCAGAACGGTCCGCAATACGCTGCAATGTGGCAGGCTATCAACAATGGCGAAAACTCGGGCAACTGGGGTCCGCCGCGACAGATTCGGTTTGGCATCAGAGTGGATTACTAAACCCTAGGAGGTTCACCGATGATGAAACTAACTCGGTTGTGGACACTTCTGTCCGCATGCAGTCTTCTCGTGTTTGCGGCCTCCTTGGCCCTGGGCGGGTTGCCCGAAAAGGACAAGGCTGCGAAGCTCGAAAAGACCGCCACCAACGATCTCTATAAGCCGTTCCTGATCAACAATGTCTTCAACTACTACAGCAACAACGGGGACGGTTCGTTTAACAAGTTCAGCTCCAACGACGAAGGCTTCGAATTTTTTGCCGGCAGCGGCAAGACAATCATCTACGAAGACGGCGTTGTCTGGGGTGGATACCACAAAGGCGTCGCAGACGCGAAAGTGGGAGGTTCGACGTACCGTCACGGCCTTCAGGCGGGTCCGATCCTCGTGAATGGCACGGCGACCACACCCCCGACGGCTGCAGATGCGGGGAGTTCGAGCTACCGGATCTTCAGAGTTCGGCCCGATATCAACCCCAAGGTCGAATTCTCAGCGGTCCAGGCAAAACTCGACGCCCAGGAAGTGCCGCTGATCGGCCGGTATGAGAGCTTCACGGCGCAGGATCTCTACAACCAGTATGTCCAGGACTGGAACGAATGGCCGGCCTCTCTCGGTGCTCCTTACACCGACGTGAACGGCGACGGCCAGTATGACCCAACAGTCGATATTCCCGGACAGCCTGGCTCCGATCAGACGCTCTGGTACGTTTCCAATGACCTGAGCCAATCCCGCCTTTCGACCATCACCGGGTCTCTCCCGATCGGTCTTGAAATGCAGAGGACGATCTGGGGATACAAGCGGAGCGGCGCCCTGGGGAACACGATTTTCGCCAGCACGATTCTGGTCAATAAGAGCGGAGCGAGAATCGACAGTATGTTCCTCGTCCAGTGGGCGGATCCCGACCTTGGCAACGGCAACGACGACTATGCCGGATGCGACACGACGAGGAGCCTCGGCTTCGTCTACAATGGGACCCCTACGGACGGCGTCTACGGCACTGCCATACCCGCCGGCGGTTTCGACTTCTTCCAGGGACCGCTTGTTGCTTCGCCGGGTGATTCTGCGGTCTTCAAGCTCCACTACCGCAAGGGCTTCAAGAACCTCCCGATGAGCGCATTCGTCTTCTTCATCAACGGCAACCCGACCTTCCAGGATCCGCCGCTCGGCGCCGGAGGGGAACAACAGTGGTATCGTCTGATGCGCGGTCTGGTCTCCACCACCGGCGCGCCGTTTATCGATCCGGTCACGAACCTTCCGACCAAATTCTGTCTCGCTGGCGATCCCGTTGCACAAACGGGGTGGGTCGACGGTCTCGGCGGCCTTCCTGCCGGGGACAGGCGTATCTGCATGGTGACCGGCCCGTTCACGATGGCGGCTGGCGATACTCAGGAACTGGTCGTGGCCAATCTTGCCGGTCTCGGCGCCGACTACCTCTCAAGCGTCACTGCCCTGAAAGGTGTCGACGACAAGGCCCAGGCGGCGTACAACAGCCTGTTCTCCCTGCCGAAGCCTCCTCCTGCTCCGGCCGTCCAGGTAGCTGAGCTGGACAAGCAGCTTGTTCTTTCCTGGGGCTCCCCTGCGAGCATCGCCAACACCGAGGGAACGGTCAGCCAGGGCTTTACCTTTGAAGGCTACAAGGTGTACGAATACTCCGACGGGGCAGGCACCAATCCCAAGTTACTCGGGGAATGGGATATCATCGACGGTGTGACGACGATTGCCGATACCGTTTTTGACCCCACCTCAGGACTCTTCATCCCGACGGTGCTGCAGCAGGGCGTGGATAAGGGCGTCATCCGCTCGCTCACGCTGACCTCGAGCAAGGAAACAGGGGGCGCCCTGATCAACGGGACGAACTACTACTTTGGCGTGACGGCGTTCAGCTACAATGGCAACCCGCCGGCTGCCGCAGGCACGCACAGCCTCGAGTCGCCTCCCCAGATCATCCAGTTGACACCGCATGCCGCTGCACCCGGGACACGCTACGCCGGGAAGGCCGGCGACACGCTTAAGGTTACGCTGGTCGGAGCACCAAGCGACGGCGGCGTGACTCCCCTGGTTGTCGATCCCTCGAAGACCACGGGACACCAGTACAAGGTCTCGTTCGCCACTGATGCCGATGGGAATACCACCTGGAATCTCACGGACGTGACGCTCAACAAGGTCGTTCTGGCGAACCAGACAAACCAGGCTGGCGATGCGGACTATGCCATCGTTGACGGTCTCATGGTGAAGGTCGCCGGACCTCCCCCGGGCATGAAGGCCTGGAGCATTCCCACAGGCACCCGGCGCTTCTCGCCGGTGGGTGGCAACGGACTCGGTCTGGAAGGTTTCAGCCTTTCGACGAATCCGAACGCCCCGCAGGACCCGGTGAACGGCTCGATCGGCATGGCTGCAAACTTCCCGTTTGCCAGCACCACGCTCGCGGCCGCCGGTTACCATGATGTTCTCTTGAAGCTCGCCGCGGTGGACAATGTCGCTCTCTGGGATCCGAAGGCGACTCCTGCCGACGCCAACTTCTCGCTCTCCTACCGCTATCTCCGCGGCGCAACCGGCGCGGCCGCCAAGCCGGATTTTGTCCCCTGGATCGTGAATCCGACGGCGGGCTATGCCTACCAGGACTACATCTACGGCGTGCCTTTCAGCGCATGGGATCAGAGCACGACCCCGCCCACGCGTCTGGCCGTCGGCCACCTGGAAAATAACGTGGCAGGAGGTCTGGTAGACGGCCGTTGGTGGCCGGGATTGACCGATGTAGACAATACGGGAAGCTCGGGACCGCGGGAGTGGTGCTTCATCTTCTCCTCTCCCTACACGACGACACCGGATCCACAGTTCCAGGTCAACTTCTCCGGTGCAACCGTTCCCCTCATGTGGGTCTTGAGCTGCGCGCGCCGGGCGGATGCGGCCTGGGTAGCGGGCGATCAGTTCGAGATTTTCTCGAGCAAAGTGAACAGTGCGGCGTCAACCTTCACGTTCACTGCCCCGGCGGTCACGGCGGGCGACCCGAACCTCGCGAAGGATGATGTGAAGAACATCAACGTCTTCCCGAATCCGTATGTGGGGTTCAACCCGCAGGAAACCAATAAGTACGCCCGCTTCGTCACCTTCACGCACCTGCCGACCAAGGCAACCATCCGGGTCTTTAACCTGGCTGGCGTGCTGGTGAGGACACTGCTGAAGAACAGTTCGTCGTCGTTCATGCAGTGGGATCTGAACAACGAGAGGGCGTTCCCGGTGTCGGCTGGCATGTATGTCGTCTACATCGAGATGACGGACCTCGGCGTTACAAAAACTCTGAAACTCGGCGTGATCCCGGAACAGCAGTACCTGGATCGCTGGTAAGACCACGCCCGTTCACGCGTCCGTCACTTTGGACGGACGCGCGACGGGGAATTCTGCAACGAGAACTCGGAATTTGTTAAGGAGAGTATCATGAAAAACACACTGATGCGATCGGTCGTGTGCCTGGTGCTCGTGGCGGTCGTGGTCCTTGGGGCCAATGCCGCCAATCAGAGCAGAATAGGCACTGCCGGTGCGCAGGAGCTGCTGATACCCGTCGGTGCGCGAGGAATCGCCATGGGCGGATCAAGCATGGTTTTTGCCACAGGCGTTGAAGCAATGTACTGGAACCCGGCAGGGCTGGGCCGCCAGACCGGGAGCGCCGAAGCCTTGATCTCATCGATGTCGTATTTCGCCGACATCAATGTGATCTACGGCGCCATCGGCGTTCAGGCCGGCGATATCGGCACGCTCGGCTTCTCGTTGAAGTCCGTGAACTTCGGCGATATCCCCGTCACGACCGCCGACCTTCCGGATGGAACGGGCCAGATGTATTCGCCGACGTACCTGACCCTGAGCGCATGCTATGCAAAAGCGCTCACGGATCGGATCGCGGTCGGTGTCACCGCCTCCCTGATCACCGAACGGATACTCGACATGAGTTCGTCGGGGATCGCGTTTGACTTCGGGATTCAATACCAGAACCTGGGTGTCCAGGGTCTGAACCTCGGCCTCGCGGTGAAGAACGTCGGACCCGGCATGCAGTTCAGCGGAACGAACCTCCAGGTGAACGCGGACGTCACCGGCACAGGGCGGGGAATTCAGCCATACTACGTCCAGGCGGCGAGCGCGGAACTGCCGTCGGCCCTCGAGATCGGCGTCGGCTATACCAGGAAGTTCGACGAGAAGAACAGCGCCATGGTCGGCGGGATGTTCCGCAACAACAACTTCCAGGACGACGAGTACAACCTCGGCGGCGAATACAACTTCAGCGACATCTTCTTCCTGCGCGGCGGGTACACCTTTGCGCCGCAGGCGACGAAGGATCTGGCCGGCAATCGCGGGTACCTGTACGATTACACTCTCGGCGCGGGCCTTCATTACAGCCTTACCGGAATCGACCTCTCGTTCGATTATGCCTACCGTCATATGAAGTATTTTGACGGAAACAACGTCATTTCCCTGAGAGTCGGCTTCTAGTGCGGGTTGTCATGCACTGTTCGTGAAGGGCTGGTCCCTCCCCAGGCGGGGCCGGCCCTTTGCTTTTTTCCCGAGGTTCCTCCCCGATGCCCCGAAGATCCCTGCTGCTCTTTGCCGTTGCCTCCGTGCTTGCCGTGGCACCGGCTTGCGGAGAAGACTGGACTCTCCGGACGGGCGCGGCTGCCCGCCACCAGCTGGCGCTGGAGCTCACCATTCCTGCCGTCGTTCTCTACGTTTCCCCTGAACCCGGGGCGGAAGACCTTGCCCTGATTGCCTGGTTTCGCTTCCACGCAGGCGCCCGTGTCACCGTCGTCCACGTTACCAACGGCGAGACGACGCCTGGCGATTCTCTCGCGTGCTTTCCTGCTGCTCTCGCGGGCGAGCGGAAAAGCGAGGCCGCCCGGGCCGCCGACCTTCTGGGTGCCGCAACGTGGTTCGCGAATATGCCCGCTCCCGGGGCATGTGACAATGCCTCCGCCCTTGCTGGAAGATGGCCGGCGGACACACTCATGGATCGTCTTGTCCTCGCTCTCCGCACGTTCAAACCCGACCTTGTGGTACTGGGGCACGACTGGACTGCCCGGGGGGCGCAAAGCATACGCGATTCCGTGACCCAACAGTCGCTCCTGGCTGCCTCTGTCCGCGCTGCGGGGGCGGACACCATGCCCGGGAACCTTCCTCCGTGGCGTGTCTCCCGCATCGTTGCCTCTCTCCCCGGGCTATCGCATCCGGCCGAGCTCTCGGCTGCTCATCCTCTCTGGCGGATTTCCTCGTCTGCCATGGGCGAAGCGGCGGCGGGAGTCTACCGGACACTCGCCCGGACGATCAGCCGGTGGCAATCGTCGGGACACGAGTTTCATCAGGTCCAGCCGGCATCGCCGCACGGGAACGTCCTGCCGCTCTCCAGACTGCTCTCGGGACTCCCGCGCATTCCGGAACGCCTCTCCGGCTTCGCCCGTGCGGTACGGCACGCCGTCTCGATGGACAGCCGCGGGGTCCGATCTGCTTCGCTGGTCCCGGTCTCGGTCGCGATTGACAGTGCGGAACGGGTATTGATTCGCGATCACGCCTCGCTTTCGCCGCTTGGCCTCCGTGTAGCGCTTGCATGGAAGAATGGTCTCGAGGACCTACGGTGTGCGTTGCTCGGCATCGATGCCGAGATCATTCCGAGCGACAGCTTGCTGACCGGCAGCCAGGTCTGGTTTCTCCGGGTGAGGAAGTTTTCACCCCTTCCGGCAGACGGGACGACGGAGGTCATTTTTCCGCTGGCGATGAATCACGGCTGGCTTGTGAACGAAACGCTTGAGTACCATTTTCCAGTGAAGGCGCCCCAGGAATTCCGCGTGCTCACCCCGGAGATTGTGCCGCAGGCGCTTCCACTTTCATCTGCCGGGCTCCGGGTTCACACGCTGACCTTCCCCTTCCCGTTTTTCATTGTCCACAAAAGCACGCGTCGAGAGACCAACTTTTCCTACCGGGGAGAAGTGAAGCTTCACATGGGTCCCCACAGGACATTCGAAATCCTCTCTCCCCTGGTCCCCGCTCTTCCCGGCTGGCCGGTCATTTTCCAGATGCAGAATTTTTCCCGGGACCCGTTCAAGGGGTCGATATCGCTCACCGACTCGAACGGGCGAGCGGCATCGAAGAAGGTCGCATTCACCCGAAAGGATGAGACTCTCGCCGACACGCTCGGCCTGCCGTATCCCGCAGTTCCCGGTCCGGGCACCTACCTCTGGACCCTGGAGCTTTCCGGCAAGGGAGGGAAGAAAGTCGTGAACGCCCGGAGCGTCTCTGTGACCGTGGACAGCTCCCTGACAGTCGGACTCTCCACGTTTGCCGCGGGATCACCGCTCGTTCTGGCGCTGAAATGGATGCGGCAGCCGTGGNNGGGGAGGTCACCTTATAGTCCTTCCGCAGGAAGATCCCGGCGCCGCGCTCCTTGACCATGCCTTCGGCCTGACGTTCGAACCCGTTCGTCCCATCCCGCCCGATGCGCCGGCCTTTCTTCAACCCTCTGCGTTCCTCGATCGCCCGAACCTCCTCGGAGAGAATGACCTGAAGGACTGGGTGGTCATGCGGGGCGGCCGCGGTGTGGTTGCCCCGGCACACCCCCGGGGATACACTCCCTTGCTGCGATCCCGCGATGCGGATCTTATCGGTTCACGGACATTCGGAAAAGGAAGGGTGACGCTGGTAGGAGCGGACATCTGGTCGCAGCTGATCAATCTCAACGGCGGCGCGCTCCGCCTTCTGGCCAACGTGATTGCTATGAGGTAGGTGTTGGTGTCGCGGGACAATCGTATATTCCACCAGCCCGTGATGCCTGATTCTGGACGGGGCGGAGGGGGCCTGTGGGGCGCGTCCGGTGTGAAGAAACGCATGGACACAAGGTGCGGAGGAGTGCAATGATCGGTCGCGGTCTGATGCTCCTGGTCACTTCGGTTCTTTCCGTGGACCCTGTCTGTGCACAGGCTCCCCTTAGTACCGCAGGGGGCACATCGCTGGACGTGGATATCAACGGCATTCTCACGGTGATCGACAGCCGCGCCAGCACTCTCCGGCAGTATTCACGGGACCTCAGGCTCCTCCGCGAGATCGGCGGGCAGGGGTGGGGAAATGACCAGTTCGACCGGCCTGCGGGGGTCTGGGCGAGGAACGGGCTTGACGTTTTCGTGGCCGACTACGGGAACCACCGCATCCAGCGTTTCGACAAAAACCTGGCGTTCGTTTCAACCCTCTCAACCCGCGACAGCGACAACCCCGACCAGCGCTTCGGTTACCCCCTCGACGTGTCGATCTCGCGCCTCGGCGAGCTCTACATCTGCGATTCGGAGAATGAGAGGATTGTGAAAGTGGGGACGTCGAACACGATCGAGCGGACGTTCGGAGGGTATGGTGCAGGGTCGGGCAGGCTCTACCATCCGGTGATGGCGAAATGCGGTCCCGGCGACGACATCTATGTGCTGGACCCGCCGCGAGTACTGATTTTCGATACGTTTGGCAATTCCCTCGGCGAGCTGGCCTCCGGCATGGTCACCCACCCGCTCTCCATCGCCGCCGACCAGCGCACAGTCGCCGTGCTCGATTCCACGCAGGTGTTCTTCTTCGGCCCGGGGAGCCGCATGGAGGGGATGATCCCGCTCCCGGCTCCGGGGAAGGAAGGGGCGATATGCTGCGCGCTGTCCAGGGATTCTCTCTATCTNNTCCACCAACCTGGAGAGACGAATGGCGAAAAGCCTCAACAAAGTCATGCTCATCGGAAACCTCGGACGCGATCCCGAGGTGCGATTTACGCCAAGCGGGGTCGCCATTGCCACCTTTACGCTTGCCACCAATGAGTCATGGAAGGACACGGAGGGCAACCTGCAGGANNAAGGGGCGCAAGATCTTCGTGGAAGGACGCATCCAGACCCGGTCCTACGACGATAAGAACACCGGCCAGAAGAAGTCCTTTACGGAGATCGTCGCGGACAATATCATCGTCCTCGATGCGCGCCCGGCCGGAGAAGCCGGCGGTCCACCAGCCGGAGCCCGCGCTCAACCAGAAAGGGCCGAGAGGGCAAGCAGGCCATCGACTTACGAACAGGGGCCCGTTGCGGCCTTTCCTCCGGATACAGGCGCGGAGGGCGGCCCTGGCAAGCCTGAAACCGGACCCACGGAAGAGGATCTGCCATTCTGAGGAGGGCGCTGGACTCATCTTCCGACGCGGCATAGGCGAAATCTGTGCCGCGCTTTTTTTGAGTTATCCACACCTCTGTCAACATTTGAATTCACCGGCTTTGAGGTGCTGGTTCACATGAGTTCAGCCCTGTAAGCTATTACGTGTCAGCGTGTTGCGTTACTTCGCCGATATCGGCGTCGGCGTGTAAAGGGTGACATATACACCATGGCTGTGTATAACTCACAGGTTTTTCAGCATGAAAGCAAAGCTCGTTCTCGAAAACGGCACGGTATTCAGCGGTGAGTCTTTCGGGTCTCCCGGGGAAGTGACGGGCGAGGTGGTGTTCAACACCAGCCTCACCGGATATGAGGAGATTTTCACAGATCCATCGTACGCCGGCCAGATCATCACGATGACCTACCCCTTGATCGGGAACTACGGCGTCAACCAAGACGATATGGAATCCAATCGTCCCTGCGCTTCCGGTGTGATCGTGAAGGAGTATATTGGCGACTTCAGCAACTTCAGGGCGACGGTCAGCCTCGGGAGCTGGCTTCAGAGCCACGGGGTCGTCGCCATCCAGGGAATCGATACCCGCATGCTCACCCGCATGCTCAGAACAGACGGGGCGATGCGCGGCATCCTCACGACCGACGACGTCGACGACGCGACTCTCCTTGCAAAGGTCCGCGCCTCTCCCCCCATGCTCAACCTCGATCTTGCCACCCGCGTTACATGCGAGGCCTCGTACACGTGGGATGAATTGGACATGACTCCCTTCGCCCTGCCGGCCCTGGTCATGGAGCCGGAGGACCGGAAGCACCACGTGGTTGCGTACGACTACGGGATCAAGCGGAACATCATGAAACGCCTTGCCCGGTACGGGTGCGCCGTCACCGTGGTCCCTGCCGGCTACCCGGCCGAAGACGTCCTGGCGCTCCATCCCGACGGAGTCTTCCTATCGAATGGACCCGGAGACCCGGCCGCCGTCACCGTCGCCATCGAGAACATCCGGAAGCTCATCGGCCGGACGCCGGTGTTCGGGATCTGTCTCGGCCATCAGTTGATCGGCCTCGCGCTTGGAGGGAAAACGTTCAAGCTGAAGTTCGGGCACCGGGGGGGAAACCATCCGGTGAAAAACCTCATGACCGGCCGCATTGAGATCACCGCCCAGAACCACGGCTTCGCCGTCGATCCCCTCTCGCTTGACGGGAATGCCATCGAGGTCACGCACGTGAACTTGAACGACGGAACCAACGAGGGTATCCGCCACCGGCAGCTTCCTCTGTTCTCCGTGCAGTACCATCCCGAGGCATCCCCGGGCCCGCACGACAGCGACTACCTGTTTCGTGATTTCGTCAGCATGATGTCGAGCCGGGCACCGGTTTCCTTCACAGCCGCCGGCGCTCCCTGACATGCACATGAGCGGTGAGTGGGGAAGCGGGTACCGTGAGCTCCATGCGGTGTATGACCGCTGGCAGGGGTCCTACGGAATGGACTACAGCCGGCGGATCTTCCCGAAACTCGTTCGTACCCTGGCCCGGCATCGGATCACCCCTTCGACCGCGGTCGACCTCGGTTGCGGCACGGGCACGATGGTCCTCATGCTCGAGCGGGAAGGGTGGGATGTTGCCGGGATCGACGCTTCGCCCGGCATGGTCGCCGAGGCTGAGCGGAAAGCGGCGGGATGCTCGTCCGCTGCGCGCTTTGCCACGGAAGACATCCGGACATTCACCCTCCCCCGGCCGGTCAGCCTTGCGATCTCACTCTACGATGTGCTGAATCACCTTCCGTCAGTTGACGACGCTTTTCGCGCCTGTACAGCGGTCCGGCGCGCCCTTCGCCCGGGCGGCTTTTTCGTGTTCGACCTGAACAACGACCGTTGCTATCGCAGACTCTGGACCCGAGAGGAGACAATCGGGCACCCTGATTTCACCATGACGCTTGCGAACTCCTACGACGGGCAGGAAGGTGTGGCCACGTCCAGGGTCCAGGTCAGATTCAAGGACGGGAGGGAGGATCTCGACGAGACCGTGCTGCAGCGGTGCTTCGCAAGGAAAGAGATGAAGAGCATCCTCGCCCAGGCGGGATTCGAGCAGCTTGAGGCCGAAGAATTCGCGTTCCCGGGCGCCCCCTGGGCGGGACGGCTCAAGACCTGGTACGTGGCCAGAGTGCCCCAGTAACTCAGGGCACGGCGCAGCCCGCGCGTCGCTCAGTCCTCCAATGCCCTCTTCTTGACCACCAGGACCGTGATATCGTCGCTCTGCTTCACCTCTCCGGTGAAATCCTGCAGAGCCTGGAGCAGGGCCTTCCTGATGCCGTCCGCCGATTCGTGAGGGAGTGTCCCGAGGACGTCGCGAAGCCTCTCCACGCCGAACATTTCACCGGTACCGTTGACCGCCTCCGTTACCCCGTCCGTATAGACCACCAGGGAGCTCCCCGCGGGCAGTGTGGCGGCGAGTTCCGGATACGGGAAATCATCGGCGATCCCCAGCATGATCCCGCCGCCTCCCAGGCTCTCCACCGTCCCGTCGGCATGCACCATGAGCGGCTGGTCCTGACCCGCGTTGGTGTACATGAAAACGCCGGTTTCGGGCTCGATCACACCGTACAACGCCGTGACAAACTTGTCGGACGTCGTGCTGTGGTAGAGCTGCCGGTTCGTGCGGCGGAGACATTCGCCTGGGGTCAACGAAGTCGGCGCCTGCGCGCGGACCGTGGCCTGCATGTTTGCCATGAGGAGCGACGCCGGGAGTCCCTTACCGGAGACGTCGCCGACGCAGAGCGCCAGGCTCCCGTCGTCGAAGGGAATGAAGTCGTAAAGGTCGCCCCCCACCTCCTCTGCCGGCGTGGTGGAAGCGGAAAGCTCGAGGCCACGAACCGCCGGGAGCTCTTGGGGAAGGAGCATGCGCTGCACCTCGCGCGCGGCCACGAGCTTCTTCTCCAACTTCAGCATCTCCCTCTCCGACTCGTACAGGCGGGCATTCTCCACCGCAAGAGCGGCATGCACCGATAGGGCGTCGATGCGCTGTTCATCCTCCCTGGTGAACAGCCCTTCATGCTTGTTCAGGAGCTGGAACACGCCGATCACTTTCCCTGCGTG
>PMBF01000115.1:12558-35757 GCA_003152875.1 Ignavibacteriota bacterium | reverse complement strand
CCGGCGGCCTGGCACGATGAGAGAGTACGCGAAAAAGTGCATGGGGCGCTGCGCCACGAGCCTGGGATCCTGAAGCTTCAGCGTTCCCGCGGTCGCATTGCGCGGGTTGATCAGGAGACGTTCGCCGGCCGCCGCGCGCGCCTCGTTGATCGCCTCAAAATCCTTCCACTTCATGAAGGCCTCCCCGCGCACCTCGGCAGCGCCGATGGAGGCGTCGTTACCCCGCAGGCGAAGCGGAATTGAGCGGATCGTCCGCAGGTTGTTGGTGATATCGTCCCCCTGAAACCCGTCCCCGCGTGTCGCCCCCTGCACCAAGAGGCCGTCCCGGTAGGTGAGGGCGATGGCGACACCGTCGAACTTGAGCTCCGCGAAATACGCGGGCTGCTCTCCCCCGAGAAGTCCCCGCACCCTTCTGTCGAAGTCCCTGATCTCCTCCTCGGAGTACGAGTTCGCGAGGCTGAGCATGGGGGGATCGTGGCTGACCGTCGGGAACTCCCTGGTCGGCTCTCCCCCTACCCTGTGAGAGGGGGAATCCGGGGAGATCATCCCGGGGTGACGCTGCTCGAGCTCTGTCAGCTCCCGCATCAGCCGGTCGTATTCCTGGTCGGCAATAACCGGCTCGGCGAGGACGTAGTAACGGTAGTCATGCTCCTGCAGCATGGCCCGGAGCTCGACGAGCCTGCGAATAACGCTTTTGCGGGAGGCTTCCATGGAGATCCTGTCACTCAGCGCGACGTGCCGTGAGAGACGATGCCGGACGCGCGGATCGCCAGACGCTGGAGAGGGACTGCCGGATTACCGGGAAGGGCGAGCGCCCTGCCGTTTAACTTCAGCCTGAATGCTCCCGGGTTGCCGATGGTGAAAAAGAGGAATTGCTGCTTTGCGTGCCAGGTCTCAGATTCGCCGGGTTTGAAGAAGTACTCGCGCGGTGCGTTGTCGTCGAGCATCATGCGGAACCACACACTATCGGCGGCCTGCCCCTCGAGCGCCAGGCTGTCGCCGCCGGCTGGCCGGGCAAGAGAGTCCGTCGCAACGGGACGCGGACGTCCCGTGGAATCGGGGGCTCCGAGGCGCTCGTTCTCGCGCACCACTTCGTGGAACGGCCGTTCGGGCGTCACCGGCGTCTCGCGTCCCATGATGTTCCAGAGAATGACCGCCGCAATCGCTACGGTCACGATCGCCACTGCCGTACGGGCGTGGCGCGAACTGTCACGGGGAGACGCTTCTCCCGCGACAGGCTCGGGGTGGGTCTCCTGGGCGTGCGGCACCGGGACCTCGACCCCCTCGGAGGCTTCTCCTCCCTCAGGAGGGGAGACCGCCGCCCTCTCCCGGTCGTACTTCTGCATCATGATGGCCGGGTCAAGCCCGATCACCGTGGCATACTCGCGCATGAAAGCGCGCACATACGCCTCGGGCAGAATGTCAATCCTTCCCTGTTCGATGGCGCGGAGGTGATCGACGTTGATCAGCGTCGCGTCCGCCACATCGGCGAGCGTCATCTGGCGCTGTTCACGCGCCTCGCGAAGGAGATCGAAGACCGTGCTCATGATGTCTCCCCCGTCATCCTTCGTCGAGAACCCGGCGGACGTTGAGTGCCAGGGTCTCCCGCAGGAAAGGCTTCTGCATGAAGGCATTGATCCGGTCCGGGAAACTGGAAGTCTCCACGGTTTCC
This sequence comes from Ignavibacteriota bacterium, assembly GCA_003152875.1. Lineage (GTDB taxonomy): Bacteria > Bacteroidota > Ignavibacteria > UBA10030 > UBA6906 > Fen-1262. The sequence continues at coordinate 34,085 of PMBF01000115.1, read as the reverse complement.
CGCCCGTATCCGGTCACGATGATCACCCGGCATGCGGGCTTGATCGCCCGGAACTCGGCAAGCGCCTGCTTGCCTCCCATAACAGGCATGTTGACGTCGAGCAGGATCAGATCGATGGTATCACACCTGGTGCGGTAGAACTGGAGCCCGGCCTGTCCGTTATGTTCCACGTACACGGTGTACCCGAGCGCCGTGAGCATGTCACGGGCGATCTCCGCAACACTTTCTTCGTCGTCCACGATCAGAATTGTTTCCGTACCGTGAGGGATCCGCTTCCGCCGCCGGACAGGGAGTTCCGGGGATGCGGTGACACGGGGAAGATACATTGTGACCGTCGTCCCGCATCCCGGGGCGCTTTCGAGGTTGAGAAAGCCGCCGTGGCTCTGGACAACCCCGTAGACCACTGAGAGACCCAGTCCGGTCCCCTGATCCTTTGTTGTGAAGAACGGCTCGAAGACGCGCCCCTGGATCTCTCTGGGAATCCCCCTGCCGCTGTCGATGACCCGGACGGCGACGAACGGGCCCGGCTTCACCGAGGCAAAGGTGCTGACGCTGCGGCCATCGGCCATCATGATCTCGGTGGCGAGATGGATGACCCCCCCGTCAGGGAGCGCATCACGGGCGTTCAGGAGAAGGTTCAGAATGGCCTGCTGGAGTTGTCCTTCATCTCCGCTTACGGCTGCGCTCTCCGGGCAGAGCGCCAGCTCCACCTCGATGCTCCTTGCCACGCTCCGCTGGAACAACAGCACAGTGTCCTGGATGAGCGCATGGATATCCACGGCGCTGACCTGCCGTTCGGTCTTGCGGGCGAAGGTGAGAAGCTGGCGGGTCAGCGACGAACCGCGTCTGGCCGAGGATTCAACAATATCCACATATTTCAGGAGTTTGGAACGGGCCGTCAGGTTCTTGCGCATGATGGAGGCGGAGCCGAGGACCGCGGTCAGGAGATTGTTGAAATCATGCGCGATGCCGCCGGCCAGGTTGCCGATGCTGTCGATTTTCTGCGCGTGCAGCATCGCGGCTTCCATCTTCTTGCGCTCGGTGATGTTCCGTGCGACGATCCTGGCGTTCACCGTCTTACCCTGCACGTCCACGACGAGCGAGGAATTCAAGTACACCGGAAACGACTGGCCTGCACGGCTGGTCATCGTCTCTTCCGTGTTATGGAGCACTTCAACCCCCCGCAACAGACGATCCAGAAGCTCGTGCACGGCTTCGCGCCGATCCACCGCGAAGACCGACTCGCACGGCAGACCCACAAGCTCCTCCTTCGTCGCTCCCAGCATCCTGGCCCCCGTGGCATTGCAGTCGAGTATTCGGCCGTCGGCCCCGACACTCAGATAGATATCCGGTGCGTTCTCGAAAAGGTCGGCATACTGGGCCTGAGAATTCCTGATCTGTTCGAAGAGGTGGGCGTTTGTCAGCGCCACACTGATCTGGTTCCCGAATGCCTGCATCAGTTCCGCCTGGGCGGAAGGGTTCGGATCCAGTCGGGGTCCCGCGACAATGAGCGTTCCGGCGAGACTCCCGTGAACGCTGAGCGGAATGGAGGCCCAAAACTGGATCCCCAGTTCCTTCAGCGCCGGAGCAATGCCCCCGTGCGCCTCTCTCAATCGCTCGCGGCAGACCCGCGAGGTACGGGCCCAGGCGGCAATCGATGGGGGAGGAACTCCCTGCAAGGAGAGAAAGTCTCCAAGCTCTCCCCTCGTGCAGGTGAGCACCGGATCCCCATCCTTCAGCATGTAGATCCAGCCGTGAGGGGTACCAAGCACCTCGGTGACCTTTTGGAGCGCGGATTCGAGGGCGGCCGGGAGGTCAACGACCTGATTCACGGCCTCCGCGATGGCGTTGAGGGCAAACAGGTGGCGACGCTGCGCCTCTAACTGGCGCCCGTACCGGAGGGAAAAATAGACGGTTGTGAAACCGAAGAGGCCGACCGTGAGCACGCTGATGAAATCCATCAGGCGGGGCGTCTGGCCGATGGCGGCCATTGCGCTGACGATCGTTGCCATGGAAACCACCACCGATGTGGAGGCGACCACCTGGGCTTGCTCGACCGGGCCCAGGTCGCGCACAAAATTCCGGATGGTGCGGATCGGATGCATCATGACGGAGAAATGTACGAAACCATGCCCTGACATTCAATCGAGCCCGGAGACGCCGCAGGGCAAACCGATAAAACGCCAACGGTCCCGCCGTAGCGGGACCGGTGCGTGCCCTGCATAGTCTGGGATGTCCTTACAGCGGGATTGGCGCGGCAGGTGCAGGAGGCTTGGGAGCCGTAACCTTGGGAGCCGCTTTCTTCAGAAGGACTGCTTCCTTGCACGCCTTCGCGACGCGGAACTTCACCACGGTCTTAGCGGGAATCTGTATCGTCTCACCGGTCTTCGGATTCCGTCCTGCCCGCGCTTTGCGGTTGACCAGCACGAGTTTTCCGATGCCGGGAAGCGTGAAGGAATTCTTGGCCTCCTTGTATGCGAGCGTGGCCAGCTCCTGGAATATCGATGTGGCCGCCTTCTTCTTCATGTCGAACTTCTTAGCGAAGTGCGCGATGATGGCGGTCTTGGACATTGGTTTACCCATTGGTCCTCCTCCAGTAAATGTGACCCTGCAACAACTCCCTTCTGACTGAACCTTACGATCTGCTGAGAAGATAGCAGATTCCCGTAAATATTCAAGGTTTTTATGCAAGTTTCAGCATTCATTTCAAAAAAAGGTTGAAATGACGGGGTTCCACGCCTTTATTTACATCTAAGCCGCTGAAATATAATGAGTTACACCAGGTCCCTCTGGACCTCTTCGATCCCGCCGTCGGAGGTCAGAAGTTCCACGGGACATTCCGGAATGGAAGAAAGGAAGATCCGTCCGTAGGACTTGCGGACTATCCGCGAATCCAGAATTGTCACGATCCCACTGTCAGACATCGTGCGGATCAAGCGTCCGACCCCCTGACGGAATTTGAGGACCGCCTCAGGAAGAGTGAACTCCATGAAGGGATTTCCCCCGCGGCGCGTGATAGCCTCGAGCCTTGCTTCCACGAGAGGATGGTTGGGAACAGCAAACGGCAGTTTGGTGATGATCACATGCTGAAGCGCCTCGCCGGGAACATCCACACCGGTCCAAAAACTATCCAGCCCGAACAGCACGGAGTGGACATCGGCCTTGAACTCCTCAAGCAGCCGGTGCCGTGACTGCTGCGGTCCCTGCACGAGGAGCTGCAGACCGCGCGCTTCCAGTGCGGCGGCGACTGCTGCCGACGCCTCGCGCATGGTCGCCGTGTTGGTGAAGAGCACCAGCGCTTTCCCGCTTGTCCTGTCGATAGCCCTGATCAGGCTGCCCGGGAGCATCAGGGCATACTTGCTGCTGTCGGGCTCCGGCATGTCCACGGCGATGCTCACCCTCATCTGCCGCGCGTGATGAAACGGAGAGTCGAGCTGCGTGAAGGCGACGTCCCCCGCACCCACGCGCTGCTGGAAGTATGCGGCTGAGTTGTTGACCGCGAGCGTCGCGCTCGTCATGATCACCGACGTTCCGCTGCGAAAGAGGCGGGGGCCGATCACGGCCGCCACATCGTGCGGCGAAGCACAGAGCGTCACGTTGCGGTCTGCTCCGAGATCGATCCAGTAGGCGTACTCCGGCAGCGATTGCTCCAGGAACCGCCCGATGATCGTCGAAGCCGACTCCAGATCCGCTGCGATCGCGCTGAGCTCGCCGGCCGCGGCGTCCGTCCCGGTCTCCTCGATTCTCCGCAGCTCCACCTGCAGACGCCGGAGCGCCGGCGTCACGCTGTCGTCGACCATCCCCGGAGCGCGGACGCGCACCTCCCGCGCCGCCGGAGGGGCCGCTCGCTCGACTGCCCGCGCTACCTCGTCGAAGAATGTCCTGACGGTTTCCGCTGCGTCGCGGCAGATCTCTCTGACCGGCTTCTTCTGGCGCCCCAGCAGCCCCTTGTGCGTCTTCGGGTTGTACAACTTCCACACGCGGGAGAGCACCTGGCCGCGGGAGAGGCGGATGCCCATCCCGGCGGACGCCACGGCCTCCAGCGTGTGCGCTTCATCGAACACCACAAAATCGTTTTCGAAGATCAGGCGTTCGTCGTCCTCCTGGCGGGAGAGAAGAAAGAAAAAGAGTGCGTGATTCATGATGACGAGCCGTGCCTGCCGTGCCTGCTCCCGCATCCGCTGGTAAAAGCATCCGCTGCGGCAGGTCCGCTGATTGCACAGCGCCGGTTCCGAAGCCACCATGTCCCAGACGCTCGGCGTAGGGAGGAACCCGAGCCCCTCGACGTCGCCGTCCTTGGTCCGGATTGCCCATGCGCGGATCCGCTCCAGCTCCTTCAGCTCGGGGGCGGTGAAGAGGCCCGTGGCGGAGGAGAGGGCGCTCCGGAGACGCGTGGTGCAAAGGTAGTTCCGCCTCCCCTTCAGAACCATTGCCGTGAAAGGAACCCCGGTGAGTTCCCGCACGATCGGGACGTCCTTCAGAAACAGTTGATCCTGAAGGTTCTTCGTGTGTGTGGAGATCACGGCCTTGCGCTCGCCGCGGGCAGCTTCAAGCACCGCAGGGATCAGATAGGCAAGCGTCTTGCCGATGCCGGTCGGCGCCTCGACGATCAGTGAGCTTTTTGCCCGGAGAGCTCCCTCCACAGCACGGGCCATGGCAATCTGCTGAGGCCGGCGCTCAAACTCGGGCCACAGCCGTTCAGCCCGCGCAAAGACCGCGTCCAGGTCGTTGCTGTCCCTCAACCTGACCTTGCCAGCCATGAGATTCCTCTGCGTGCAACATACTCATTCCGGCGAAGCCGTTCCACCCTCGATTTCATTTTGTCGGTCTTTTCCCTATGTTGCACACTGAGAGACCGGATGAGGACTCGGCATCATACAGCACAGAGGGCCTCAACAGAGCACTCCTCGTATGCGTTCATCCCGCGCGTTCCCTTTGCACTCCTTCCCGCCGCGCCTCCGGCTTCCCCGGGACGGAGCGGCGGATGTGCGCCGTCCGGCGGCCCTCCCGGAAAAGGTTAGGCACATTGCAGTGCGCGCCCTGGGGATCTGCTGCCTCGCCATGGTCCTCCAGTCGCCGTCGGCGGGGCAGGATACCAGCCGGTCGATCGGTTCAACCGTCATCGAGGACGGGAAGACTTTCCTGCGGGGTGCGGGATATATCTTTACTGCGCCCGGCCGTTGGGAAGGTCCGGACTGGGCACTTGCCGGGGGAGTTCTCGCGGGCACGGCGGGGGCTGCGCTGCTTGACGATGAATTGCTGGGCCTGATGAACCGCAACCGGGGTGCGGCCGGAGACAGGCTTTCGGATGTGACCGTGCTTTACGGAGACGGTGCCGTTATCCTCCCGCTGGCAGGAGGAAGCTACCTTGCGGGACTCCTGCTGCAAAACAGGTGGCTCCGGGAAACTGCATTCCTGACCGCCTCGGCAATTCTGCTGTCCGGAACGCTTTCCACGGTCACAAAAGCCGTTGTCGGCAGGGCCAGGCCGTATACGGGTGCGGGGAATCACTCCTTCAAGCCGTTCACCCTGAGCGACGACGACTACCTCTCCTTTCCTTCCGGCCATGTCATCGTTGCATTTTCTGTGTCAGGCGTTCTTGCCCGGCGCATCGGCAACCCCTGGGCTGCGGCCGGGCTCTATCTCCTGGCTGCATCCACCGGATGGTCTCGCATGTACACGCTTCATCACTGGCTCTCCGACGTGTTCTTTGGCGCCGCGACTGCTGCGGCAGTGTCATCGTCACTGGTAACGTGGTATGAAGGCGACGGCAGCCCGGAAAAGGCCTCCAGTCTCCGCATTGTTCCCCACGGCAATGGACTCTCTGTTGTCTGGGTATTCTAACATCATCGAAGGAGCTCCCATGCGCATGTTCTTCCTCCGAGTATCGCTGATCTCCGCATGCCTGATCCTGGCAATCCCGGTTCTGTCCCGCGCCCAGGATTCCACCGCCGGGAACGCCATCCTCGGGCAATGGCTGACGACGGACGGCACCTCAAAAATCGAGATCTACAAGTGCGGGGAGGAGTTTTGCGGGCGTATTGCATGGTTGAAGGAGCCTGACAAAGACGGCAGACCCAAAGTGGATGAGAACAATCCTGATCAGGCCCTGAAAAGCAGGCCGCTGCTTCAACTGGAAATCCTCAGGGGATTCGCCTTCGATGGAGAGGATGTCTGGAAAGGGGGAAAAATCTACGATCCGAAAAGCGGGAACGATTACAGCGCGAAAATGACTCTGGTCGATCCGAACAAGCTTGAACTGCGCGGCTATGTGCTCATGCCGCTCTTCGGACGCACCGAAACCTGGACACGCTGAGCCTTCCGGCTCTGATCACTCACCCCTGGCTCCCGCTGGCGTGCCAGGGTTTTTTTTGCCCCTGATCCTTCCAAACCCTTCCCTTTTTCCCTCCTCTCTGCACGGGCCTCAAGGGAGCCCGTTCAGAAAAACTCAAATCTGGCCCGGATTCGCCCCCTTTTATTTTTCTCCTTTTTTTTTCTCCACTTATTCGTCCTGCCGCGTCTATATGGCCGGGACAAGACTGTCCCTCGGGTGGGGGGCGGGAACTTCTAACTCACGAACAGACGCGATGCTCCGGAGGATGTTTCTGATGGCATCAAGACATGAAGTCAGCTGGATCGATAGGAATGATCGTCTCAATCCCCATGAGCGGATCGTCGCCATCGGCGGGGCAAATCCCGACCGCTCCATATGGAAGCTTTCCCAGAAAGAGGCGATCGAGGCAATCAAGAGCAACAAGTACGTCTTCTTTGTGAAAAGGGACGGAAGGGAACTGAACCTTGTGGTGGCTCAAAGCCACATCGGCTATGACTTTATCAAGACGGAAACCGACAGTGCGATCCCGGTGAGTCTTCTTGGTCTTCCTGCTCCGCCGTAGACGGTCGCCCTTGACCGGCGGGAAGGCTTCGTGTACGGAAGGGCAAGCGGCCATCACTACGCCATCATAGTGGTTGATTTGTGGACCTAATCTCCGGACGCCATGAAATCACGATATCCCTCTGCCACTCCGCTCCGCGAGATCATGAGACAGATCCTCGTGAACAGGCAGTCGCCCGGTCAGCTCAACGACCTCAGGGCGCTTCTCAATGCCATGGCACTCGCGTTCCTGAAACGAAAGGTCGCCCGGGGAGAGATCTCCCCCGCAATCCTGGCAAGGCCTCTTGAGGTGCTCGCCAGGGCGAGCGTCGCAGGAGTCATCGGGGCGGGCGACACACCCACCCCCCTCCAGGCATTTCTTGCCGGAGGAGAAATCAACGCCATGTCGGACGAAGAATTGCTCGTTCTTATCCGCCGGCTGACATTTGCGAGGGTCAATGCCACACTGAGCCGGACCTGCCGCGAGCTGGACCCGTCTCTGTGCGCCATTATCGACAGCATGAACTCATGTGTCACAGCCCTCGGGATGTTCACACAGTCCGAACGGTTCGGAATACCCCTGCTGACTCCCGTTCTCTGCACGCCGCTCCTTCACCGGCCGATCCCTGACCGCGAGACATTGCTGGAGTTTCTGCGCCGGCCGAGCGTGCGGGCCGACAGGATTCCAGAAACGATGGAAGCGCTTTCGCTGTACCTGCGTACCCAGTCTGCCCATGCGCGTTCGGTGCCCCTTGATACTCTCGCCATGGCATTCAGGGAATGCAGCACACCATTCACCGGAAGGGGGGAAGTACGATGATACTGAAACACGAGGTCAGCTCCATAATGCGAGATGACCGTAGTAATCCCTTTGAAAGGGTCGTGGCGATCGGGGGAAAAAGCCCGGACGGTTCCTACTGGCACCTCTCCCAGAAGAACGCCATCGAGGCGATCAAGAGCGGCGCCCACAGTTTCTATGTTAAGGTTGCGGGAAGAAGAGTGGGTATTGTTATCGCCCGCAACTCCTTCTATTGCGAGTTTCTCAAGAGCGAAACAGATGGCGATCTTCCTCTGAGGCTCCTGGACCTCCCGCAGCGTTCCCCTGCAGGGTGACCCGCTCGCACGCCGGACACCTCAGGGTGCGCTCCTGTGAAGGACGGGGGAGGGCCGTCCGGAGGCTCTCTGTTGAGTTCGCTGACCGGTCTTCGTATCTTTTATCGAGCAGCAGACATGTGGGTCAACAATTGAACGAATCAAGGTGCCCAGCACACACGATTGGTCTCAGTGGCAGGAGCTTCCTGCGCCGGACAACGAGCTTGACAGAGAGCTGTTGCGCAGCGACCCTCGCGCCTTGATTCTCCGTTACCAGCCGATGCTTATCGTCATTGTGAAGGAGTGCGTCAAGAGGAGGATGTTCTCCGAGGAAGATGTCGACGATGCCATTCAATCGTTGAATGAGCACCTTCTCGTTCGGCTCGATACCTTGCAGGGGCAGTTTACCGGGGCGGCCTCGGTATCCACCTACCTGTCGGCCATCATCCACAACGGATGCGCGTCGCTTGCCCGGAGACGGGCACAGGAGAGGGGCAGCACGATGCTGTCCGAACCGGTCGCTGATCCTCCCCCGGAGCCGGACACTGCGGATACCCTGAAGAGGGAAATACGGCGCTTTCGCGGAATTTTGTCGATCTCCATTGCCCGCCGCCCCAGGATGGTTCTCTGTCTGAAAGGGTACTACCGGCTGCTCATCCAGGTCGGACAGGTGGAGATCCTCTATCCAGGAAAAGAGCTCCCGGGAGCCACCCTGATGCAATACAACCAGCAGAGAGAGGGGGTCCCTGACATGGAGCTCTATCGCCTGCTGGCGACTCTGCTCAACAGCCTGGAGGGAAAGAACAACACGCCGGACGCGCTACGCAAGTGGACGCAAGCCCGGCTCGAAGAAGTCATCCTGTTGATGAATGCGGGCTTTCCCGGGGCCCGCTACGATAAGGAATCTCTGGAAGCCCTTGTCGAAGATTTTTTTTCTCCATTTTTGGAACGGGAGGCGTCTATATAGATGAAGGCCGCATCACGTTCACCTATCATGACGGAGGATTCGCATGAGACACCGGCCGTTTTTTGACGACGCCTCGCATCTTGACGAGGAAGGTGTGGCACTTGCGACCGATGCTCTTCTCCTCGGTAAATCGGAAGCTCTTCCCGGAAGTGTCCAGGATCATCTCGAACTCTGCCTCCGCTGCAAAGAGGAGCTTGCCTCGCACTATTCCCTCGCCCTGGATATCCGTCTCCGGCCGGCAGATCCTCACCCCTATTTTGACCGGGCTGCGGCGCCCGGCGACGCTCGTGACGGCACAGGTTCTCTGTACCGCATCGCAGCTTTGATTATTGCTGCACTGGGACTCGGCATCGTGGGGTATTTCGTCGGGGGAGAGATTCAGAAAAAGGGAGGGAGATACGCCGGAGCGAACAGAAGTTCCAGAGACACAGCGCTTGTCCACGTGCCTGAGCGACCCTTGACATCCGGCGACACAGTGTTCGCCGCAAACTTCGTTCCATCACCGGGTCTCGATCAGCTCGTGGGAGCGAACTTCCGCTCAGAACAGATCCGCATTCTTTCTCCCCCCGCAGGCCGGACAGCCGCGGGCCAGCCGGTGCTGTTTCGCTGGACCGGCCGGGCACCGGGACCTGTCACCGTGCAGCTTTTGTCCAACACTGGAAAGCTCCTCTTCGAGAGAGAGACACCTGGGGACCGGATTGAATATACCGGCCGCTTGATCCCGGGCCTCTACTACTGGAAACTTGTGGGGAGGGAAGACTTGCTCGCGGCAGGGAAATTTACCGTCAAGTAAAGGTCATTTCCCGTACATCACGAAGCCGCACGGAATCGCGGGAAGACGGTTGACGGTAAGGGGGGTGAAGCGTGGAGGCGAGTTAACGGGTCCTTCGTGTGCGTGAGAGTTGCACATCAACCTGTTTGAGGCGGGCGAGTTCCTCCTGCGCCTGTTTCAACTGGGCCTCTGCTTCGAGGAGTCTCTGCGTCTGGGTTGCGGCAACGGAATTCTGGCGGTGGATCACAAGCGTGAGGCTGTCGGTCTCTGCCCGGACGCGCGCGAGGGATGTCTGCATGGCCGCCGCGCGCTGCAGGAGTCCGATCTGGATGCGGGCGTCATCGGCAGAGGGGGGGTCGTTCGGGATCCTGAGATAGGCATCCAGCCAGTACATGGCCAGGGAGTCGTTCGAGGCCGGGTTGCGAGGGTCGAGCGACAACACTGCAGCTCTGTGGACGGCGGCGGCGTAGGAATTGCTGCCGGCATAGTGTTGGGCCACCAGACCGTATTCCAGCAGGGCTGTGCGGAAGTCTCCAGCCCGTTCAAGGCTGTCGGCGGCCGCCATATGGCGGGCCACGCGTTCCTCCATGTCGCGCGCGGCGTCAAAGCTGCTGCAGGCCCATCCGGCCAGCAGGAANNTGACCAGTCCTTTGACGAGCGCCAGACCGATGCCGGTTCCGCTGCGCCGGCCGGCGTTTTTCGCCCGGTAGAATTTCTTGAACACCTGGGCCAGCTCCTCGGCGGCGATACCCACCCCCGTATCGGAAACCGTCACCTGGACTCCGAACGCCGACGTGCAGGCGCTGACCTGAACGGTTCCGCCGGGGTTCGTGTACTTGACCGCATTGCTCACGAGATTGGTGAACACCTGGGCGCAGCGGTCGGAATTTGCCATGACCCTCGGGAGCGGCGAGGACACATATTGAAGAACAATCCCCTTCCGGGCCGCGTTCACGGACGCGTCGGCAACAAGCTGCTTGAGCACAGCCTCCAGATCGGTCGGCCCGACCGTGTATTCCATCATGCCCGCCTCGATCCGCGCGAGATCGAGGAACTGATTGCTGAAGCGGGTGATCTTGTCGATGTTGTCCCGGATCGTCTCAAGGAGTTTTTTCTGGCGCTCGGAGACCGGTCCGGCCTGCTGCTCGGACAGCAGATAGTAGGCCGAGTGCATTGTCTGCAGCGGCATCCGGATCTCGTGCGATATATGATGCATCATCTCCGCGCGGGCGGCGTTTGCTTTCCGCAGCCGGTCGCCCATGCTGTTGAAGGCGGCCGCGAGCTTTCCCAGGTCGCCTCGCGTCGCCATGCCCACCCGGGTGAACGTCCCTCGAGCCACTTCGTCTGTTGCCCTCATGAGGGCTCCGAGCGGCTTCGTGATCGACCGGGTCAGAAACAGGGCGACGGTGACGGCGGTCAGCATGGCCCCCATGGTCAGCAGCAGCGCGACCTCGCCCGAGCGCCGGGCCGATTCTTCCGCCTCGATCACGGCTGCATCCAGGACCCTCTGTTTGATCTGCACAAGCTGCTCGACGTCGCGATACACCTCGTCGAGGCTGTCCATCATCGCCCTGCGCAGAGCCGCCTGCGAATCCGCGCGGACGGTGAGGTGGGCGCCCACCGCCAGGCCATACCAGGCATGGCGCCGCGCCGCGCTGCGGACCAGACGCCTGAAGTCGCTGTCGACATTCAACCGCCCGAGTGTGTCAAATGCGGCGCGGGTCACCCGGCGCTGCTCGCGAAACAGTGAGAGATACGTGGTGTCTCTGGTGGCCATGAATTTCTGTGCGTCACGTTCCTCGTCATACAGGGTGGAACGAAGCTGCTTGGTGAGATCCATCGAGCGCACATCGCCGATCACCGTGGCGCGCGTGATCACCGAGACGCCGATGAGCTGGTACAGGATATAGGCATCCGCAGCCGTCAGCAGCGCAATGACCATCCCGAAACCCAGAAGAAGTTTCCAGTACAGCGTTACCCTCACGGTCCGGTCCCCTCGATGACGGCAACGGCGACAACATGGGAGTCGGAATGTGAAAGGGAAAGCATCAGGCGCGATCCGGCCAGCAGCTCCCGGAGATCCCCGTGAAGCGTCACCAAAGGCTGGCCGGAAGGTGCATTGGTGACCTCAACGTCCTTCCACCGGAAGATCCCCGACCATCCGGTGGAGAGCGCCTTGCTCACGGCCTCCTTGGCCGCAAAGCGCGCTGCGTAGTGCTGGTCGGCGTTCGGTCTCGCGCTGCAGTAGGCGATCTCACCATCCGTGAACACCTTGGAAAGAAATCGCCCCCCGTCCTGCTCGATGCTCGACCGGATCCTCCCGATCTCGATGATATCTACCCCGATGCCCTTGATCATGGCCTGCACCCCCCGTTCATGGAGTCCACAATGGGGAGCAGCGCGGAAATATCCCCCAGCTCGTAGTCGGCATTGGCATCGATCGTGCCGAACGTGTCGCCGTACCGGGCAAAGGCCGTCCGAATACCGAGCTTCGCCGCGCCCACAACATCGCGTTCCGGCCAGTCGCCCACCATTAATGCCTCTGAGGGATCGACCTGGAGCTGCTCCAGCGCCCGGCGGAAAGGGGCCGGGTTGGGCTTGCGCTCACCGGAGTCGTCAAAGGTGACGACGCAGTCAAACAGGTGGTGGAAATTCAGCGAACAGAGCCGCAGCCATGCCTCCCGCGCCGGGGCATCGGAAACCACCGCCAGCTTCAGCCCCCGCTTCAGGAGTCCGATCAGGGTGAGGTGCACGTGCGGATAGGGGACGAGGGCGGCCTCGCGAGCCCGGCGATAGGCGATGATACCCGCCGAAAGGATTTTGTAATCGACCTTTTGGAAGAGATCGTACAGGAGCTGGTCGAAGACGTTCTGGAACTCGATGCCCCGTTCCTTGTAAATCGCATCGATCCGGCCCCGCACATCATCGGTGGCGAGCTCGAGTCCTGCATCGATCATCGATTGGATCGCCGCCTCGATGGCCTGCCGCTTCATGGCCATGAAATCGACCAGCGTGTTGTCGAGATCAAATATCACCGCTCTGATCATGGTCGTCGGTCAATGAGGAAGACGCGCAGCTCGTGCGACCTCGTCTTCGATGTAGGCGCGCAGCACCGGCTTGAGATAGACGCTGTCCAGTCCGATCTCCTGCATCGCGACTGCCAGAAGGGAGGCTTTCCGGGAGGGCCCGAGGCGGCGGTTGATCAGCAGGAGGCGCTGCTCCCGCAGCACGCAGTATCCACCTTCGAAGTCGCCCCGCTCGTAACGGACAGTGACTCCGAGCTGGTCCGCCAGGCTGTGCAACTCCTCAATCAGCTCTTCACTCTTCATGGGGTGGAGAAGGACGTTTCTTGAGCGGCTGGAAGACAGCGAGCCCGATCACCGTGTAGTAGCACAGGACCGCGATCACCGGCGCCCCAGCGAGCGCCTTCACGCGCGCGACGAACAGCTCGCGGAACACCGCGTTGTCGGCGGTCGTGAAGAACTCCTTGTAAATCATCTTCCCGTCAAGGATCATCGTGTAGACCTCGACCGGAACGAACACATAGAACAGGATCGCCGACATCAGGAGCCACCCGTGTTCCTTCAGCCTGTACGGCGACGTGGACAGAAACAGGATGCTGCTGATGAGCGTGACAACATAGCTGATCATGATCACAACCGAAACGACCGAGATCAGCCGGAAAACCTCGCGCTCGGCTTCGGGCGCCAGGTACTCCTCGAATTCCACCGTCCCCGGCTTCAACATGTCGTTGCCGATAAGCGCCCGGGCGTTCGTGCTCCCCAGCCAGAATATGGCCGAGACCACGAGCACGAACAGGGCTATCCGCCAGACGACGGGCTCTCCGCGTACGGTCATGTCCTGCCGCCGGGGAGGTGGCTCCCCCCCGGCCGGTCGATGTTCCAGTTCTTGTACCAACTGAGATCGTAACAGAGTGCGAGGAATTCCTCAAGAGAACCCGGGCTCATCACCAGATAACGCCGGGTGAACAGATCGCGGGCCGCCGGGGGGGAAGATTCGAGGATCCTTCCGGCAAGAGCCTGACTGCGCTCGACCGCCCCCGTGAACTCCCTCCACAAGCCTTCATACCCCTGACCGTCCTTCCCTATACGCTGCATGATGCCGTACGTCCTGTGGGCGAACTTCGCCAGAAACGAGAGTTCATCCAACCCTGCCAGGGTTTCCGATGTCTTCGCCGCCTCCAGCAGAATCCCCAGATCGTCCCGACGGGTGAGACGGCTGGATGAAAAATCATCGAGAGCAGTCAGGAGTTCTTCTGTGGAGCGGCTGAGGGGCATCGGGAGCATCAAGCTTCGCCTGTTCAAGCAATATACGCAACAACACCCCTCACTATCAAACTCCCCGCCTCCCCTCCCTCAAGCCAGCCTGGAGCTTCCCCTTAGTGTTGCCCGCCTGCCACACCCCGGAGATCTCCGTTCCGCTCCGTGTGGCATCTGCGCCACAGCCTTCCTCATCGTCCTCTGAAATCCCCCCAGTCGCCTTCATTCCCCGAGGAATATTTCTGGCACGAGGGTTGACAAGGCAGATCACACTTCAAATGTCACACAGAGAGCGGAGACCCAATGGAGGATTTGCAGGCTGCTTTCGCACGCGAGGCCCTGCCTCAAATGCGGGCGCTGAGAGAGTTCGCGTCCACCCTCTGCAGAGATGAGCAGCGCACTGCCGACCTGGTTCAGGACACCATGCTCAAGGCGTTCCGGGCGTTCGCATCCTACCGCCCGGGGACAAACTGCCGCGCGTGGTTGTTCCAGATATGCAAGCACTGTTTCATCAACGACCGCCGCCGCAAGAAACTCGAGCCCATCGCAGTGGATTTCGACGTGGAGACGGGGGGAGATGAAATGGGTGATGAGCTCAGGGAAGTGCGGGCGGTGGCGGCGTCGCTGCATGAAAGCGCACCTGGTGATGGCGTCATGGACGACGAGGTGATGAGGGCGCTGGATGATCTCCCCGTCGACTACCATACGGTACTCATCCTCAGCGATATCGAGGGGTATTCGTACGAGGAGGTCGCCGAGTTCACGCAGGCGCCTCTGGGGACCGTCCGTTCCCGCATCCACAGGGCACGCAAAATGATGGCTTCCCGGCTCCACCACTATGCGAGCCGCGAGGGCTATCTGCTCCATGCCGCCTGAGCCTTGAAGGGTGTGCCGGCTGGCATGACATGCCCGGGAGGGAAGAGAACGCCGAGGAGAGGCCGCCGCGAAACCGGCCGGTCAATGAGGCTCCGGATGTTTTCCGGAGAGCGACACGGCGGCGGGTCCGCAATCTTCAGCGGAGCCGCCGCCGACGGGTGTGGCCAAACTTGCTGCGTACCGCGTCTCCTCCTGAAAGGACCTGCAATGAAATTCGTCCCCGCCCTCTTCGTGTCCATCCTTCTCCTCGCTTCTTCAGCGGCCGAGGCTCTCCCACGTTTCGCCTCCCGTAGCGGGGCACAATGCCAATCGTGTCATGTCGATCCCTCGGGCGCGGCCATGAGGCAGGCGTTCGGTGTGCAGTACGGCCGGGAACAGCTCCCAGTCCCCGGGTGGTCGCAGGACCTCGGCATTGAGGACTTTTCCAACGCGATCGGCAATGTGCTCGGGGTTGGAGCAGATCTGCGCACGCTCTATTTCTCCCAGCACAGCCGCTCCGGTGGATTCAACGATGCCTTCTTCCAGATGCAGGGAGATCTGTATCTGAATTTTAAGGTCGCCAAGAAGGTCAGTCTCTTCCTGAACAAAGGGCTCTACAGCGGCTTCGAGGCGTTCGCCCTGCTCTCGATCCTGCCGTCCAGGGGACACATCAAGGTCGGCAAGTTCATACCGGACTTCGGGACGAAGATCGACGACCATACCACGTATATCCGGACCTACACCGGTTTCAGCCCCGAGTTCTCAAGGCCCGAGCTCACCGGCGTGGAAGCGGGCATCGCGCCCGGAGGATTGACGTTGACGGGAGGAGTCTATAATGCCACGGATGGGATCGGCACGGGAACCGGGAATCGCAAGTCCTACCTCGGACGCGTGGAATATATGCTCTCTCCGGGAGGCGATGTGCATCTGAGCCTCGGCGGCAACGTGTTCGGGAATGCCGCGCTCAAGGCCCCTGTCTCGGGTCCGGCCGATGCCATGCAAACACTTGTAGGGGCTTTCGGGGCTCTGAGCGTGGGACAGTTTACCCTCTTCGGAGAGACCGACTGGGTCCAGTCAAGAGGAAGCGCGACACCGGTGCCCAGGGCCTTCGTTTCGTATGTCGAGGCCGACTATCCGGTCGTCACGGGCATCGACCTGAAACTTGCCTACGATTTCTACGACCCCGACCTCGACCTCAAGACGGGGACCGCCTCGCGCTACAGTGTGGGAGTGGAGTTCTTTCCCCTGCCGGGCGTTGAGGTGAGACCGATCTACCGGATCGTCGATGGCACCGTTGCGAGTCTCAAGAACGAATTTGACATGATGTTGCATCTGTATTTCTGAACAACGACAGGCGGAGATTGCGGATATGAGAGCAGCAGCAGGAATCTCTCTCGCTGTGGCGGCGGCCCTGATCATGGGCGCTTCGGCGCAGGAGGAAAAAGGGACGGTCTCGTTCAAGAACGACGTCTTCCCCATCATCAAGCAGAACTGCCTCCCATGCCATGCGGAGGAGAGCTTTAATCCCAGCGAGCTGTCGCTCGACACCTATGCAGCGCTGATGGAAGGCGGTAAACACGGTCTCCCCGTCGTTGCAGGAAAACCGTCCGAGAGCATCATGGTCCAAAAACTCTCAAAGAAGCCGCCGTTCGGAGATCCCATGCCCCTCGCCAAGAAGAAGCCCGACGGCACGGTCGATCAACGGGAAATCCCCGCGAAGGATCTCGCGGTGATCCGTGCCTGGATCGACCAGGGGGCGAAGGACAACTGAAACGGGCAAGTAAAGGTCTGAGTGTATCGGGGGGCTCACCAGGTGGGGCTCCCCCTTTTTTTGTAAGGTGGGGCTGGCGCCAGAGGCAGGTCCGCCCGGAGCCCCGTCGCCTTCATGATCCTGATCCCCGTGCGCCGAATGATTCTTACCAATTGTTATTGTATATTCACCATGGGGATGGTCAGTCTCTTTCAAGAAGAGGGAAGGCTCATTGGCATCTTTTTTCAACACCTTCAAGGGTTGGCTCCGGAGACTCAAGGGCGGGCGCCGCGAAACCCCCACTATCACGCCTTTGGTTCAGGCTCCCCGCCCCCCCGTTCCGGAGCGCAGAAGGCGGGGTGGAAATGATGGGGAAGGTCAGTCAGGCCGCCAGCGCGCTCCCCGCGCCGACCATCCCCGTCAGCCCAGGGCCGAACAGCCCAGACGGCTGAAGAGCGACCAGCCGCGCCCGCCGCAGGAAGACCGGCAGCAACATCCGCCCCGGCCTGAGCGGCAGCCGCGTCCGCCTAGATCCGAAGAGGAGCGCCTGGCACGCCCGACACAGCGACGTGCACCCAGGTCTCAGCCGCGTCGCGAACCGCCCTCCGCAGCTCCGCCGGAAATTCCAGAAATACCAGCAGGACCCCCCTGGGACCCCTCGGAGTACCAGGTTCCCCCCGAAGAAGGGAAGACCCGCTTTCATGATCTCGACATTCCCGCCGAGGTCATGCATGCGATCGCGGAACTCGGATTCCAGTACTGCACCCCGGTCCAGGCAGAGATCCTCCCCAAGGCCCTCAAGGGACTCGACGCCACGGGCCGTGCCCAGACCGGCACGGGCAAGACGGCGGCGTTCCTCATCAGCATCCTGGCGCATATTCTCCGGAATCCTCCTGAAGAACAACGAAAAGCCGGCACACCCCGGGCCCTCATCCTTGCTCCAACGCGCGAACTGGTGATTCAGATCGAAAAGGACTCGAAGGATCTCTCCAGGTACTGCCGCGGCGTCCGCACGCTCGGGATCTACGGCGGAATGGACTACAACAAGCAGCGGCGGGAGCTCGAACAGGGGACGGTCGACATCATCGTTGCGACGCCGGGCCGGCTGCTCGACTTCAAGAGTAAAGGCGGATTGATGCTCTCCAAGGTGGAGATCATGGTGATCGATGAAGCGGACCGGATGCTCGATATGGGATTCATCCCCGACGTCCGCCGCATCATCGAGAGCACCCCGCCGAAGACGCGACGGCATACAATGCTCTTCAGCGCCACACTCACTCCCGATGTGGTGCGCCTCGCCTCCAAATGGACCAAGGACGCCTTCACGGTGGAGATCGACCCCGGTCAGGTGGCGGTCGACAGCGTCGATCAGAAGGTCTACATCGTTACAGCCGAAGAGAAATTCAAGGTGCTGTACAACATGGTCGTGAAGCAGAACCTCGAGCGGGTCATGGTGTTCTGCAACCGCCGCGACGACAGCCAGCACCTGGCGGAGCGATTTGCGGCCATGGGGATTGTCACGGGGCTGCTGTCGGGCGACGTCTCCCAGGACCGCCGGATCAAGACCCTCGAGGCGTTCCGCGGCGGAAAGATCCGCGTCATGGTCGCAACGGACGTGGCCGCGCGCGGGCTGCACATCGAGGATGTCAGCCATGTCATGAACTACAATATGCCGCTCAGTCCGGACGATTACGTCCACCGTATCGGCCGCACCGGTCGGGCCGGGGCCACGGGGATTTCGGTGAGCTTCGCCGACGAAATGGATGCCCAGCAGATCCCCGCCATCGAAGAATACATGGGCAGATCCCTGTCATGCATCTATCCGGATGAGACGCTGCTCGGAGAGCCCGTTGCGGTGCAGGACAAGCCGGCACCGCTCTTCATCGAAAAGGCGCCGCAGCACGGAGGCAACAGGCGGGGAGGCCCGCGGCGTCCCGGGCCGCGGCGCGGTCGTCCAGGGCCGCAGCTCGGGTCGGGAGGGCCGGGAGACAGAAAAGCCCCTCCTGAGAAACCTCCCGATGGGGGAGCGCAGAGCGGCTGAACATGGACGTTTCCCGGGCTGCCATGCTGCTTGGAGCCGGCGCGCTTGCCGGCCTGATGAATTCGATTGCCGGGGGCGGGACCATCGTGACGTTTCCCGCCCTCATTGTTTCCGGACTTTCCTCGATCGTTGCAAACGCCACCAGTACCATTGCCCTGCTCCCGGGCATCGTGAGCAGTGTCTTCGGATACCGCCGCAATATCCCTGCCGTGCACCGATGGCTGAGGCTGTTTGCGCCGGTCAGCCTGGCCGGCGGACTCGCCGGAGGCATCCTCCTCGTCCGCACGCCCTCCGCACTCTTCGATGGGCTGGTTCCATTCCTGATCCTCTTTGCCACCCTGCTTTTCATGACCAACAGCATGTTCAGCCGGATCTTCCGGCCGGGAGGTGAGGAGTCCCCACGCCCCTCCCGCCGGTGGCTTGCCGGTGCTATGGGGTTTCAACTGTGCGTGGCGCTCTACGGCGGGTACTTCGGGGCGGGGATCGGAATACTCATGCTTGCCTCGCTCGGCCTGCTCGGGTTCCGCGACGTGCACGAAATGAACACCGTGAAAACCATCCTCGCGTTCCTGATCAACGTCGTGGCCGCGGTCTACTTCGTCTTCAGCGGGATCGTGGATTGGCCATCGGCCGGTGTGATGGCCGTGGGGACCGTGGCGGGAGGGTACTCTGGCGCCCACTTCGCGCAGAAACTTCAGCAGAAGAGTGTCCGCAGGCTCATCACCATGATAGGCCTCGTCCTCTCCGCGCTCATGTTCTACCGGCAGTTCATCGCCGGCCGCTGACGGTTTCCTCCCCCCCCCAGGATCGACCTCCCGACTGTATCAGAGGTACCTGTGCCCGATCTCTTTTCCATCCTTTTCAAACTCGTACAGGAGCGGAACTCCGGTGGGGATGTTCAGCTCGATCACCTGTTGCTGCGTCAGCTTGTCAAGGTGCATCACCAGCGAGCGCAGGCTGTTGCCGTGTGCGGCGATGAGCACATTCTCCCCCTGTGCAAGGCTTGGGGCGATCTTCATTTCCCAGTACGGCAACACCCGTGCGGCGGTATCTTTCAGGCTCTCGCCGTTTGGGGGTTGGATGTCATAGCTCCGGCGCCAGAGCTTGACCTGGGCGTCTCCGTACTTCTGTGCGGTCTCGGCCTTGTTCAGCCCCTGAAGATCGCCGTAGTGCCGTTCGTTCAGCGCCTGATCGAAGTCCGTCGGGATCCCGGTCTGCCCGATGATTTCCAGCACGATGCGGAGCGTGTCGTTTGCCCGCTTCAGGACCGACGTGAATGCACGATCAAACCTGTATCCCTTCAGTTTCTCGCCGGCCTGCCGCGCTTCCTGGACGCCTTTCTCTGACAGGGGCACATCCACCCAGCCTGTGAAGCGGTTTTCGAGGTTCCATTGCGATTCTCCGTGCCGGAGGAGCACTAACTGTGTCATGGTCTTGCTCTTTCGAGGTGGATGAAATATGTGACTCTCTTATATGCCGACAAAGAACACATAGGCGAATCCGGCCACGACGGCAAGTTCTACGCCGCGGTGGATCCATGCGGGGCCGGCTTTGATGAGGTTCCAGACGAGCGCGAGGACAACCATCAACGCTATGAGGAGAGCGGACAGGCCAAAGACCTCCGGGAACCCGAACCGAAAGGCGATCCGGTCGACCAGATGGGGGCCGTTGAAGTTGCCGTAGATGATCATGAGGTGCACGGAGTAGACAAGCAGGGATTCCCTGCCCGCAAGTGCCAGCAGCGAAGAGGGGGAGAATCCCCTTGCCCGCTCGTAGAAATAGAGGCCCGCAAGAATGAGCATCACCAGACCCATGCGGAGCATGGTGAAACTCGGACTCGTTTTCCAGTAATCATACACCGGGTAGAGTCCTGACGCCAGAGGCTCGACCATGAATGACGCGGCGGCCATGGCGATCCCAAGCCACACGAACCGCAGCATGCCTGCCCTCGCACCTGCGGGGCCTGCCCTTGCAACCGCGGGGCCTGCCGGGTGTCCGGGTAGAAGTGCGAAACTCCGTGTCGCGGCGCCGGAACTCTCAAGATAGTAGTACCCCGACAGTGCGCCCGCGAGCACGAAGGCCGCCCACGGGAAGAGCGGAAAGAGCGAAGCATGAAGTCCGTTGAAATACTCGGCCAGCGGGATGGGAAGGAGGTTCCAGAAATCAATCTCCCAGATCAGCGGCGTGGTGAACACAATCCCGGTGAGCAGAACGCCGGCCGCCGCGTAGACCCGCCGCTCGGTTCTCAGTATGAGCAGGAGGAGCAGGAGAATCAACAGGCTGACGGCGATGCACTGGAGCACGTCAACTTGCGCGAAGCTGCGCCAGGCAGCCTCGCCGGCGTCATAGCGGAGGTGATGATACTCGAACTTGGGGATGTGGAGACCGTAGCCGATGATAAAGAGGAGTCCTAGCCGGCCGAGCTGCCTGAAGAGCGGCGGCCGCAGTGACAGGTAGTCGGCGAGCTTCCGGCGTGTGGCCAGGGCAAAGGCCATGCCGGAGGCGAAAAGAAATGCGGGGGCAACGAGACCGTTGATGAAGTTCAGGACCTTGAATGCGAGAGAATGCGAGTGGATGGGGTCTAGCATCCCGTTCAGCACATGCGTCTCGATCATCACGAGTACCGCCCACCCGCGCAGCACGTCGATGAATTGCAGCCTGCCGGGTCTCCCGGGCGCGGGCCTGAGACGGAAAATCCCGCGACCGGCGCGGGATTCCGTTACAGCCGAAGGGATGCCTGTATCGGCCACAATCACTCGCCTAACTTTTCCAGAAGTACGCGCTCCAGCTCGTTGAAATCAACCGGCTTGGTGATGTACGCCGCGCTTCCCATCTGCCTTCCGAACTTCTGCGCGTAGTAGTCATCCACCGCCGTCAGGAAGATGAAGGGGATAGA
>PMBF01000115.1:0-12438 GCA_003152875.1 Ignavibacteriota bacterium | reverse complement strand
GCGGGAAGAATATCCTGATTTCCGTCCAGAAAAGCAATTTGCCTCGCCGGGTCTCTGCATGTACCGATCAGCTCAGTGAAGGGATAAGATGCAATTGCCGTGCCTGCACGAGATCGGCACACCTCTTGCCGCTCCAGACCGCTCCTTCGATGGTGCCCGGGAGTCCGGTGGACGTCCAGTCACCTGCAATGAAAAGGTTCGGAATTCCCGTTATTTGATCGGGTCGATCTCTTTCAGCGCCCGGGATCGGCGAAACTGTGCCCCTTTTTTCTCGAATTACGACACTATGAATTGGGTCGCCGCCGGCTTTGCCGAAGACAGCCCGGAGATCATCTGAGGCGGCCGCAAGAATGATTCGGCTTGGCTCTCCGATAAGATCGTGGGCGGCGCTGATTACGCAGGTGATGTGCCCGCCTTGACCTCCCTTTTCTTCAATTTTCCTTCGGTTGAACACCCACTGGATGGTGCGTCCGACTATCCCGATGGCCTCCTCGTGCATGAAATCGGTGGTGTACCAGAGATGAACCGAAACAATGGGCGACACGGGCAGCTCTGCAGCCTTGAGAAGCGCCGCCCGGCGGGGCATCTCCTCCGGGAGGACCCTTCCGATAGACCAGGCTGGAACAGCCAGAATCACTACGGAAGCAGGCAGCTCGGCCCCGTCCTCAAGGCGGACCCCGGTAACTCTCCCCTCCCGGAGGATCGTGCCGGCTGCCCTGGCGCCAAGGATGATCCGGCCGCCGTGTTTGCTGATCAGGGCGCAGGCCGGCGTCACAAACAACTCGCTCAGGCCGACAGATGGGAGAACAAGGGCGGAGTCTCCGGTCCTCCCCAGAAAAGCGCGGCGCAGGCAGCGGGCAAACAACAGGGCCGAGGCCTTTTCGGTCCGTTCATTCATGATCGCAATGGCCAGTGGCTCCCAGAGTGTGCGGATGGTCTCCGCAGACTGCCCGTGTCTCCGCAGCCACTCTGCGACACTCGCCCCCGAGAGGAATGGATCGTCGTCTCTCAGTCGCGCAAGTGCCCACCCGAGACGCAGGAGCCGGAGCCGGTCCGCGAGAGAGAACAGATCCGTCGAGAGTATCCCCCCGGCAAGATGAAGGGGTGACGGCAGATCGGGGATCCTCAGGCGGCGTAATCCGAGCGCCGGATGGTGGAAGGTGAGGGAGGGACTGCGCTGAGTGTGCAGGAACCGGCGCGTGCTGATCAGGTCCAGGTATCTCATTGTCGCCGTGCAGCCGGCGATCAGAGCATGTTGGCCGTTGTCGACCGTGTCGCCCGTTGTGCGATCGGTGAACGAGTATGCCCTGCCACCCCCCCGGCGGTGCTGTTCCAGAACAGTGACGGGAATTCCGCGGGAGGACAACTCAACAGCTGCCGCGAGCCCGGCGAGTCCGGCCCCGACGACGACAACGGACTCCGAGGGACTCATGAATACTTCAACCGGTGGCTGAGCCAGTAGCGGAGGGTGATGAGGAGCTTGAGATAGGTGGGAATTCCGATGCGGCGCTCGAATACCCTGTACTCCGACCGCTTGATTCTCTGCAGCGTGTGTGCGTAGATCGACCACATGACGCGCGCAGCGAAAAAGTAGTATTTGTCTTCATCCTTGAGCGCATCGCGGGCGATGTCGAAATATCCGCTCGCCCGCTCGCATTCAAATCGCATGAGATCCACGAACTGCGGGCTGTAGCGTCCCTGCAGGATGTCGTCCTCGGTGACGCCGAAACGGGTCAGGTCTTCCTGCGGAATGTAGATCCGGCCCTTGCGGGCGTCGTCCCGGATGTCTCTCAGGATATTGGTCAACTGGAGCGCGATGCCGAGGTTGATTGCATAGTCCCGCGTCGATTCAGTGCGGTACCCGAAGATCTCGCGGCACATCAGGCCGACCGAGGATGCCACCAGGGTGCAGTACTCCCGGAGCTCGCCGAAGGTTCGATAGCGCTTCTTCACGAGGTCCATCTCCATCCCCTGGATGAGCTGGTAGAAGTAGTGAACGGGGATCTTGAACCTGTGGGCAACGGCGCTGAGCTGATTGAGGAGGGCATAGCTGGAGGTCCCATGGAGCGCCCGGCCCAGCTCGATGCGCCACCGGCGAAGAAGGACCACGCTCCGGTGCTCATCGGGACCTTCATCCACGATGTCGTCGGTGTAGCGGCAGAAGGCATACACGGCATGGATTGCCTCCCGCTTATGTTTGGGCAGGAGCGAGAAGGAATAGTAGAAACTGGTATTGCTGCTCCGCGTGACTGCAGTTGCTGAAGCGCTCATCGGAATCCAGGTGGTAAAG
This sequence comes from Ignavibacteriota bacterium, assembly GCA_003152875.1. Lineage (GTDB taxonomy): Bacteria > Bacteroidota > Ignavibacteria > UBA10030 > UBA6906 > Fen-1262. Next base: position 10,148 of record PMBF01000115.1, on the reverse strand, counting down.
ATCGAATCAACACCGACATTTTGTTGTGCAGGCGCAGACGCGGACGCCCGCCGAGGACATCGTAGCCCGAACGCTCGATCATGCGCAGGATCGAGATTCCTCCGTTCCAGGTGAGCGCGAGCTCAAGCCGCAGCCCGCGGATCGCCTCGCGCACCAGGGGCTTCCCGTCCCGGAACATCTCCCGGGTCCGTTCCACCTCAAACCTCAGAAGAGCGCGAAACCTGTCGTCGACCACACTCCCCTGCAAATCCCCCTCAGTATACCGAAATCGGCGAAAATCTTCAAGCGGGATGTACACNNAAGCGTGCTGCGGGTCGGCGTCACGAAATACCCGCAGGACGATACGGCCGACTGGGTTGGCCGAACAGCGGCAATACCCGAGAAGATCCTCGAACGATGCGTACCTGTGCCGGGTGACATCCCACCGGAATGCGGTCAGCAAGTCGTCGAACAGCTGCCGGGGGATGGCGTACCGGTCGATCGTGTCGGCAAGGGCGGTGAAGACGGGGTGGTCCGCGTTTCCCTTCAGCGCCCGGTCGAGCCGGTGCTGCCAGTCGTTCAGTCTCGCCAGACGCTCTTCGGGAGAAAGCGCCCCCTCATCGGCCATATCGTCGGCTTCCCGCGCGAAGGCATACACGGCGGCAAGTGCCGGGCGTGTCTCCGGAGGCAGGAAGCGCGAGGCGACGGGAAAGTTCTCGTAATGAGCACTGGCAAGCTTCAGGCAGTGGACGTAGGCCTCATGGAGCGGCCCGTCCCTGAGCAATCCGGTTGCGGAAGACAGTATGGGCATCCTCCTCCTGTGGAGAGCTCCATCGTTTACCACCGGTCACGAGCGGTCTGACTGCCGCGCGCCGTGCACCTGGACCCCGGAGTGCTAATATAGCCGAATCGAAGGGAATTCACAAAAACACGCGGAAGGGCCCCTCCCCGGGTGGTTGCAATTGTCGGGCATTCTTCATATAATTCGGCTGTTTCAGGCATGTGGTGGCCTCGAATGGCGGGATAGCTCAGCTGGTTAGAGCAATGGAATCATAATCCATGTGTCGGGGGTTCGAGTCCCTCTCCCGCTACAATATCCATCTCGCCGTTCTTGACCGAGTACGTATCCGCTAAGACGGGATCCGCGCTTCGTGCGTCCGACCCCGGTGGGACCCGAATGTCGGTACCTCACCTATCCGGCCGTCCGCTCCCCTCGTCGCCTAGTCCGGGGTCGACCGTACCTGCTCGGCACCGTTGGAGGGAGTAACACCATGCTCCCGTCGCGAGCACTATTTACACGTTTCCACGAATTCTGCCGGCGGCGGCGCCTGATCGCTCCGGGGGGCAGAATCGTTGTCGCCGTCAGCGGGGGCATTGACTCGGTGACGCTGCTGGATTTGCTTGCCGCGGAGCGCAATGCCATGCAGCTTTCCCTTGCGGTCGCTCACTGCAACCATGGGCTGCGGGGAGTGGAGTCGGACTGCGACGAAAAGTTTGTGGCCGATCTCGCGGCACGGTACGGATGCGAGGTCCTCATCGAACGCACCGATACTGCCGGGAAGGCCAGGCTGGAGCATAAGGGAATCCAGGAAACGGCGCGGGCTCTCCGGTACGAGTTTTTCACCCGGGTATGCAGCACGCTCGGCTTCGATGCGGTCGCCACGGCTCACAATGCGGACGACAACGCCGAAACGGTGATCCTGCATATGGTCCGGGGGACCGGCCTCCGGGGACTTGCGGGGATCCCCATGGAGCGCGAGGCAGGCCTGTTCGTCCGGCCGCTGCTTTTTGCCGGCCGTGATGAGATCGAGGAGTACGCCGGGGAACAGCACCTCTCGTTCCGTACGGATGCCTCCAACTCCACGGATCACTATACGCGCAATGTCATCAGGCACCACATTCTTCCCCGGGTGAAGGAGTCTCTGAACCCGTCGGTGGCCGATACCCTGCTCCGGCAGGCTGAGCTCCTCCGGGACCTCAACGGCTACCTTGAGATGACAGCGCGTCAGATGATCGGCGCCCTTACGGAGCGGCTGCCGGATGCCGGATGCACGCTGGACGCCACGGGGCTCCTGTCTCTTCCCGTGCTGCTCCGGCAGTATGTGGTTCTGCAGCTGGTCGAAGACCTCACCGGCACCCGGCCGGAATGGGCAATGGTGGAGGCGGTGCTTGACCTCGTGGAGCGTGCGACCGGGTCATGGATTCCCCTGCCGGCGGGATGGCTGGCGTCACGAGACCGTGAGAGGATCGTGCTTCGTCCGGGAGGAGGACAACTCGATTTCAACGAGGAAGTGGAAATCGGCCGGGAATACGACTTCGGCATGTTCCGGTTTTCAGCTGAGATGACGAGCGGGGTTGGTCCCTGGGCGTCCGAACCCGGACGCATCGAGTACGTCGATGCCGACCAGGTAGGCGGAGTGACCCTGGTCCTCAGGTCCTGGCGCGACGGAGACTGGTTCGTACCGCTGGGAATGGAGGGGAGAAAAAAGATCAGCGACTTTCTGATCGATGAGCGTGTTCCCCTGTTTGAGAAGAAACGCTATCCCGTCCTGCAGGCGGCATCGGGCGACGTCGTCTGGCTGTGCGGCCACCGTCTGGACGACCGGTTCAAGCTCACCGGCCAGACACGCAGGGTCCTAAGACTCGCATTCATTCCGCTTGTGTCAGAGAGAGACCATGCGCCGGACCATCAAGGTCAACGGTGACCTGTTCGTCGTCATGATCAGCGAGCGGAGGATCAAAGCCCGGGTTCATCAGCTTGCACGCGCCCTTAACCGGGACTACCGGGGAAAGGTTCCGGTCTTCATCGGCGTGCTCAACGGGTCGTTCATCTTTTTTGCCGACCTTATCCGGGAGATCAGTGTCGATTGCGAGATCGACTTCATGAAGCTCTCGAGCTACGGCGACGCCAAGATCAGCTCCGGAAACGTCCGCATGTTAAAGGAGCTGAACTGCCCGGTCGAAGGCAGGGATATCATTATCGTCGAAGACATCGTGGACTCGGGACTGTCCATGGAGTACATCAAGTCGTTGATTTTGAAGCAGAACCCGGCATCTTTCAGGATTGTTACATTACTATACAAGAAAGACGCGGTGAAGACGAACCTCCGGCTGGATTATGTAGGGTTCGAAATTCCGCGTGATTTTGTCATCGGCTACGGGCTTGACTATGCGCAGCGCGAGCGCAACCTGAAGGCAATCTACCGCCTGAGGGAACCGGCGCCTGGTGGGTGAGAAGGGAGCAGACCACGCGATATGGACGAACAGAAAAAAACAGATCAGAAATCCGGAGGCGATTCAGGCAGGAGGAGACAGCCGCCCAGGCCGCCGATTCGGCCGAAACGGCAGGGACCCCAGTTCCGGCAAGAGGATGACTTCAACTGGAACAAGGTCCTCAAGGTGGTCCTGAGCTGGTCGGCGATCATTCTGCTCGTCTTTCTGATCATGACCCTCTTCAAGGGGACGGAAGGCACTGAGATAGAGCTGACATACACCGAGTACCAGAGCCTGCTCGAGGGCGGGAAGATCGACCGGGCCACGATCAAGAAATCCGAGTTCGCCAACTACGATTTTCACGGCGAGCTCAAAGAAGCCTCCTCTGTTGCCCGCGGCGGGAAGCAGGTGCAGTTCCAGAAGTTCTCGGTCACGCTTCCCATCCTGGACAGCGGCGTGATCAAACAGTGGGAAGATCACGGCGTCCGCTTCTCGGTGCAGAAGGAAGACAATGCCTGGGTGAGCGCGCTGATCGGCGCCCTTCCCTGGGTGCTCCTCCTTGTGGTCTGGTTCATCATCATGCGGCGCATGCAGGGCGCCGGGCCGCGCGGCATCTTTTCGTTCGGCAAGAGCCGGGCGAAAGTGCTGAATGAAGCCGCGCCGAAGGTGACCTTTCTCGACGTGGCGGGGGCCGACGAGGCCAAGACGGAGCTCATGGAGATCATCGAGTTCCTCCGGGAACCGACCAAGTTCCAGAAGCTGGGCGGCAAGATTCCGCGGGGCGTGCTCCTGCTTGGGCCCCCCGGAACCGGCAAAACCCTCCTGGCGCGGGCAGTGGCTGGGGAAGCCGGCGTGCCGTTCTTCTCAATCTCCGGTGCGGACTTTGTCGAGATGTTCGTGGGTGTCGGCGCGAGCCGGGTCCGCGACCTGTTCGAACAGGGGAAAAAGAGCGCGCCGTGCATCATCTTCATNNCTGGTCGAGATGGACGGCTTCGAGCAGAACAGCGGTGTCATCATCATTGCCGCGACGAACCGGCCGGATGTGCTCGATCCGGCCCTGATGAGGCCCGGGCGCTTCGACCGCCAGGTGGTGGTCGATCGTCCAGACGTGAAGGGACGGGAAGGGATCCTGCGTGTCCACACGAAGAACATTCCCCTCGCCAGCGATGTTTCGCTGGAAATCCTGGCCAAAGGAACGCCCGGCCTGGCAGGGGCCGACATCGCCAACCTGGTGAACGAAGCCGCGCTGCTGGCGGCCCGCCAGAATGCGAAGGCGGTGTCGATGCACCATTTCGAGGAGGCGAAGGACAAGGTGATGATGGGCACTGAGCGGAAGAGCCTCATCATCTCCGAGAAGGAGAAAAAGGTCACCTCCTATCACGAGATCGGTCACGTCCTGGTGGCGAAGAAGCTGCCCGAGGCCGATCCGGTCCACAAGGTCACCATCATCCCCCGCGGGCGCGCGCTCGGACTCACGACCTACCTGCCGATCGACGAAAAGCATACCTACTCGAAGGCGTACCTCGAGACGATGATCACCTACGCACTCGGCGGCCGCGCCGCAGAGCTCCTGATCTTCAACGAACTGACAACCGGCGCCGGCAATGACATCGAACGCGCCACCGAACTGGGGCGCAAGATGGTATGCGAATGGGGCATGAGCGACCGGCTCGGGCCGCTCGCCTACGGCCAGAAGGATGAAGAGATCTTCCTCGGCAGGCAGATCACCCGGCATCAGAACTACAGCGATGAGACGGCAATCCTGATCGACGAGGAGATCAAAAAGATCGTCGAAGAGGCGATGAAGCGGGCCCAGAAAATCCTGAAGGACAATATCGAGACGCTCCATCGCCTGGCGGCTGCGCTGCTCGACCGCGAAATCCTGGATGCGGCGGAAATCGACACTGTCATCCGCGGTGAAGACCTTCCCCCGCTCGACAAGCGGGGCAACGGTCAGAATATGCCGGTGCCCGATGCCGTCGCCCCCGGGGGCGGGATGGTGGTGGGTCCCGATACGGGGGAGAAGACCGGCTCCAGCAAATGACGGAACTGCCGAGCGTCGACAAGAGCTACGTCGCAGAGGTGATGCGGAAATCCATCCACCTCGCCTCGCTGGCTATCCCGGTCGTCTACTTCTTCATCGGCAAGAGCCTGGCACTGTCCATCCTTGTGCCCCTCACCGTGGCGTTCGCCATGGCAGATCTGCTGCGCCTGTGGCATGAGCCCACGGGCCGGTTGTACCACCGGTATGTCGGCTTCCTGCTCCGCCGTCATGAGCGCCACGATTCCGGCAGGCGGCTGAACGGCGCGACGTACGTCCTCGTCTCAGCCGCGCTTTGCATGCTGGTCCTTCCCAAGGTGATTTTTGTCACCGCCTTTGCCATTCTCATCGTGTCGGATACCGCCGCGGCTCTCGTGGGCCGCAGGTTCGGACGGCACCGGTTCCTTGGAAAATCGCTGGAGGGCAGCACGGCGTTCTTCCTCAGTGCCCTCGTGGTGGTCCTGATCGCCCCGAAGATCACCGGTCTTCCTGTCGAATACGCGATCGGACTGGCTGGCGCGATGTTCGGTGCGGTGGTCGAAGCACTCCCTCTCCCCGTTGACGACAACCTCTCCATCCCGTTTACCATCGGCGCGGCGATGTGGATCCTCTACGCCCTGCTCATGCCGGGCAGAGACCTTTTCGTGCTCGGATAGCACCGAAGCCAGACCACTCAGACTTCCAGCTTTCCGGATCTCAATGCGATACGTACGTACCGATCAGGGGAATTCTCCAATGTCCCGACCCGGCTGATCAAAGGGAGTCATCCCACGGATGCCGGCGAAGGCCTGATGGAAACACCGATCGGCTTCTTTTGAGGCGCGCTACCCAATGTTCACTTCTGTCTACCTTTCAGGTGGCATGGAATATGCGGCGGGCGAAGGGCGCGACTGGCGCCGGAAGATGCAGGAATGGCTGGAGGGGGAGTGCGGATGTTCGGTCTTCAACCCGAACCGGGAGAGCGACCGCCTCTTTCGCACGCGCTTCGAGGGCGTCGATTTTCGCAGGCTGAAGCATGAAGACGCGGAACGCTACCGCCTCATCGCCTCCGAGCTGGTCGAGATCGACTGCCATGAAATTGCGGAACGTAGCGACCTGGTCATCTGTTACTGGGACGCTTCCGCGCAGCGCGGTGCCGGAACGAAAGGGGAGCTGACGATCGCCAGGTACCTCCGGAAGCCTGTCTGGCTGGTGACCGCCGTCCCGTTTACCGACATCCCCGGCTGGGTGCTCGGGTGCACAACGAGAATTTTCGGGGACTTTGAGGCGTTGAAAGCAGAGATGAGGAAGTTCGGCGAAACGCCGCCGTAAGGGGCGGTCCGGAGCCAGGGAACATCTTCGAACCCAGCGACGGTGGAGGCCCCTGCATGCCGGCGGATGATCGCAGTTTGCGTTGCCGGGCGGAGACCCGGAGAGAAGATACCCACGAAGGAGGCCGCTATGCAGAATCCGTTTGCCCTCAATGCATCCTTGCACCTTGGCCCGGCGCTTCTGGCCGTCCTCTGCGCAGCCCTTCTTCCGGGAGTTCTGCCCGGACAGGAGTCCCGCCCGCCGGCTTCGGACAGGCCCTATGTGATCGAGTACTACTACAAGACACGCTGGGGATATGCCGACGAGTTCATTCGGTTGTTCAAGAAGAACCACTTTCCCGTGCTCCAGAAGCAGATCGAGCAGGGAAGGATCCTGAAAGTCTCTGCGGTAAGACCCCGCCTGCACGGGACGGAAGAAGGCCGGTGGGATTACAGGGTAACCATTGTGTTCAAGAATGTCCTGGTCACTGCGGATGGTTTCGATGAGGCGACGATCACGAAATCACTCTACCCGGATCAGGAGACGTTCAGGAAAGAAGAGCAGAGACGGTTTGAGATCCTCCTCGCCCACTGGGACCTCCCCATCGACGACGTCGACCTCCAGAAACCGTAGACGGCTGGTACCTCTGCAAGGGTGGCGCTCTCGACATTAATCTGTCTGGCGCCACCCCTGCCGTCCGCTGTTCCCCTGCCCCCAATCCAGCCGCCATTCCTACTTGAACAGCTCTTCCACTTTCACGATCTCCACGTCCTCCGCCTTCACCTTCACGGGGAATGCTGCGATCTCCTTGTCTTCGTCCATGACCGTCTGCGGTTTTGGCGTCTTGTAGGTGATGGGACTGGGGGAATCGTTCACGAGCGCGTCCTTGAATGCCTTCGCGTCCTTCGTGACGATGGCAATCTGCATCGTGCCATACTGCCAGTGCTTCCTGATTGCCGCATTCACGTCGGCCAGGGTCATCGTCCGGAGCGCTGTTCTGTAGTTTTCCAGGTGACTCCCCCGAATGCCGTAAAACCTGTCGTCGAGCGCGTAGCCGAGCCGCTCAAGGGTGGTCGGCGCAAACTGCAGCACGTATTTTTCGAGGAAGCTCCGGGTGAGCTCAAAGTCGTTCCTCGTCATGCCGTCCCGCACCAGCCTGGCGAATTCCCGAAGTCCGGCGCGGAGGGCGAATTGGCGGGTCTCATTGGGCACGGGACGGATCCACATTTCGAACAGTTGCATCCTGCGGCCCACGTTCTGCGGCGGCATGCTCCGCTGGCCTCCGTTGGGATAATTCTCGATATAGGCGTAATCGCCGTAGTTCAGCCCCCGTGCTTCGCGGATGACCTGATAGAGATGGCTGCTGGAGTTGCGGTGCTCGCCCAGCCACGATGTGGCCAGCGCAAGCGGATACCAGTCGGCCTGGCCGCGCAGGATGTCGAGCGGGAACCCCATGCTGATGGCTGTCGCCGGTGCGTCCTTTTCGACCATCACCACATGCAAGCCCTGCCTCGCCTTCGGGGCCGGCCTCGGGGCGGCCGGTGGCGCCCCCGCCGGGAGCGATCCGAGATCGTTTGCGATCTGTCTCAGCAGCGCCTCGTCATAGCCGCCTCCGACCCCCACCACAACATTTCCCGCCGTGAAGTGGCTCCCATAGAAACCGCGGACATCGTCCAGCGTGATGCTCCGGACGGCGCTGACCAGCCCGTCGGTGAGATGGCCATAGCCGGATCCCTCAAACACGGAGGCATAGAGAACGGCTTTGCCGAGCTCTTCATCGCTGGAATACCGAAGCGTGTTTTCCAGATAGTTCAATGTCTGGCTCTTGATCCGGTCTAGATCGTCCTGCCTGAATGCCGGATGCAGCAGGGCATCCATCAACAGGGGGTAGTATTCTTTCATGTTGTCGTTGTGGACCCGGCCGATGATGACCGTCTGTTCCACAGAAACCGAGGCCGAATAGCCGGCGGCAAGCGGATAGAGCTTCTCGAGCACCTGCTCATAGGTGTTCCTGGTGGTGGCTGCGTCGGTGAGCATCGAAGCGGTGATGGAGCAGAGGCCTTCCTTGCCGGCCGGATCTTGTTGCGAGCCTGCATTGAACAGAATGCGGAACGACACGGTCGGATCGTTCTTGACGGGCAGCAGGACAACCTGATCGTTCGACACAGATGATCCTCCCAGGGAAATGGAGACTGCGGTGAGAAGGAGAACGAGTGACGTCAGTGCAGGTTTCATCAGCGGGCTCCTTTCAGGACGACCACGGTCCGGCGTTCGGGGGTGAAATACTTCTGCGCGGCGGCGGTGATGTCCTTCGGGGTGATCGTTGCCATCTGCGTGTAGAGGCGATCGATCGCCTCGAGGCCGCCCGTGAGAGCCACGATGCGCGCCACGCCGCCCGCTACGTGGTCAGGCGTGTCGAGTCCCATGAGGAAGCTGTACTTCTGGCGCCGCTTCAGGTCATCGAGTTTCTTTGCGTCCACCTCCGTGGCCTTGAAGTGTTCGAGCGTGCGATAGGCCTCGTCGCGCACGTACGCGATGTCGTCGTCGGCTTTGACCATCGCATAGATCTCGAACAACGGCTGGTCGCGGTTCATCGGCACGCTGGCCTGAATGAACTGGACCTTTTGCTCCTTCACGTACAGCTTCCTGTAAACCTCGCTGGTCTCCCCGAAGGCGAGATCGCCAAGCAGGAGTGCGGCCACGTACGTCCTGTTGCCGGGATCGAATGCCTCGCCTTTATAGGCGATATCGATGATCGGTTGCGTCTTGCCGGCATAGCTGACCTCGGCGGTCCGCTCCGCCTTCTGNNGGATCGAGGTCGCCCGCGAGCACGATCACGACATTCTCCGGCCGATAGAACCGTGCGAAGAACGAGCGGCTGTAGTCGTACTGCTCCGGCATGGCCTTGATATCGGCCTCGAAACCGATGGTGGTGTGTTTGTACGTGTGAACGTCGTAGGCAAGGTCCTGCATTTTCTCGTTCAACACCGCGTAGGGGCTGGTGATGCCTTTGCGGTATTCACCGTACACCGCCCCGGCCTCGGTCTGGAACGCTGCTTTCTCGTAGGAGAGGTTCTGAAAGCGGTCGCTCTCCAGGGCGATGACCTTTTCGAGGTCTTCCGAGGCGAAGTTCAGATGGAACGCCGTGAGGTCGTCGGTGGTGTATGCGTTGGCCTTTGCGCCAAGCGTGGTGATCAGGCTGTCGTAGACGTTTGCCGGGTAGTTCTTGGTNNCCATGGGAATCATGATCACCCGCAATCCGTTGGGCAGGGTTTCGGTGGTGTACGCGTAGGGAAAGACTGGTCCGGCCATGGCTGCGCTCCCTGTGATCATCAGTGCCAGCAAGATGGTGAAGACAGCACGATTATGGTGCATGGTTTCTCCTTCTGTATCGTGTGGTCGACGGACAGGTCTACGCCCCCGCGAGCACGGCATCGATCGCGCCGAGCTCCTCGTTGGTGAATGCCAGGTTGTTCAGCGCCGCCAGGTTTTCTTCGAGCTGGGGTATGCGGCTGGCCCCGATGAGTGCCGAGGTCATGCCCGGATGACGGAGCACCCAGGCAATGGCCATTTGTGCGAGCGACTGGCCTCGACGCCGCGCCATGGCGTCCAGCTTCCTCACCTG
>PMBF01000022.1 GCA_003152875.1 Ignavibacteriota bacterium | reverse complement strand
TCGGCGTCTCGAACGCCGACATCGCGCTGTACACGAGCTGGCTGTATCTCCCGTGGGTGATCAAGCCCCTCTGGTCTCCGCTGGTGGACATGTTCGGGACCAAGCGGTCCTGGATCGTGGCGCTCGAGCTGGTGATCGGGGTGTGCCTCGCGGGCGTGGCATTTGTCCTCCACGGCCCGATGTTCTTTCAGTTGACCCTTTTTGTCTTCTGGCTGATGGCGTTCGGTTCCGCAACTCATGATATTGCGGCCGACGGCTTCTACATGCTGGGACTGGACCATCACCAGCAGGCAGGCTTCGTGGGCGTGCGTGGCACGTTCTACAAGGTGGCCACGATCACCGGGCAGGGCCTGCTGGTGATGCTCGCGGGCACTCTGGAGGCGTCGACCGGCGGCGCAATCCCGCTGGCGTGGTCGATCGCCTTCGGGGCCCTTTCGGTCCTCTTCCTCTGCCTGTTCCTGTATCACAGGTCCAGGCTTCCCTCTCCCGGTGCCGACCATCCGTCGGGCGCGGCGGTCTCGGGGAGAGGCGCCGCGCAGGAATTCCTCGCGATCCTGAAGGCCTTTTTCTCCAAAGGCGATATCCTCGCCATCCTTGCCTTTCTTCTGCTCTACCGGTTTGCGGAGGCGCAGCTGGTCAAGCTGGTCTCGCCCTTCCTGCTCGACCCGCGTGACCAGGGCGGACTCGGTCTCTCAACCTCTGAAGTGGGATTCGTCTACGGGACCGTGGGAATCATCGCCCTGACGTGCGGCGGTCTGCTGGGGGGATACGTGGCGTCGAAGGAAGGTCTGCGATTCTGGCTCTGGCCGATGGTGGCGGCCATCCACCTGCCGGACCTGGTCTTCGTCTATCTTTCCCACGTCCAGCCGGCGAGCCTCTTTCTGATCAACGCGGCTGTAGCCGTCGAACAGTTCGGGTACGGGTTCGGATTCACCGCCTACGTGCTGTTCATGATCCTTGTATCTGAGGGGGAGCACAGGACGGCGCACTATGCCATCTGCACGGGGTTCATGGCTCTCGGCATGATGCTTCCCGGGATGTTCAGCGGGGTGCTGCAGGAATGGCTTGGCTACCGGGCGTTCTTTTTCTGGGTGATCCTTTCCACCATTCCCGGGTTCGCCGTGGCGGCACTGGTGCGGGTGCCCCCGGAGTTCGGCAGGAAGCACGTACCATGACTCCTTGAGTCCATCACGAGGTTCGCCATGTCTTCGTCAGTGACGCTCTATCTGCCCTTCATGGGAAGCGAGGGGGGGCGAGGGACCATGGAGATCTTCCGCTCCCACCCGTGCGTGGCCCGGATTGTTCCCCTCGTTACACGGAGCGCCTCATCTGCCGTGCGTGAAGGCCACATGGTGGTGGACGGGCTGTTGTCGGGAGGAGCCATGAGGAAGATTGCGGACGATGCCGCCACACCGTACCTGCTGCTCGCGATCCAGGAAGCGCGCATCGTGCCGGGCCAGTTCGCGCTTGAGCGCATGGTTTCGGTCGCCGAGGGGACGGGGGCCGGCATTGTCTACGCGGACTACGTTGACGTCTCCGGGGAGGGGAGGGTGCCCCATCCTGTGATCGAATACCAGGAGGGGAGCCTGCGGGACGATTTCAATTTCGGNNGCGGGATGGTACGCCGCCAGGCTTGCGCTGTCCCGGCGTGCTCCGGTGGTGAGGGTGCCCGAATTCCTCTATGCGAAGGACGAGCCCGGAGCGGGCAAGTCCGGAGGTCATTTCGACTACGTCGATCCCCGAAACCGGGAGGTGCAGGCGGAGATGGAAGACGCGGTCACGGAGCATCTCAGAATGGCCGGGGCCTATCTTTCGCCGGGGGCATCCGAAGCCGGAGTGGAGGAAGGGATTTTCCCGGTGGAAGCAACCATCGTGATCCCCGTGCGCAACCGGGTTCGGACCATTAGAGACGCCGTGGAATCGGCCGTCTCTCAGAAGACGGGATTCCCGTTCAACGTGATTGTCGTCGACAATCATTCCACGGACGGGACTACGGAGGCCCTCGCGGAATGCGCCGATGGCGACAACCGGGTTCTTCACCGCATCCCGGAGCGGGAGGATCTCGGCATCGGCGGGTGCTGGAACGAGGCCGTCAACGATCCCATGTGCGGGCGGTTCGCCGTGCAGCTCGATAGCGACGACATGTACGGGGACCCTGGGGCGGTCCAGCGTATTGTGGATGTCTTCCGGGCCGAGCGCTGCGCGATGGTGGTGGGGAGCTACCGGATTACCGATTTCAAGCTCCGGGAGATTCCCCCCGGGGTCATCGACCACCGGGAATGGACTGCGGAGAATGGGCGCAACAACGCGCTCCGGATCAACGGGTTTGGCGCGCCTCGTGCGTTCTTCACGCCGATTCTCAGGTCGAACCCCATCCCGAACGTGAGCTACGGCGAGGATTACGCCGCGGCCCTGGCGATCTCCCGGTCGTTCAAGGTCGGCCGGATCTTCGACCCGATCTACCTCTGCCGCCGCTGGGAAGGAAACTCTGACGCAGACCCGGATATCGACCGGGAAAACAGGTACAACTTCTACAAGGACACAATCAGGACGTTTGAGCTCTTGACGAGGATTCGTCTCAACGGTGGTCCGCCGGCGGCGCGTCTGGAGGCTCTTGCCGGCCGGTAGACCCTCTGGGCATGCCAGGTGAACGCAGTGCCGGACCGACCCGGCGTCAGAGTGAGCCGCTGAAGAATTCCCGGAGTGACCCAAGCGAGTCTTGGCGGTGTGAGTCGGCGAGCAAGGGACATGGCCTAGTGAGCTGCCGGGAGGGAGCCTTGTATTCTCCTTGTCCGTTGGCTATATTGCATCACACCTCTTTTGCCATCCCCCACTTCGTTCAGACAGACGTCATGCGCATCAGCACGAGTTTCATCCCTACGGTCAAAGAGACGCCCACGGACGCTCAGATTCCGAGCCACCAGTTGATGATCCGGGCCGGAATGGTCCGGGCGCTCGCGGCAGGTATCTATGTGTTCCTGCCGCTGGGATACAGGGTCATGAAGAAGGTGAGCGAGATCGTCCGTGAAGAGATGAACGCGATCGGAGCGCAGGAACTTCACCTCCCGGCATTGAGTCCGGTGGAGCTGTGGGAGGAGACCGGCCGCGTGAAGGCGTTCGGGGACACGCTTTTCCACGTGAAAAACAGGCCGCTGGTCCTTGCACCCACGCACGAAGAAGTCATTTGCTGGCTTGCGAAAGCCAACGTGAAGTCCTATCGCGACATGCCCCAGCTCTGGTACCAGATCCAGACCAAGTTCAGGAACGAACCGCGTCCGCGATCCGGGGTGCTCCGGGGCCGGCAGTTCCTGATGAAAGACAGCTACAGCCTGGATGCGACGCGGGAGGGTCTCGACCGGAGCTACGACCTGCACGCCGCGGCCTACAAGAAGATTTTTGCCCGGTGCGGGATCCGGTTTTTCATTGTGGGCGCGTCGAGCGGCGCGATGGGCGGCACCGGATCGCAGGAGTTCATGATGGAGTCCGACTCCGGCGAGGATGTCCTGGCGGTTTCGGCGGACGGCAGCTATGCCGCCAACGTGGAAGTAGCGACATCCATCGTCCCGGCTGCGGTGCGGTCGGCATCGGGGTTGCCAACGCACGAGGTGCACACGCCCGATGTGAAGACCATAGATCAGCTTGCGGCATTCCTGAAAGTGGACCATGCGTTCCTGGCGAAGTCGGTGGTGTACTGGGCCGGCGACCGTCCCCTGCTTGCGCTCATGATGGGGAACGACGAGCTGAACGAATCGAAACTGATGTCGGTCCTTGGCGAGGAGGTCCGGCCCATCGAAGCTGAGCGGCTGCTCGAGCTGACGGGCGCCGACGGCGGTTCGATAGGCCCGGTTGGACTGAGGGAGCGTCACCCCGAGTTCAGGATCATTGCCGACAAGAGGCTTGAGCATGCGAACAACCTGGTGAGCGGTGCGAACCGGAACGACTACCATCTGGTGAACATCGATCTGGACCGCGACTGTGACGTAGAGGGCTATTACGATCTTCGGACCGTTCAGTCGGGGGAAACGAGTCCGAACGGCACGGGCCCCTTGCGGATCGTCAGGGGCATCGAGCTCGGGCATATTTTCAAGCTCGGCACGAAGTACTCAGATGCCCTGCATGCGACGTTTCTCGATGAGCGCGGCGAAGAGCATCCCGTAATCATGGGGAGTTACGGTATCGGGATTGATCGCATCATGGCGTGTCACATCGAACAGAACCACGACGAGAACGGCATCATCTGGGACCGGGCGCTGGCGCCGTTCGACATCCATCTCATGGCGGCCACGACTCGGTCGGCCCTGGTTGTGGAGACCGCCGAACGGCTGTACGAGGAGCTCCGGGGAGCCGGCTTCGACGTCCTGTTCGACGACAGGAAAGACATCAGTCCGGGCTTCAAGTTCAAGGATGCCGATCTTCTGGGCATGCCCCTGCAGGTGATTGTGGGCGAGAAGAACCTGGCTGCCGGGAAGATTGAGCTGAAGGTGCGTAAGGGGAACGAGCGGATTCTCGTAGAGCGGGCAGAGCTGGTGAAAAAGGCGGGGGAGTTGCTGGGGTGAGTACTTCACTGAGGAGCACTGGAGATGGAGCCGATGCTGGTGGCTGGGGCATGGGTCGTCGGCAGCCATGGGCGACCTGTGGTGAACCCGTACAAAGGGGAACAAGTTTTCGAAGTCAGTCAGGCCGGCCCGCCGGAGATCGAAGGTGCGATTCAGCACGCGTCATCCGCATTCAGGTCCGCCCGGGAAATGCCGTCGTATCAGAGGGCGGACATTCTGGAGCGGATTGCGGCCGGCTTGAAGGGGCGGATCGGAGAATTCGCCTCGCTGATCACGAGGGAAACCGGTAAACCGGCGATGTTCTCGCGGGCGGAGGTGGAACGGGCGGTGTTCACGTTCACGACCGCCTCGGAAGAGGCAAAGCGGAATGAGGGGACGATCCTGCCGCTGGATATGACCTCAGGCACTCTTGGAAGGAAGGCGCTGATCGAGCGATTTCCCGTGGGCCCGGTTTCAGCCATTACCCCCTTTAATTTTCCTTTGAACCTGGTCGCGCACAAGATGGCTCCGGCCATCGCTGTGGGCTGCCCGTTCGTGCTCAAGCCCTCTTCGAATGCTCCCGTGACCGCACTCCGGCTTGGGCTCCTTGCACTCGAATCGGGCCTCCCCGGTCCGATGTTAAGCATCCTACCTTGTTTGTCAGGTGAAGCCGAACAACTCGTTACAGATGAACGACTTAAACTCATTTCTTTTACTGGAAGCCCAGGAGTGGGATGGAGCCTGAAGATCAAGGCAGGAAAGAAACGTGTCTTGTTGGAGCTGGGGGGAAACGCTGCGGTCATTGTCCATTCAGATGCCAATCTTGAAGAGGCAGTGAGGAGGGTGATCCTGGGGGCGTTCGGGAATGCTGGGCAGTCGTGCATTTCCACGCAGAGGCTCTACGTCCAGGAGGAGGTCTTCGCGGACTTGACCGAGGCCCTTCTTGCTTCGGTTCGGGAACTCAAGGTCGGTGATCCTGAAGAAGAATCTACGGTCGTCGGGCCGATGATCACCGAAGAGGCCGCGCGGAAGAGCCAGGAATGGATCAGAGAGGCGAAGGAGGGGGGAGCGGAAATTCTTGAGGGTGGAGGACGGAACGGGGCATTGCTGGAGCCGACGGTTCTTACCGGAGTCAACCCATCGCTGAAGGTCTCGTGCCAGGAAGTGTTCGCTCCGGTTCTCATCGTGGAGCCGTACCGGGAGATAGAAGAGGCTTTTGAACGCGTCAACGCCTCCGACTTCGGTCTGCAGGCCGGGTTGTTCACGTTCGACGCAAGGATCATCTTCCGAGCGTTCAGAGAGCTGGAAGTAGGCGGAGTGATAATCAACGACTCTTCAGCCTTTAGAATGGACCACATGCCGTATGGTGGTGTCAAGGACTCCGGATTCGGCCGCGAGGGAGTGCGGTATGCCATGGAAGAGATGACTGAACCGAGGCTCCTTGCGCTGAACTTTCCGTCCTGATCTCACTCTGCCAGGCAAGCCGAGGCCGCAGGCAATGGCAAGCCCCCGGTGGAGTTGGGCCAGGGGATTTCGAGTCCCCTTCCACCGGACGAAGCTGTGCGCCGGATCGTGATTCGTGCGTCGATGCCAAGCAAGCCATAGAGTCGAGACAAGAGACTCATCCTCTGTTCCTTATTTTTCATACAGTTACATTCCTCGACCGGCAGAGATTGAGAGGGATGTCCAGGTTCTGCACTTCCATCCCGGTAAAAGATGTTGAAAACTTCCGTGAACGTCCCATTGATTTTCGAGGACATCCGCGATAGAATGTACGTTGTCCGAGAAAGAATCCCCATACATGACGCAGCAGTTTGTCCATCTTCACAATCATTCACACTACAGCCTGCTTGACGCTGCTTGCAAGATCGACGATCTGGTCCAGGCGGCGAAGGCAGATGGCATGCCTGCTGTGGCGCTGACGGATCATGGGGTCCTGTTCGGTGCCATCGAGTTCTACAAGAAGGCGACGAAAGCCGGGATCAAACCGATCATCGGCATGGAAGCCTACATTGTCACGAAGGGGAGCCGGCTGGAGAAGGCGCCTCAGGGAATAGAGAATGGAGGGAAGCGCTCCGCCTATCATCATATCGTGCTCCTTGCAAAGGATGCAGCGGGATACAAAAACCTCGTCAAGCTCTGCACGATCGGCCATCTCGAAGGGTACTACTACAAGCCCCGGATCGATACAGAGGTCCTCCGGCAGCACAGGGATGGGCTCGTGGCGCTTTCCGCCTGCCTGAGCGGCGTGATTTCGGCCCATCTGGCGTCCGACAACGATAGTGCCGCCTATGAGGCAGCCGAGATCTACCGGTCCATTTTCGGGGATGATTTCTACGTCGAGATCCAGGACCACGGGCTTGACCGCGAAGCCGTGGTGCGCCGGAAGGCCCCGAAGCTGGCAAAGGATCTGGGGCTCAAGCTCGTGGCGACCAACGACGTCCATTACATCGCTCACAGCCACGCCATTCCTCATAATATCATGTTGCTGATTCCCGACGCTTCCAGCAGCAACCCTCAGGATTATACCAAACTCCGGTATCAGACAGATCAGGCTTACTTCAAGTCTACCAGCGAGATGACGGCGCTCTTCGCGGATTTTCCCGAGGCCATTGCCTCGACCATCGAGATTGCCGATAAGTGTGACCTGAAGCTGAACCTCCGGCAGAACCGGATGCCCGACTTCCCCGTTCCGGCGGGGGTTGCGTCCCTGGACGAGTACCTGACGAAACTGTCCCGGGAGGGGTTGCTTCGCAGGTATCCTCTGCCGACGCCTGAGATGTATGAGCGGTTGGAGCATGAGCTGAAAGTCATCAAAGAAATGGGTTATTCCGGGTATTTCCTCATCGTGCAGGATTTCATCCAGGCGGCCCGGAACATGGGGGTCTACGTGGGTCCCGGCCGGGGGAGCGCCGCCGGCAGCATCGTTTCGTACGCGCTCGGCATCACGAACGTGGATCCTTTGAAGTATGACCTGCTTTTCGAGCGCTTTCTGAACCCGGAACGGGTCAGCATGCCGGACATTGACGTCGATTTCTCGGACAAGAAGCGCGACAAGGTCATCCAATACGTGCGGGAAAAGTACGGAAACGACTCGGTTTCCCAGATCATCACGTTCGGCACCCTTTCGAGCAAGGCGGTTCTGAAGGATGTGGGGAGGGTGCTGGGCATCCCTCTCAGCACCATTGATTCGATCAACAAGCTGATCCCGAGCGAGTTCGGCAAAGTTCGTCCCCTGGCCGAGGCGCTCAAAACGATTCCGGAGCTGAAGTGGGTGAACGAGAGCACCGATCCCAAGATCCGGATGCTTGTCGATGCCTCCCTTGTGCTGGAAGGAATGAACCGCAACGCCGGCATGCACGCCGCAGGTGTGGTGATTGCTCCGGGCAACATCAGCGACCTCGTGCCTCTCTACAAGACTCCGCAAACCGAGGTCATGACGCAGTACAACATGAAGGACCTCGAGGAAGCGGGACTGCTGAAAATGGACTTCCTCGGTCTCCGGACGCTCTCCGTGATGGAGAATGCGCTGCGGATGATCGGCGAGAACCACGGGACTGTCATCGATCTCGATGCTCTTCCTGAAGATGATGAGGAGACGTTCGCTCTCTTCTCCCGGGGGAGCACGGTCGGCGTGTTCCAGTTTGAAAGCTCCGGCATGCAGGAGGCGCTCCAGAAACTCCGCCCCAACTGCATCAGCGATCTTGTGGCTATGAATGCCCTGTACAGGCCAGGGCCGATGGAAATGATCGGCGACTTCATCGACCGGAAGCAGGGCAGGTCCAAAATCTCGTACATTCATCCGAAGCTCGAGGAGATCCTGAGAGAGACGTACGGGGTGATCGTCTACCAGGAACAGGTCATGAAGATTGCGAGTGAGGTGGCGGGTTTTTCGCTCGCAAAGGCCGACATGATGCGTCGTGCCATGGGGAAGAAGGACAAGAACCTCATGGCCACAGTGAAGGGGGAGTTCATCAGGGGGAGCCAGCAGAGGGGAGTGGATTCCAGGCTCGCGGGCGAAATCTTCGATCTCATCGAGAAGTTCGCGTCGTACGGGTTCAACAAATCGCACAGCGTGGCCTATTCGGTTGTGGCCTATCAGACTGCCTATCTGAAGGCGCATTATCCGGCCGAATTCATGGCCGCCACGCTGTCGTCGGAAATCAACGATATCGACCGAATTGCGGTGTTGATCGACGACTGCCGGAAATCGGGCATTGCGGTGCTCCCTCCCGACGTGAATGAGAGTTCGCTGGATTTCACCGTCGTGCATGGCACGATCCGGTTCGGTCTCGGGGCGATCAAGGGTGTGGGCGAGAGCGCCGTGGAGGGGATCATCGTGGGGCGAAAGACCGGCGGACCATTCAGGAACCTGTTCGACTTCTGTTCGCGCGTTGACCTTCGCCTCGTCAACAAGAAGTGCATCGAAAGCCTGGTTCAGGCAGGCGCGTTCGACACGATGGGGGGGCACAGGGCCCAGCACTTTGAAAGCATCGAGGGCGCGGCGGCTTACGGCCTGCGCCGGCAGGACGATGAACTCAGCGGACAGACCGGTTTGTTTGACCCTGTGGACAGGGCCCAGGCCGGAGCGGCCATTCATCCGGCGCTCGCCGAGACGGTCCCCTGGTCGGAGCTCGACAAGTTGCAGCGGGAAAAGGGGGTCCTGGGCTTCTATGTCTCCGGCCATCCCTTGTTGAGGTACGAGCAGGAGGTGAAGGAATTCTCCACCATCCCGCTCGGGGATCCTTCCGCCCTTAAGCCGGGCGCCCAGGTCCGCGCGTGCGGGATCGTGACGTCGGTGAAGCGCAAAATTGACAAGCGCAACAACACGATGGCCTTTGTGACGATCGAGGATTTCACCGGCAAGGCCGAATGCATAGTGTTTTCCGATGCTTTTCAGAAGTACCAGCAGGAACTGGCGGAAGACTCAATGGTCATGGTGACCGGCAAGGGCGAGGTGAATGGCTCCCTGCTGAAGATCCTCGTGAACGAGGTCTTCCCGATGGAGCACGTGCGCGAGAAATTCACACGGAGCATCATGCTCTCGATCAACGTTAACGACGTCCAGGAGAATGCCGTCGTGTCGCTCCGCGAGCTGTTCGAGCGGAACCGCGGACGGATCCCGTGCTATCTGAGCGTCACGCAGAACAACAGCACAACAGTGTATCAGACCAGTCGCTATATGATTGAACCCAGCGAGCGCTTCATCAGCGAAGTCCGGCGCATGCTCGGCCCTGACAGCATTGCGTTCACCAGCGCGATGCCGTCTCTGGGTCCGGCCATGCGATCATCACGCTATGCGAGGAGCCAGTATGAAACCCATTGAGATCACAGATGCGAATTTTGACCAGGAAGTCCTGCGCGCTGACACCCCGGTCCTTGTGGACTTCTGGGCTGTGTGGTGCGGACCATGCAAGGCCATCGCTCCCGTTGTGGAGCAGCTCGCCGGTGAATACGACGGCAAGCTTAAGGTGGGGAAACTCGACGTGGACGCGAACCCGGGGGTGGTGACACGGTTCAACATCCACAGCATTCCCACGATCATGGTGTTCCGTGACGGGCGGGTTGTGGAGCAGGTGATCGGCGCTCTGCCGAAGCGGAATCTGCTTGAGAAGCTCCAGCCGTATCTTCTGGCGNNCAGCCCCGACCCAGCCCGGTTTTTCCGTCCTCAGCGATTAGGTACCCGGCCCCTGGCAGCCTGATGGGGAGCACCCCACTGGGGGCACACCTCTGAAAAAAAGGAACGAATGCGGCTCTTTTTCGCCCGCTCTGACGCGATCTGCCTGCCTGACCTGGCAGGGGAGCGCCAGGAGGCGTGCTCCGATGGCAGTCCGGTGTTGAGGAGGGACTTTTGACGATTGCGGACCTACGAGGGGTTCCCGGCGGAGGACTGCAGGGTGTCTGACAGGGTGGAGGAACGCCAGGCAGCCACCTGGCCGGCGATGAGTTCCCGGAGCTTCTCGCGCAGGGCCGGAATGTCGCCGGGTCCGAGTCCGTCTGTGGGGACCGGCGGAAGGACGCGGACGCGGATCGTGCAGGGGTCGCCGAAGAGCCAGCTGTGCTTCGGCAGGCAATTTCGCGAACCGTCGACGGCGATCGGGAGGAGGGGCACACCGGCCCTGATGGCAAGATGGAACGCGCCATCGGTGAACTTTCCGATGCTCCCGTCGACCGAGCGGGTGCCTTCAGGGAATATCATCACCGAGCAGCGCCCTTTCAGGTAGCGCTCGGCCGTGTGGATCATCCTGGCGCCGGACCGCCGGTCGCCCCGCTCCAGCTCGATGTCTCCCGCGAGCCTGAGGAGCTTGCCGATGACGGGGAGAGCGAAGAGCTCCGTCTTGGCCACCCATTTCATTTCCCACGGTAGGTGCGAGATGATCGGGATATCGGCCATGGACTGGTGATTGCTGACGACGACATAGGGGTGGCGGGGATCCTCAAGATCCTGACCCGAGAGTTCGATGCGCCAGAAAGGATTCACCTTCGTCATGGCGACGCCAAGGCGGCGGAACCAGCGGCCTGTCCGGTAGCGGACGGGGTCCCGGTCGGTCAGGCGGACAACCAGCATGAGAGGGTACCAGGCGAGGATCAGGAGAATAACGGCCATCCAGACCCAGGCTGAGAGGATCGCTCTGCGGAGAGAGTCGGTCATTCGTTGGGGGCTTGTGCCTCGACTTTTGGCAGGGGGACGTCTTCGCTCCTGAGAAAACACCTGCAGGCGGCGCAATGAAGCGAGCGGACCAGCACGTCCCGCGACACGCCGTTAGGGCAGGTTCTCCGCTCGTGCGTCTCGGTCACGATCGCGCGCACCAGGATGCGGCAATGCGGACAATACTCCATGATCTCCATGCTATTCTCTTCTCCGTGCGGCCCGATGGCACTGATGTGAAGATACTGGAATTCCGGAAGGAAGTCCAGGGACCGTACGGCACAAAAGATCTGCACAAAAGATTTGAATTCAAATCATTTGAATTTAAAGTATAATTCTTCTATCTTCCCGCGACCATACAACCACGTTCCGGGTAACCGCCATGACGACAACAACGATCGGCAGAGGGGTTCGCTACGGCGAGCAGGCGGACAGGGCTCTCGATCTCTGGGTGAAGCTCTCGCGGGCCCATGCCTCGTTCAGCCGGAGGTCGGAGGCGCACATTCGTTCGTTCGGCCTGACGCCGCCGCAGTTCAGCGTGCTGGAGTGTCTTGGCCACAAAGGCTGCTTGAGCTTCGGGGAGCTCTGCAAGAAGCTGATGGTGAGCGGGGGGAACATGACCGTCGTGGTAGACAACCTCGTGAAGGAGGGTCTGGTAGAGAGGATACGGTCCGGAACGGACAGGCGCCGCATTCACGTCGCGCTCACTGCCGCGGGGAAAAGGCTCATCGGCCGGATCTTCCCCAGGCATGCCGAGGCGATCGCCGCGGCCGCAGAAGTCCTCAGCCCGACGGAACAGGAATGGCTCGCTGCCCTCCTGAAGAAGCTCGGCCGCTCGATTCAGGATTCAGCTTCCGGGTGAGGGGCTGTAGGCTGAACCCTCCCGGGGAATGTGGTGCCTCTCACGAAAGAACGGGGCCCGCCTTTCGTATTTCCTCGGGGCAACCTTCCTCAAATTTCTTAAAGTTCTCCACGAAGCGCGAGGCCAACTCGCGGTATCTCTGCTGGTAGATCGAAGGATCCGGCCACGAGGTTGACGGGTTCAGAAGGTTCGAAGGGACCCCTTCGCACGATTGCGGCACGGCAAACCCGAACACCGGGTCAGTGCAGTAGGGGACGTCGAGGAGCTTCCCGTTCAGCGCGGCGTTGAGAAGGGCCCGCGTGTACTTGATGCTGATCCGCTTGCCTATGCCGTAAGGACCGCCTATCCAGCCCGTGTTGACCAGCCAGCAGTGGACCCCATAGCGGAGGATCTTCCGTTTCAGAAGGTCGGCGTAGAACGCGGGCCTGTGCACCATGAACGGCGCCCCGAAGCAGGTACTGAACGTCATCTCCGGTTCCTTCCCGAGGCCGACCTCCGTGCCGGCGATCTTGGAAGTATAGCCCGAGATGAATTGGTAGAGCGTCTGGTCGGGAGTGAGCCTGGCTATCGGGGGCATGACGCCGGAGGCGTCGCACGTCAGCAGGATGATGTTCCGGGGGTGACCGCCCAGCTTTTCGGGAACTGCATTGCTGATGAACTCGAGCGGATAGGATGCTCTTGTGTTCTCGGTGATCGTGGCGTCGTCCAGGTCAATCATGCGCGTTACCGGGTCGAACGGAACGTTCTCCAGGATCGTCCCGAACATGTGCGTGCAGGCATGGATCTGGGGCTCGGCGGAGGCGGAGAGGCTGATCACCTTGGCGTAGCATCCCCCTTCAAAATTAAAGACCCCGTCGTCGCTCCATCCGTGCTCGTCATCGCCGATCAGCCTTCTCGCCGGGTCGGCACTCAGCGTGGTCTTGCCGGTTCCGGACAGGCCGAAGAAAATGGCCGAATCCCCTTCGATTCCTATGTTGGCCGAACAGTGCATCGGCATCACCCCATCCAGCGGAAGGATGTAATTCAGGATGGTGAAGACAGACTTCTTGATCTCCCCCGCATAGGCCGTATTGCCGATAATGCACAGTTTTTGGGCAAAATTGAGCACTATGAAGGTGTTCCCGGGAGTGCCGTCGACCTGCGGAATGCCCTTGAATGAGGGGGCGCAGATGACCGTGAATTCCGGCACATGCCGCCGGTATTCCTCGTTGGTCTCCGGCAGGAGAAACATGTTCCGGGCAAAGTGGCTGTGCCACGCAAGCTCCGTCACCACCCTGATCGGCATCCGGAAGTTCTGATCGGCTCCAGCGTAACAGTCCTGCACAAAGAGGTCCCGTCCCTGCAGGAAGCCCGAAAGACGGGAGAAGAGCTCGTTGAATTTGTCAGAGCTGAACGGGCGGTTGTACTCACCCCACCAGACATGGTCTTCCGTGGTGGCCTCCCTGACCACGAACTTGTCGTTCGCGGATCGGGCGGTATGCTTCCCGGTGAATGCGACGAGCGGGCCCTTGCGGGTGATCCTTGCCTCCCGGCGGAACGAGACCTCCTCATAGAGAGCCTCGGTCGGGAGGTTCCAGTAGACCGTGCCGAGGTTGCTCAGTCCGTGATGCTCCAGCCCGTAGTCGCTCTTGCGGGCCGAAGCCTCCAGCTGTGAGGGAGTTCGAATATCGAGGATGTTGTTCATAGCCAGTCCCGAACAAGTTTGCGTTCGCCGATATAGATTTCATTTGGGGCAGCGGGGTCCAGCGCCCATTTGATCCGCTCGATCCCTTGCTTGACGTCTTTGATGGTGGTGGCA
>PMBF01000070.1 GCA_003152875.1 Ignavibacteriota bacterium | reverse complement strand
GGAGAGCATAGTCTGTGCATCGCCGACGTTGTTCACCGCTGCGCCCAGCATACGAGAGCGGGCTTCCATCTGCTTCGCGATGGTGTAACCCGACGGATCGTCGCCGACCGAATTGATGCGTTTGCCGGTTGCCAGACGGAGCTGGTGGACACCGAGTTCCTGGTTCACTGCGTTCAACGCGTTGAGGGCGTTGTATGCAGCGATCGGTGTGTTGATGCGAGCACCCGAAGACATTGCCATAGCTACCTCCATGTGTGTGGTGTACGACAATGGGCATCCTTGCCCGTTGTTTGCTTGAGCTCTCTCGAGCTTCCACTCATATCATCGGCAGGATCGACAAGAACATGAGGCCAGAAACCGCATGCTTTCTGACCAGAGATCGGTGACGCCGCGGGAAGCCGCATCCGGCTTCGGCGGATCAGTCTCTCCTCGCCCGCCCGCACCCGGGTCGTCCCTCTTCGCCTGCGTCCCTGGCACGCATTTCGCTCTAAAATGAAGGGGTGACTTCCTCCGCGGCCGCCTCCGGCACAATAAAGCCGGTTGGTCCTTCATGTGTTTGGAGCGCACGGCGATAGCTGGCGATTATTGGCCAACAGAAGAATAATGTTCACCTTGTCCTGCCGCACGGGATCGCGCGCTCGAGCCCAGAGGGAAGGCCGCCCTGTGCTTCAGGCCCCGTGCATCGACCAGGTACGTTTCACGGTCTGAGGGAGAAGATGCCAGCTGAGGTTGACTACCTTATCGTCGGTTCTGGACTCACCGGGGCAACGATTGCCCGCCTCCTTGCCGATGCCGGGAGAGAAGTCGTCGTCCTTGAACGGCGAAACCATGCCGGAGGCAACGTGTTCGACCGCGTCCACCCGAGCGGCATCCGGATCCACACCTACGGACCCCACTATTTCAGGACGGATTCCGAAGAGACCTGGACGTTTGTCAACCGGTTCGGGTCCTTCGAACGGTATGANNAGCTACATCCGAAAGCTCCTGGGAGGCGACTGGGCCCCCGAGTTCCGGGGGGATCCGTCGAACTTCGAGGAAGCCTCCCTTGCCATGATGCCCCGCATGATCTACGAGAAATTCGTCCGGGGCTATACCAGGAAACAATGGGGCATCGAACCGCGGCGTCTCTCTGCATCGCTGGCCAGGCGGTTCGACGTGCGCCAGGACGACGAACCCCGCCTCATGCGGCGGAAGCATCAGGGCATTCCGCTCCAAGGGTATGCCCGCTTCATGGAAAAGATGCTTGAGGGCATCCCGGTGCTGCTGGGCCGAGATTACCTGAAAGAGAAGGAGGCCTTCGCGGCCAGGAAACAGCTCGTTTTCACCGGGCCCATCGATGAGTTCTTCGGGTTCACCCTCGGACGGCTGAAATACCGCGGCCAGTCCAGGACCGAAGAGTACTTCCCCGGCACAGACCGGATGCAGCCGTGCGGACAGGTCAACATCCCGGATGAGCATGACGGGCCCGAGATCCGGCGGCTGGAGTGGAGGCAGATGATGCCCGATCGTTCTGTCAGGGAGATCAACGGAACGGTCGTTACACGGGAGGTGACCTTCACTCCATCGGATCCGGACATGTACGAGTACCCCTTTCCCGATCCGGCGAGCGCGGCATTGTACGGAGCGTACCGGGCGCTCGTTAAGGCCGAAAGGCGACTTCTCATCTGCGGCCGGCTGGGAGAATACCGGTATGTCGACATGGATCAGGCGATCGCACGCGCATTCAAGCTGGCCGGAACGCTCCTGATGAACGACGACGCCGGGAACGCCTATCTCACATCGCCCGAGGCAGCATGACCCCGGAATTACGCGGAGGCTTGAGAGTGAACACCTGCATCGTCAGCAATGAATTCGCGGGAGTGCATGGTGACGGACCCGTCGCAGCCGCCTGCACCGGTCTCGCCCTGCGTCTGAAGAAGGAGGGGCACCAGGTCACCCTTCTGTGCGGCCGCCGGAGTTCGGTGGAGCCGTTCGGCTGCTGGCAGGCACGTTATGCGCTGGACGGGATCGATCTGCTCCCGCTTGAACCGCCGGACGATATTGCGACCGACGCCCCTTCCTTCGCCGCGGATTCCTATTACGTCTACCGGTGGCTCAAGGGGAGAAACTTCCACGCGATCCACTTCCCGGACGCCGGAGGCCTGGGATACTACTCGGTTGTCGCAAAACACGAGGGGCTGGCGTTCGAGAGCACGGCGCTTTGTGTCGGCCTGGTGGCGCCGATCCGCCGGACGATCCAGCGCACCTCCGGATTCATGATCGAACCCATGCAGCCACTGATGGATTTCATGGAGCGCCGGAGCGCGGAGCTCGCGGACGTCGTGGCATGCCCTGATCCCGAGACCCTGGCCTGGGCACGGGAACATCGCTGGTTGCTGCCTCAGCAGGTCGTGGAAGTGCAAGGGGAAGACCCTGCACTTGCATGGCTCAGGGCTCAGGAGCGGGCCATGGCGCGGCAGGAACCCCGTGCAGCGGTGCGGGATCCCCTTGTCTCGGTCTGCATCGCGCACTACAACCGCCCGGAACTGCTCGCCCAGGCGATGGCATCGATCGAGGCGCAGGACTACGGTCGTTTCGAAGTTGTCATCGTCAACGACGGGAGCACCAATCCCGCATCCAGGGCATTCCTTGACCGGCTCGAGGCGTCCTGGACGCATCGCCCCCTGCGGGTTCTGCATCAGGAGAACCGGTATCTCGGCGCTGCGAGGAACGCCGCTGTGAAGGCGGCACGCGGAGAGTACGTGCTCATCATGGACGACGACAACCTGATGATGCCCGCGCAAATCGCAACCTACTCCCGCGCGGCCTCATGCAGCGGCGCAGACATTCTCACCTCCGTCATGCAGAATTTTCGCGGAAAGGACGCGCCGGCACCCGGCACGAAACCGCTCTCACGGTTTCTGCCCGTGGGCGGAGCGGCGGTGACCGGACTGTTCTGGAACATTTACGGCGACGCCAACGCACTGATCCGCAAAACGGCCTACGAGGCGATCGGGGGGTTCACCGAGGACCGGGGATTGAGCTACGAGGACTGGGAGCTTTTTGGCAGAGCCGTGCTCGCGGGGTACAGGCTGGAGGTCGTTCCGGAAACGCTCCAGTGGTATCGTGTGTCGGAGGACAGTGTTGTCCGCACCACTTCAGAGCTCAAGAATCACTGCAGGATCTCGCGACCGTATCTGGCGGCGCTTCCGGAGCCGCTGGCCGACCTGGCCTCTGTGGCAAAGGGGATGCACCGTCGCCTGGCCACGGATCGTCAGGCGCAACAGGGAGGATTGATCGCGCAGATTCTGGCCCAGGTCCCTGCTCTTCTCGAGTCAGGCAGTCACGGGAAAGCATGCACGCTCATGCAGGCAGGCAGGATCATGGCCGAGCTCGCGGGTGATGCGGTGACCGCAGAGCGGATCGAGCGCTCTCTGCGGCAGATGGATCCGAAGGCGGTGCCCGGACAATAGCTCCCTGGGCGCTCATCCGGTACGTGCGGCGAGGGCCGAAACCTTTTCATGCAGCACAGTGTACCGGTCCTGAGGGAACTGATGGGCCATGTTTTCCAGGCTCTGGAGCGCCCGGGTGTACTGTCCCCGCTGCATCGCCACCTCGAACGCGCACCTGCAGAGTTCGTTCGTTTTCACCCCCCTCAGTTCAGCTTCCTTCACAGCACTTTCCGCCCCATCCAGGTCCTTCTGTTCGAGAGACCATAGGGCTTTCCAGGAAAGGGCAGGGGGATTGGCGGGATCAATGGCGAGAACCTCGTTCAGATGGACCATCGCCCCCGAGGGGTTCCCCTGCCTCATGCGGCTTAGAGCCATGTAGAGAACGGGGCGCGGGTTGCCGGGCATCAGGGCGACGAGCTCCTCGCAGTGGCGGATGGCAGCGAGAGGCTGCCCCAGCTCCTCGTGCATCTTCCAGAACCGCCCGGCAGTCTCGGCTGCCCGGGGATTGGCCCGGACCGCGTTGAACAGGGCTTCGACGGCCTTCTCCTTGAACCCGGCTTCGGCATAGCAACGGCCCAGGAGGTCCCAAACGTCTTCGGCGGGGAGGATGATGTCATCCGCGAAGAACTCCCATGGTTCGTTTCCTTCCTGATCTGCGGCGAGTTCCTCGAGCACGCTGATGGCCGCGCGGACATTTCCGCTGTTCACGCGGGCTCCAGCCAGGAACCATCGGGCTCCGGTCTGGCGCGGAACCAGAGCGAGCGACGCGGCGGCATGGTCGATGGCTTCGTCCCACCTGCTCGTTCTGACCATCACCTCCGCAAGGAGGTTATGCAACGCCGCGGCAAGCGGCCGGGGAAGGCCCGCTGCCAGGAGCGCAGCCCGCGCGTGATGCACGACCGCGGGGTAGTCGTGGATGAGCAGGAGCGATCGGGCGATGTGCAGATGAGCATGCCAGTCGAGAGGATCACGTCCTACCCGGTCCAGGAGCGGGCCGAGATTCCGGCGGATTTTCTCCAGGAGGGCTTCGAACCCCTGGTCATAGCCAAGATGCTCGATGGTGACAGACGAAGAGAATATTTTCCCCCCGCTCCTGAGTATCGATGGTGCAATCTGCTCGTGCACCGATCCTTCAAACCGGACGCCGGGCGCCCGCCGGAATAGGCGGGGATACGGCATCACCTGGGTCGACTTCCCATCCTGCAGAGAGAGGGTGCTGCGCACCATGAGGTGGAAGGCGGCTGCCGACGGATGCTCCATCAGGGAGCGCACCTGGCCGGCCTGACCCGGCAACACCCGCTCATCCGCATCCAGGTAAAGAACCCAGTCGCCAGTGCACCGGCCCAGCGACACATTGCGCGCCACTGAAAAATCTCCCGTCCACGGGGCATTGTAGAGCCTCGCTCCGGAGTGTCCGGCGATCTCCACCGTGGCATCAGTGGAACCCGTGTCGACAATCACCACCTCATCCACGAGACCCCGGACGCTCTCAAGGCATCCCGGCAGGAAGCGCTCCTCGTTCCTGACGATCATGCTCAAGGAGATCCGGGGAATTCCGCCCTGTGTATGAGCCAACGCCGACCCGCCGGCATCCGTATCTGCAGGCAGAGGCGTCATGATGGTGCGCCTCGCCGCGCCAGGCTGGCGAGCTGCCGCGCGGCCGGTTCAACAACCGACGCCCAGTCCCCCGGCTTTTGCTGGCGGAACAGCCGCATGGTGGGATACCAGGGGCTGTCATCGCGATCCAGGAGCCAGCGCCATTCCGGGGTGTGCGGCAGCAGAACCCAGACGGGACGACCCAGGGCTCCAGCCAGGTGAGGGAGCGCGGTGTCCGAACTGATGATCAGGTCCAGGTACTGCATCGCCCCGGCAGTCTCGATGAAGGCATCGGCGCCATTATCCAGAACCGGGGAGAGATCGACCGGAGCATGGCACGGCGGAAGTTCGTGGATCTGTTCGCTCCCTTCTCCCTTCTGAAGGCTATAGAACCGCACCCCGGGGGTCTGGAGCAGCGGCAGAAAGGCCCGGAGGGGAATCGACCGCTGTCCGTCTCCCTTGTAGCCCCTGTTCCCCTGCCAGCAGATACCAACGTTGAATTCCCCCGGCGTGAACAAAGCCCGTGTCCGTTCAACGGTTTCGGGTTCTGGAGCCAGGTACGGAACCAGGGCGGGAATGTCCGTGACCGACCGTGTGAAGAACCGGGGGACGCTCAGGAGAGGGATGTACAGATCGAAATCCACCGGGGGGACAGACTGGCGCTCGACAACCGCATCGACCCCCGCAGCACCACGGAACAACCGGCCGAGCCTCGGAGGACATTCCAGGACGACGGTCCCTCCACGCCGTCTGACGAGCGGAGCATACCGGGAGAACTGGATCATGTCGCCCACTCCCTGTTCCGCCCTCAGCAGCAGAGTCTTTCCGGAAAAATCAGATCCGTCCCAGACTGGACGGTCAAACGTGCGATTGTCGATCTTCTGGGAGGGATCCTTCATCTTGAAACGCCATTCATATTCCTCCCAGCCGCCGGCAAGGTCTCCCAGCATCAGCTGGAGCAGCGCCTTATTGGCATGGGCCTCGACATAGTCCGGATTCAGGCGAATGGCCTGGCTGTACGAAGCAACGGCCTCGGGGTAGGCACCGAGAGCGGTATGGGCTCCCGCAATGTTGAAATGGACCGCGGCTTCCCCAGGGTTGGCCGAGAGGGCCAGGGCGTAGGCCTTCATCGCGTCATCTATCTGTCCGAGCTCGCGATAGACGTTCCCCATGCCGTTGAGGAGGGGAGCAGAATCCGGGTTGAGGGCGAGCGCGGAGGTGAGGCACCGCATTGCTTCCGCATAATTCCTCCGGGCCAGGTACAGTTCACCCAGACCCACGGACGCGTCGACGGACGAGGGGTCAACGCGCAGGGCCAGGCAAAAACAATGCTTGGCGGGCTCGAACTGATCCGTCGCGCGCAGGACGCGGCCGAGCCCCAGGCACGCGGGCATCGAGTCAGGGTGCAGGTTGAGGGCGCGGGTGAAGCAGGAGGCTGCGTCCTCGAAGCGGCGGTCATTCTCCAGGGTCCGGCCCAGCTCCAGGAGCGCCTCGAGGTAATCGGGCTTGAGGGTGAGTGCCTTTGTGAAAGCTGCGATGGCACGATCGCGCTGCTTCAACTCCAGGAACACATTGGCGAGGCTCTTCTGAAAGTACGGGTTCGTCGGTTCCAGGGCAAGCGCTTCCATGATCTGACCCAGAGATGCCTCCATGCGGCCGTGCTGCATCTCCAGGATGCCGAGCATATGCAGGGCGTCGGCGGTTGCGGGGGCTTCTTCGAGAATGAGACGATATGCCTGTTCGGCGGAAGCATGATCACCGGTCTGGTGCAGGCTGATCGCTGCACGGAGTTGTTCTTGCAGATGTTGCGTCATCCCGTTCCGGGAGGGTGCCATGTCAGCGGGCGTCATGCTGTCCGCTCCTCATTCGATATCCATAAGGCGAAGGGCGTTC
The DNA here is from genome assembly GCA_003152875.1 of Ignavibacteriota bacterium. Taxonomy (GTDB): domain Bacteria; phylum Bacteroidota; class Ignavibacteria; order UBA10030; family UBA6906; genus Fen-1262. The sequence goes on along the minus strand of PMBF01000070.1, from coordinate 26,093 downwards.
CTCGCGCTTTGCTCCCAGGTGAACCGGAGCATGTCGCAGGCAGCCCGCTTCCCGAGCTTCTGGATCTCGTCGCGGTGATGATAGGCGTATTCCACGGCCGCCACGACCTCATCCACCGATGGAGAGACCCAGTCTGCAAACGGCTTGCCGTTGAGCAGGAGCCTCTCCTGCTTGAGGTCGGTCAGCAGGAGCGCATTCTCAGAGCTCAGGACGTCACGATGCCCGGTCGCGTAGCTTCCGATCACCGGTCTCCCCGTGGCCATGTACTCCATCATCACCAGGTTGGTACCCCCTTCGCACCGGTTCGGGAACACTCCGATGTCGGTCTGGGCGTACACGTCGCGCATCAGCGAGTTCGGGACGAGCGACATCGTCACGATCCTCGTCGGATCGAGATCGTTGACCGCGTACAGGCGCCGCATCCGTTCTTCCCACGTGTCGCCGTCCACTTCGAATGTGATATGGGGCGATTTCCGGAGAAGCTCCATGGAGTGCGGCCAGAGGTTGACCCACGCCGTCACAAGCAGGATGTCGTCATACCTGTGCTGCAGGATCTGCATCGCTTTGATGACCACATCCTGGCCTTTGCGATATTCGAGCTTGCCCCCGGAGAAGACCACGAACCCGCGTCCCTGGCGGCGGGACGGGGCAGGATGGAACAGCACCGGATCGATCCCCTGAAGAAGGACATCGGCATGCGCAATGCCCGCCTCGAGACACCGGTCGCGGCACCAGCTGGAGGAGCAGAGGATCTTCTCATATTCCTGAGCCCTGAGCACTCCCTTCTCATGCAGGGCGGTCTCAAACACCGCATGCCCGTAGCTCCGCGTCCCCCTCACCTCGGCAACCGGTGTCAGATCGCCCGACCCGAGGCAGACGAACGCAGGGGCGTCGACCAGCCGGACCTGGCCGTCACGGACCCTGACCGGCGTGGTCGGGACCAGTTTGTCAAATTCCTGCATGAACCCGCGCGAAACGATGCCCCAGCCGAAGTCTCCTTCCTGGGGGAGTGCAACGTAGAGTTTTGGCGAGCTCCTGGTCATGAGGTTGTTCCGGTTTGACTCCCGGGGAATGCCGCGACGGCCTTGCGAAGCTCATCGCAGATGCGTCCAACCGGGCCGGACCAATCCCCCCGGTGCGTCTGCCGGAAGAGCTTCATGGTGGGATACCATGGGGTGTCTGTCCTGTCGGACATCCATCGCCAATCTGCGGCGAATGGGAGCAGCGTCCAAACGGGTTTCGCAAGCGCCCCCGCAAGGTGAGCGATCGACGTGTCGACCGTGATCACAAGGTCAAGCTCTTTGATGACTGCGGCGGTCTCGTCCATGGTCTCCATCGAGGAAGGGATAGAGAAGAGCGGAAAGGCCTCGCGGCACTCTTCCGCTTCGGCGGCCGCTTCGCCCGCCTGCAGGTTGTACCATGTCACCCCGTCGATGCCAGCCAGCGGGATGCATTTCTTGAGTGGCAGGGACTTCATTGCGGCAATCCTGTTCCGGGTATTGCTTGCCCACACCAGGCCTGCTTTGAATCCGGGGGTCCGGAGGAGGTCCTGGCATGCGGGTGAAGGCGCAGTGCCGGTGCCGAGATACGGCATCGATGACGGAATGCTCCCAAGAGTGAGCCCAGTCAGGCGCGGAATGCTCATCAAGGCGGTGTAGGTCTCGAATCCGGGGAGAGTCGGCGATGTAATGTCGGCGATCTCCTCGATACCCTCAAGCGACCGGCAGAGGCCGATCAAGTGGGGGTAGCAGGCGAAGATGATCCTGGCCCCGCTTCCGGCGAGCCGGGGAAGGAAACGGGCGAACTGGATCGTGTCACCCAGACCCTGCTCGGCATACACCAGCAGCCGCCTTCCGTTCAGGGAGGATCCATCCCACCTGGGCCGCGGGAAGGTTCGCACGCCAGCGCGTCCGCCGGTGTCCGTGCACTGAAGGCGCCACTCGAACTCTTTCCACCCGGATTCAAAATCACCCTGGGAGAGGAGAACCAGCGACAGCGAGTGGTGGGCTTCCGGGTGAAGGGGATTCAGTTCAAGGGCCTTTGCGTACATCGAAACCGCCCCGGTGAGGTCGTTCTGCTCTTTCAGCAGGTTGCCGATGTTGATGTACACGCCTGGGGTATCTGGTGACAGGAGGCATGCCCGCCGGTAGCAGGAGAGGGCCGCTTCAGCATCATCCAGCTGGTGGAGCGCGAAGCCCAGATTGTTCCAGATGTCGCCATTGCCCCTGTCCAAGAGCGATGCTTCCTGGTAGAGGTCCCGGGCCCGGCCGAAGTCTTCCTTTTCCCTGGCCACGTTCCCCAGGTTAAAGAGTGCCCGGACTGAAGAGGGATCGCAAGCGAGAGCCTGGCGGTAGCAGGCCTCGGCGTTCTCCATAGCGCCGAGGTGCCGGAAGATAACACCACATTCAAGCCAGCCGTCGACGTTTGCGGGATCATACGTCAACGCCTCGCGGACCTCCTGCAAAGCTTCCTGAAGATCACCTGCAGCATGCGAGAGCGTAGCGCAGGTGAGCCAGGCATGTGCGTCGGCGGGCGTGATGCGGAGGAGGGCACGAAGACAAACCCTTGCGCCCGACCTGTCGCCGCGGGCGAGCAGGGTGTCTGCAAGGGCGCGGTGATACCCCGGGGTCTCCGGGAATTCCCGGACACCCGAAGAGAGGAGCGCGACGGCGCCATCCAGATCTCCCCCCCGCGCCAGTGATGCCGCCGCGGCAAGCCGTTCCGCATGCTCTTCGTTCACCTCGGTATCCTGATGCCCGTTCCTCCTCATGGTCTCGGCAGTTTCCGGCAGTGGGCTGGATCGTCTGGTCGCCGCCAGTTCCCCTGCCGGCCCCGCGATACACACCTCATTGCTCCTGGAGGGCATTACAGAGCGGCAGCACTCGCCGCATGAACGCCCTCACCCGCCAGGAGCGTGTTATCGTCGTCCGGAAGCCCGAGAGCACGGTTAGTGCGCGTCAGTCCCTGGCAGGCCGCCTCGTTCGCAGAATCGAGCTTCACGGCCCATTCGAACATGACCTTGGATCCGGAGAACTGGCCGGCCCTTTCCAGAACATTTCCTAAGCCGCTGCAGGGACGCGACGAGGAGGGAATGACGGTCAGCTCCCGCTCAAAGAATCCTTTCGCCTCATCGAGCTCCCCTGCCAGGAGCGAGGCATGGCCGGCAAGGTCCAGAAGGTCTTCACGCGGCACCGTCGTCTTTTCTTCCCATCCTTCCAGGGCCTGCCGGAGGAGCGAGGCCGCAAGGGAATATTCCCCTTCCTCAAGCAACTGCTTTGCCTGTTCGAGTTTCCGCAGCCCGTCTTCATCAGTGAATGCCACTTTGAGCTCCCTTCGTTTGATGGTGGCTCCTTTGAGCCAGATGTCATCCGGAGAAGCGCCCCACTTCCGGATGAAGGTTTCACGGTTCTTCTCAAGGCGCTGTTTGTACACCTCGGCGCCGTTCGCCGCAAAGCTCACGGATCCGTAGTGGTGAATAAACGTATCGATGGCAATTGTCGCGCGATATCCGGCAAGCTGGGCGCGAAGGCAGAAATCGTCATCTTCATAGTTGCCCGGCGAAAAGCGTTCATCGAGACCGCCGATTTCGTCCAGGAGCTCCCTGCGGATCCACGTGCACAGGAAGGCCACCCGGGGGAAATCCATCGTGTCCCCCGCATATTTTCGGGCCCGGCGCAGGGCGAACTTCTCCATCTGCTCGCTGTTCGTATAGGACGCATCTGCAACCGCCTGCGCGCCGCTGACCCGATTGCTGACCGGGGCGACGATCCCGATCGTGGAATCAAGGGCCGCAATTCCCGCGAGCCGTTCGAGCCATCCCCGGGTGACTACGGTATCATTGTTGAGGAGGAGGACATCATCTCTCCCGGCGGCGGCGATTCCCTTGTTGCAGCCCGCCGGAAACCCCAGATTGATCCTGCTCCGGATCAGCCGGATCCATGGGAGCGTCTCGAGGTATTCGGGCGTCCCGTCGGTGGATGCGTTATCGACGACAATCAGGGAGTACGGGCCCCTGGTGTTCCTGCGGATGCTTGCCAGACATTCTCTGGTGTAGGTAAGCTGATTGTGGGTCAGCAGGACAATGGAGACGGGCCTGATGGGAATGGGCGCGGCGGCGGCGGCCGGATTGTTGTGAGCCCTCTGCCGGGCAAGAGCCTCCCGTGAGGATACCGAGAGCAGGGCTGCCGCCCGGTTCTCCATAGCCTGCGTGCCGTACCGCTCGCTCATGAGCTCCTGGCCGCCGGCAGAGAGCCTTTTCCAGAGATCCTCATCGCCGGAAAGTTCCGCAATTGCTTCCACCCACTCAGCGGGCGTGGAAGCCACCAGGGCGTGACGGCCATGCTCGATGTCCATTCCCTCGGCACCGACAGGAGTGGTGATCACCGGAAGTCCATGGGCCATTGCTTCACCGATCTTCCCCTTCATCCCGGCCCCGTAGCGGATCGGAGCAATCGAGATCTGACAGGCATCCAGATAGGGCTTCGTCGAATCGACCCATCCTGTCACCGTGATGTCGTCGCAGGCAAGCGCCTGCACCCCGGCAGGAGGATTGCTCCCTACGATCCACAGGCGTATCCCGGGCTTCCTGAGACGGACGGCCGGAAGGATTTCCGCGCAGAAGTACGTCATCGCGTCGACGTTGGGGGTGTGGTTAAACCCCCCGACGAACAGGAGATCCTTCCGGCCGGCGAATCCCTGAGTGCACGGGACGACGTCATGGACATTCGGCATCAAGAGCACGGGTTTTTCCGGGAGATCTTCCAGAAGCACCGCTTTGTCCTGTTCGGTCACGGTCAGGACCGCATCGGCTTTGGCATACACAGCCAGTTCGTCCCGCCGTGTCTGCCGTGCCCACTGGATGTGCTGATCGTCGGGATAGAGTTCCGCCTCTCTCCTGGTCCGGAGATAGTGGATGTCGTGGGAATCCACGTAGATGAGCGCCTTGGGCAGCCGCCTCCGGATCCGGTCAATGAAGTGCGAGCCCACCCAATAGAACGAGAGATAGACGATCTCGTACTGCATGGCTTCCAGCTCAAGGGCATCGAGCAGCTTGTCAACGATGATGTTTTTCCGTTGGGACTCCGCATGCTCCCATTCTTCGTACCCGAGATGGGCGACCCGGACGCCGGCCTTCTGCATTTCGCGGCCATACTGTCCCGGGTCGGTGCCGACCAGCGTTGCATATGTTACCCTGTGCCCCTGGCGGACCATGGTTCGCATCAGGTGGTTCATCCTGAGGCAGCCGGAGTTGAAATTCGGAACGGGGAGCATATGGTCGATCCACAGCACGAATTTGCCGGTGCCCCGCCAGGAGGCCCTAGCCACGTTTCCGGGTGAAGGAGGCTGCTGGCGCCTGAGTTCCGCCGCCCACTTTCTGCTGAATTTTCCCTTGTTCACGAGCTGATAGCGCTTGACCCCCTGGGAGATGTCCTTCCCTCCCGTCACTCCTTCGAAATGGACGATCCAGGAGAACGGCACGTACAGCACTTTGTAGCCGGCCCGGCGCGCGGCAAAGCACAGGTCGATATCGTCATAGTACGCCGGGCAGTATCGCGTGTCGAAGCCGCCGAGCTGCCGCCACAGCGAGGTGCGCACCATGAGACCGGCGCCCGAGACGTAATCCACCTCCCGGACATGGTTGTACTTCGGCTGGTTGGGCTGCTCGCCGCGTCCGACGTTCCAAGCGGAGCCGTCGGAGAAGACCACACTCGCCGCTTCGAGGATTCGTCCGTCCGGCCAGACCATTCTCGCCCCGGTGATTCCCACGCCAGGATTCTTCATCGGTTCCAGCAGCGCCTCCAGCCATCCTGCCTGCGGAAGCGTGTCGTTGTTGAGGAACACGAGGAACTCGCCGCGGGCCTGTTCCGCGGCCGCATTGCAATTGAGGATGAAACCGGTATTCGACGTGTGCAGGACGGGCTGCACCCTGGCGCCGAGCTCCAACAGGTATTCCCGCGTGCCATCGGTGGACCCGTCGTCGCCGACGATGATCTCGTACGGGACCGTGCCGCTGTTCCTCCAGATCGCGTCAAGGCATCCGCGCGTGTACTGGAGATTGTTGAACACCGGAATGATGATGGAGACGAGCGGTGTTGATGCGGCCATGGGCTCTCCTGGAATCACGGGGTTGTCCTCACGCACAGGCTGCCTCCTCCAGCACCTGGACGCTTCCGGCCCGGAGTGCCTGCTCCTCGATTGCCTTCATTGTGCGTTCCAGGGACGAGCCCGTCTCCAGGTCTTCGGGGTGTTCCTGCAGCCAGGCTTCGTAATACCATTGTGCCCGCACCGGGTCGCCGGATTGAGCATAGTAGTTGCCCAGGGCGCGGTTCCGGTCAAGAAGGGTCGTGGCCGGATAGGTGGTTGAAATACCCAGCTCCCGCACCAGCCGGCAGAAATCTTCAAACCGTTTCAGCCGTCTGATATAGGTGTTCTCCCCGTCGGTGCTTTCCCAGTACACTCCCCCTTTGGTCATGTCGATCCCGTAGCGTTCCGGGTTTTCATGGGCGAGGGTACCCGGACTGAAGCCGCAGAAGACCGCGCTCGGGTTTACGGCCAGCCCTGCATTCCTGTTCCGGCGAAGGAACTCCAGGGCCTCAAAGGCGTCCTCTTCCGTTTCTCCGGGAAGGCCGAACATGAAATTGTACGTGGCCCCAAGGCCGGTCCGGCCATGCGATTCCGCAATCGCATTCACGTCGGCCCCGCGGGAAAGGTTCTTCCCGACCTTGAGCATCAGCGAGGCGGACGGCGTTTCGAGCCCGTATGCCATGCAGACACATCCCGACCGCTTGAGTTTCATCATGAGCTCCGCAGTCATCTCCTTGCGAATGACCGCCTGTCCGGCCCACATCACGGACAGCTTGTTCTCGATCATCAGATCCGCAAGCCGTTCGAGTTCGCGGATGACACCGTTGACCAGGCTGTCCTGGAAGTCGATGAAGTCGATGAACGGGTATCGGGCGCGTTGGGCCTGGATTTCCGCGAACACACTCTCGGCAGAACGGTACCGGAATTTTTTCCAGAACGGGCGCTCATTGCAGAAGACGCAGCGGTTCGGGCATCCCCGGCTCGTGAGCACGGGCAGCCGGGTTGGAGTGAGGTAGCGCTCGAAGGCGTAATCTCCGAAATCGGGGATCGGGACACTGTCGAGGTCCTTGAGGAGCTCGCGATCTCCGGTATCGATCACGCGGTTCTCCACGCGCACGAGGAGGCCGGCGCACTCCGCAAGGGGGCGCCCCGCCTTCACGTGTACCAGGAAGTCGATCAGGGTCAGCTCCCCTTCACCCTGGGCAACGGCGTCAACAGCTGCATCCTCGATCATGTCCGGCCCGGTCATGAACCGGCTGACGTGCGGACCTCCGAAGATGATGCGGAGATCAGGCCGGCGTCGCTTGAGCATGCGGGCCAGCTCGAGGCTGACCAAAGCGGAGGAGTCGTAGACAGAGAAGCCCACGGCCGGCGCACCCGTCGCCACCACCATGTCCACGAATGCTTCCACCTTCTCGTGATATGCGCTCAAGATTCCCTGGACGAGGTCCGCCGTCTTCCAGAACCAGAGCGCCTGTTCCATGTCCCAGGCACGATTGAATTCAGGCGGACGCTGAAGATAGAACTCCACATTGAGGTCGACCGGGAGCACCCTGTAACCGCGGCTTCTGGCAAAGGACGTCAGCATGGCTGTGCCCAGGGGCGGGGTATTCACTCCCCAGCCGGGGGCCTGAACGAGGATCAGGTCAGGGTTGCAGAAATTCTCGATATCCGTTCGCGAGGTTGGAAGAAGGTCCTTCGCCCGGTGAAACATCTCTCCGCGCCTACGCACATCCGGATCGCCAGGAGCCAGCGTACAGGCAAGTCTGAAGAACGGCTCCGCCTGCTGCACGTGACCGGCCCGGTGATACAGGCGTCCCATCTGAAGAAGGAGCCACGGATTGTTCCGGTCGCTCTGCCATGCCTCCGCACAGAGGCCCAGAGCCTCCCCGTATCTCCCCGCAGAGGCCAAGCTCTGGAGGCGCTCCTGCACATCACGAATGTCCCTCATGCTCTCCTCATCGTCTGCGTTCGTGCTACATGGTGTCGGTTCGCATGTGGTGCGAGCACCCGATACATTCCGGCCAGAAATTCCTCTGCTCGACAAACGTGGTGCGAAGCTCCTGGTAGCGCGGCCCGTTCCAGATCTCCTCGAACGTCTGTTCCCGGAGGTTCCCCATGGGACGGCTGATCAGGCAGCAGGGCCTCGCGTCGCCATTTGCTTCGACAAAGAACACTTTCCAGGGTGCCGGACATTTTGTTTCCATCGCTCATCCTTTGATCAGACAGTGGCAGTGGAGGCCGGCGGTTCCTTCCAGGGAAACGACACCTGACTCGGGCGCGCGGTCAGGGACGTCAGGAAATTGCCGTAAGGGACCCCAGAGAGCTCAAACTCGCGCCGCAGCCGGTCGAACTCGGGCGCGTCGTGTTCATCGAGGATATACGGCTGTTCACTGGGATGGAGTGCGTACTCATTGAAGAGCCCTACAAAGTCCACATGCAGCTCTTTCGCGAGGGCAAAGATCTTCGGCAGCTCGGCCAGATTGCGTTTGGAGATGGTGCAGGAGAATGTCAGCCGCGGATTTTTCCCCTTGCCCCGCATGCGCGTGAAGAGCTTCAGGTTTTCCATGAACTTGCCGAAATCTATCCCACGCCTGATGTGGTTGAAGAGCTCGGGTGTGGCCGCATCGATGGACACCTGCAGAGTGATCCCCGGCTCCATCAGCATTGCAATGTGCTTCTCCCGGAGGATCTTGCCGTTGCTGGAGACCGTCAGGGATGTTGAAGGCCGTTTCAGCCGCAGTGCTTCCGCGAGCTCGTAGGGGAATTCCCGCGCTACGAAGGGCTCTCCGCTCCCGAAGAGATTGATCTGCGACGCCGTGCTGAAGAGGTGCTTGAGTTTGTCAAAACACTCTCTTGGAAGATCCTGCCACGGGAGGTCCTCAAACGAATGGAAGCAGGTGATGCACTTCGCGTTGCAGATGGAGGTCGGATCGGCGATGACAAAATCGGGGAGTGCCGCAATCACCGCTTTGTTCGCGAGGAATTCCTTCCTGAGAAGAAGGTTGTTCGGAATACGCGCGGCTTCGAGCTGCTGATCCAGGAGAGCGTCCTTCGCCTCCGCACACCCATCGCCATCGCCAAGCACCTCAAGGGCCAGGCGCGCCTCGTCGCAGCCCGGGGCCAGGCGGAGGACGCACGCGAGATACTCGCGGGCGTACCGGACCTTGCCGTGTTTTGCATGAAGCTTCCCCAGTCCGGTCAGAATGCCTGTGTGATCGGGAGCCTTCACGACCGCTTCCGTCAGGAGCCGTACGGCGAGGAGATCCTGGCCGGCATCCATCAGCAGCCGGGAGAGGAGGGCAGCCGTGTCGAGGTCTTCCGGAGCTTCCTGGAGCGCCGCAAAGAGCTCGTTGAGTGCGGCGGGAATGTCGCCGCGCTCATGTGCAATCTCAGCAAGGGTGCGGCGAACTCCGGGCCAGCCCGGGTGGAACACGAGGATGTTCCTGAGTGTCCGCTCGGCGTCGGCAGGCCGGCAGGCCCGCCGCAGATCCATCGCACGCTTCAGGAGCGCCTCAGGATGCATGGGGTCAGCGGCCGGCGTATCACACGCCGCTTCCATATTGCCGTCGTGCCCATCGAGGGAGGACGCGGCCGGGTTGAGAACCTGGATGGCAGAAGCACCGGCCGCCCCGGTGTTTCCGCTCTGAGCCGCCGGAATATCCGCCGTATAGAGCGGAACATAGGCGCTTGAACAGGGGTCCGAGATCTTCTGTCCTACGATGAATGAGACCTGCCTTCCAAGATTCGGTTTCCACCCGGAGGCCGCCATGGCCTGCAGCAGCGGCAGGGCCTGTTCGACTTCCGCCGGATCATACCAGTACGCGTCAAAGGTCTGCAGGTCGAGGACACGGAACCCTCCGTGCTCCAGGAGCACCCGGAGCTCTTCGGGGGCGTACTCTCTGGCATGAATGATTCCGGAGCCATCCGCGTTGAAGGTGGCAAATAGTGCGGGCGACAATCCCTTTGCCATCCGGAGCATGCCCTGCATACTGTTGAGGTTCGGTGTCGTGAGGATGAAGTAGCCTCCGACCCTGAGCACCCGGTTCGCTTCGCGGACGGCGAAGAGAGGATCGGAGCGCAGGTGCTCGAGCACCTCCAGACACGTCACCACATCGAGGCTCCCGGATTCGAGAGGGAACACCTCGCGCTCGATGTCCCACCCCCGGATCTGGACAGTCGATCCTTCCGCCACGTCGGGAGCGCCGGAGGCAACTGGAGCCGCATAGGACACGACGTCATCGGCCATGCCGTTGATGATGACCGTCCCCACGCCGTAGAACCGTCTGAGGATCACGGGGACATCTCCTGTCGACCCGAGATCCAGGGCCGAGGACGCCCCGGCGAGGTACTGCGCGGAGCGTTTCAGCGTTTCGGTGATGCGTTCGGCGTGGCCGAGCTCGAAATAGTAATGATACCGCGAATGGTCGTATGAGAGGCCGGTTCCCTCGAATTCCTTCCCGGCCTCCGGAGCGATTTCCCGCAGGAAGGAAGCAACGCGATCCGTCTTGCTGGGGAGAAAGAAAGTCGTGAATCCTGATTCGTCCAGACCCGCGAACGGATGGGATGGACCCCGGGGACCGGGCCGCTCGATCACAATGATGCTCTGCCGGGTGGCGAGCGAAGCGGGCACTTCTCCTTCAAGGTAGTAGACGTGGAAGCCGAGTTCCGAGAGTTCTTGAAGGAAGTCCCGTCCGTAATCCCGGTAGACAAGGGAATCGTCTCCGTGGTACTGGACCGGGAGGAGGTTGATGTCCCGGTCGCCGTCCGGCTGGACGCGGACGACTGTGTGCTCCAGCTCGTGGCAGTACGGGATCTGGAGAATGCACGCCCCGCCGGGTTTGAGCACTCTGAAGACGTGGTTCAATGCTTCCCGGTGAAGGCGGACATGCTCAAACACGTCGCAGGTGATCATGATGTCAAAGAAGCCGTTCTGGAAGTGCAACTCCTGAAGATCGGCAAACGATGCCGGGTCCAGACCGCGCGCCAGAACGTTCTGCGCAAAACGTGTATTGTAGTACTCGTAGTTGGACTCGAGAAACCGGGGGTGCCCGCGATGGCCATCCGCCTCAAGGACGCGGATTTCTTTCCTCGGTTTCCAGGTTCGCATCGGGCCCTGTTCGTGCAGGAGGCGGGACAGCACAAACGTCATGAAGCGGTCCCTGTTCAGCGAATTGCAGGTTTTGCACCAGAGGCTTTCACGGATATTGTCAGGCGTCGGGTTTTTGAAAGCCCCCCGCTCGCCGCACACATTGCACACCGGCGCATCGGTTTTCCAGGCATCGGGATGGGACGGGTTGATGGAACGCAGCCGTCCGTACCAGGAGCTCCCCTCGTCCAGATTCCCGAGAGAGTCTTCCAGGAGAGCCATGCCGTGACAGGCTTCACCATCAGCCGGATGCATCTCGAGGACAGAGAAAAAGAGACTACGGGCAACGTCCGGCTGGCCGAGCCTCAGCATGACTTTTGCCAGGTTCTTCGCGGTAGTGAGGTCGCGCGGATTCAGATGAAGAGCGGCGCCCAGAGCAAGAGCGGCCTCCTTGTGAAAGTCGGCAGCCTCGAGCGCCCTTCCGAGGGCGGCGTGTGCCTCGGCTGAATCCGGATACCGGTTTGCCACATCAACATACGCCGTGATCGCGTCGGCGAACCGCCCCTGGCGAAATGCTTCAAGAGCCCGGAGACGCATTTCATCACCGGCAAGACCAGACGAGGTGTCAATCAGTTTTACGCCAAAGCCTAATTCGGACATGAAGACCCTTTTTGACGTTGCCTGTTCAGTGCAGATCCTGAACTCGCCCACACGTTATTGTCCTTCCATGTTTCCTCTATTCAGGATGCACAATAATCGCCACTGGACGATTATTAGCCACCAGGAATGGACAGGCACGCAGATAACCGTATATAGAAGGGTATTTTGGTTCGATATTGACTTCATCGATACTTTTACCTTTTTCCCTAAGTCCAGAAAGCATGCCAAACGGCCGGGAAAACCGGCCATTTTGCGGTGATGAGGCGTACGCCGCCCGAAGAGGAATGACCGGATTCCCGTCCATGCATGCTCCTCCCGTGACAAGAGTGAGGACTCCTCGTCTGGATGGTGCCGCACACCGATGGAATTTGCCGGAGGTTGCACCCTGAAGCGATTGGTGGTTCGTTCAGCTGGAGGGGTTTTGAGGATGGCTCAGCGATGGATGAGCGTCCGGAGGGTTGGACGCGAGGAGAGGCGCCGGGCAAAGAGGATTCTTTTCTTCAGCAAGAGCTTCAGAGAACCGGGGAGCGTGCCGATAATCCCTGCAGAGCATCAAAACACAACGGTTCGTCGTTGAGCAACAATTGCGCGGCCGGTCGGCAACAGGAAGAAATGCCGAGTGTTGTGACTCCCCATTCTCTTGCGCCGACCGAGCCGCGCGCGATTTCCCCATCATCCACTGCGATCGTTTGGTCCCGCCCCGGGATGCTGCCGGTGAGTACTGCGCTCCCCGTCAGAGCAACAAAGAACCCAGCGACGAGTGATCCGGCCACCCACGACGGGACTGGGGCGGCCCGNNGTGCACGTTGATGCTCATGGGACAGGCTTTGGTGCAGAGCCGGCAGTCGATGCATGAGGAACATACGGAGAGAGGGGGAAGATGGCCGCGGCGAGCTTCAGCGATTCGAATGAAACCCCCGTGGAGAGGCGGTCACCGCGGAGCCTGTTCCCCACCTGGTCGTGGTTCTGGGTGCAGACCACGAACTGCCTGCCCGGGCGGTCTTTAACGCACTGCGCGGCGTTTGTGTTCCCTCAGGTGATTCCTCCCGTGCGTCGTGGTCCTTTGGGAGGTCACCGGGTCAGGAAGTCGGACATGGTGAGTGCGAAGAGGATGGCCAGCCAGAGGATGCCCCCGGAGGCAAAGAGCCAGACCAGCCGGGAGCTCCAGCGCACATGCATGAAGAAGAGCACCACGAGAAGCATCTTGGCGACAGCGATGACGAGCGCGACAACGATGTTGAAAGGTCCGAGGTCGATGAGGGAGACACCCACGGTGAGGGCCAGAAGCACGAAGAGTGCCGAGGCGACCGTGAAATAGACCTTCAACGGGACAATATGCTCTGATGGCAATCCTTGCATGGCTCTGCTTACAGGTGAGGATGGATGAGATACAGAAGCGGAAACAGGAAGATCCAGATGATGTCCACAAAATGCCAGTAGAGCCCGCTGATCTCCACCGGGGCATAGTAGTCCGGCGAGAACCTCCCTCGCCGGATCATCGCCGCGATGACGGTCAGGATCCCGATTCCCACCACCATGTGCAGCGCATGGAGGCCCGTCATCATGAAATACAGGGAGAAGAACGTTTCCACCTGCCTGCCTGTCGCACCCTCGAAGACAAAGCCTGGCCCGGGAAACAGGCCCTCCTGGAATTTCCGGGCATACTCGACGGCCTTGATGCCAAGGAACGCCAGCCCGAACACCATGGTGGCGATGATGAGCGCGAAGCTTCCCTTCCCCCTGCCAAGCTGGGCGGCTCTGACGCCGAGCGCCATGGTGAGGCTGCTGGTGAGCAGCACGGCCGTGTTGATGGCACCCAGGGTCACGTCCATCTTGGAGTTGGCAACGGCGAATGCTTCGGGCCACTTCCATCGCATCACAAGATAGGCCGTGAACAAGCCGCCGAAGAAGAGGATCTCCGTGGCCAGGAAGAGCCACATCCCGAGCCGTCCCACCTCGGTCTGCTGCTCCCGGTCGTCAAATTGATGCGCGACAGGCGTCGGGTGCGCGTGGTCACTCACTGTGGACTTCCTCCAGTGCGGGAAACTCATAGGAACCGGACGTCACCACCGGCGTTGTGGGAAAGTTCTGGGTGATCGGCGGGGAGGCCGTCTGCCACTCCAGCGTCGTTGCTCCCCACGGGTTTGCCCCGGCAACCTTGCCCCGTTTCAGCGACCAAAGCAGATAAATCAGGGGGATGAGATATCCCACGCCGAGGATAGAAGCGCCCGCAGTGGAGAGGACGTTCAGCACCTGGAACTCAGGAGGGTAGTGGTAGTACCGGCGCGGCATCCCAAGGTACCCGAGCAGGAACTGCGGGAAGAAGGTGAGGTTGAACCCCACGAACAACACCAGCGCGGAGAATTTCGCCCAGCCCTCCGGATACAGCCGGCCGGTGATCTTCGGCCACCAGTAGTGGATCCCCGCCATGAAACCCATGACGGCCCCACCCACCATAATGTAGTGGAAGTGCGCCACGATGAAGTAGGTGTCGGTCAGATGGACATCGACCGCCATAGCGGCAAGGAAGAGTCCGGTCAAGCCCCCGATGGTGAAGAGCCCGATGAAGCCGAAGGCATACAGGAGAGGAGTCTGGAACCAGATCTGTCCCTTGTACAGCGTGGCCGTCCAATTGAACACCTTGACCGCGGAGGGGATGGCCACGAGGTAGCTCAGGATGGAAAAGACGAGCCCTGCATAGACCGACTGGCCGCTCACGAACATGTGATGCCCCCAGACCAGGAACCCATACACGGCAATTGCCAGCGAGGCGGCAGCCACGAACCTGTAGCCGAAGACCTCCTTCCGGGAAAAGGTGGCGATCACTTCGCTGACGACGCCCATCGCCGGAAGGATCATAATATAGACGGCAGGGTGGGAATAAAACCAGAACAGGTGCTGGAAGAGGAGCGGGTCGCCGCCGATGGCCGGGTTGAAGATGCCGATCCCGGTGGCCCGCTCGAACGCCACCATGGCAACAGTGATCGCGAGCACGGGGGTGGCCAGCACCATGACGAGACTTGTCGCATAGAGTGACCAGACGAACAGCGGCAGGCGGAACCAGGTCAGCCCGGGCGCGCGCATCTTGTGGACGGTAACGATAAAATTGAGGCCTGTGAGGATCGAGGAAAAACCGGTGATGAAGATCCCGACCATAGCCGGCACAACGCGGGTGTTGGAGTAGGAAGTGCTGAACGGTGTGTAAAACGTCCATCCGGTATCGAGGCCTCCGGTGACCAGGGCAAACAGTGTCACGGAGGCCCCCGCGACGAACACGTACCAGCTGAGCAGGTTGAGCCGGGGGAAGGCAAGGTCCCGTGCGCCGACCATCATCGGGATCAGGAAATTCCCGAGCACGGCCGGAATGGACGGGATCAGAAAGAAGAAGATCATGACAATGCCGTGCATGGTGAAGAGCTTGTTATAGGTCTCCGCCTGCACAAGCGTCCCCTGCGGCGACATGAGTTCCAGGCGCATCAGGACGGCAAAGGAGCCCCCGACGAAGAAAAAGAGGACAATCGTGAACAGATACAGGATCGCGATGCGCTTGTGGTCGGTGGTGAGGAACCACGACCGGAGGCTGTATCCGTTGTTCAGGTAGTTGGTG
Organism: Ignavibacteriota bacterium; assembly: GCA_003152875.1. Classification (GTDB taxonomy): domain Bacteria; phylum Bacteroidota; class Ignavibacteria; order UBA10030; family UBA6906; genus Fen-1262. Next base: position 10,653 of record PMBF01000070.1, on the reverse strand, counting down.
CCTTCCACGGCTGTCTCGTGGCTCATAGGTTCAGTTTCTCCTCGCCGTTGCAGCAACGCCGCCGTCCATCGTGAGGAGATACTCCACGATCTGGTTCAACTGCTCCTGGTTCAGCGTCGTTCTGTATGTCGGCATGATCGGACTGTATCCCGCGACGATTTTCGCGCCGGGGTCGTTGATCGACTCCTGGAGGTACCCCCGGTCGGCGATGACCGTCCGGCCGTCCTGCAGCTTCACGGCGGAGCCGGCGAGGCCGGCGAGCACAGGTCCGCGGCTGCTTGAAGCCTCCTGGTGACACGCGGCGCACCCGTAGGTGCGGAAGAGCTGCTCGCCCGAGGAAGCCATGGTCTCGTTATTGCCGCTGGTTGCCAGCCAGCGCTCGAAGTCCATCGGCTCCATCACCACTACTCTTCCGATCATCCCGGAATGGCTCGTGCCGCAATACTCCGCACAGAACAGGTGGTATTCTCCCACCCGGGTGGCAGTGAACCACTCCGTGGTGTATCGGCCCGGGAGCACATCCTGCTTGATACGGAAGGCCGGGATGAAGAAGCTGTGGATGACGTCCTGCGAGGTCATGACGAGCTTCACGGGCTGGCCGAGAGGGACATGGAGTTCATTGATCTCCCGGTTCCCGCGCTGGTGCTGGATCTTCCACATCCATTGCTTTCCGGTGACGTAGATCTCCATGGCATCAGCTGGAGGAGTTTTCCCCTGGAAATAGAGATACGAGCTCCACACGAAAATCCCGAGGCTGATGAGGGTCGGGATGATGATCCAGGTGAGCTCAAGCTTGAGGTTGTCCTTCCGGCGGATCTCCCGGTCGACGCGGTTGCCGCGCCTGTACCGGACTGCGAAGACGAAGAGCAGCACGGTAATCAGGATGATGAAGAACAGCGACACCCCGACCAGTGCAAAGAACAACGCATCAATGCTTCCCGCATTGGCCGACGCCTGATCCGGCAAGAGAGGAAAACTCGACATGCTCGTTCACTTACGGGATATGATCGGGACGGCGTCCCGGGCACAGGATCACGCCCTCATGCCCTGGCGCCGGCCCGTCAGTGTGCGACGGCTTCCTTCCGGCGGCGGCTTCTCCGCTCGCGTGCCAGGAAGAATGCCACCGTGCCTCCGAGGGCAAGGACGGTCAGGACTCCTCCGAGCCTCAGGAGGTTCATCACTACCAAGCCGTACTTGCCCGTCATCGGATCGTACTTGTAGCAGAGCAGCAGGACCTGGTCGACCGCCGAGCCGATGGTGTTGTGAGACGCCTCCACCAGGGCGAATTTCAGGTCCTTGGGGGGATATTCCACGCCGTAGAGATACCGGGCGAGCTGTCCCTGCGGGGTGAGCACCATGATGCCCGTGGGATGGGCGTACTGCTGCGTTGCCTGGTCGTACACGTAGCGGAACCCGACCGCGGCGGCCAGCCTGGTGATCTGCGCTTCATCCCCGGTCAGAAAATGCCACGAGCCCCCAGCTTCGGGGTGGCCCAGTGCTTGCAGGTATTTCAGTTTCTTCGCACTGGCGAGGGCGGGCTGTTCCTTCGGGTTGATGCTGACGGTGACAACATCGTAGTCCTTTCCCATGGTCAGGTGAAGGTTCTTGAAGCTCTTCACCATCCCGTTGAGGACTTCCGTGCAGATCATTGGACACTCGTAATAGACAAGCGTGAGGACCACAGGTTTCCCCTTCATGTACGTGCTGAGAGGGAGGCTCTGCCCCTCCTCGTCCCTGAACGTCACATCGAGAGGCACCCACGTCCCGAGTTTCTGGTCGAGGCCGACCTCCGTGAAAATCCTGTTCGGCGCCTGCTGGGCGCCAGCGGGTATTCCAGTGATCTCCAGCAGAACCAGCGCCGCGCATGCGGCACGCACGAGGGTGTTCATGGTCATTGGCCTTCGTTCAGTTGGACACTGCCGGAGGCCGGACCGGACCTGTCTGCTCCCGGCGGCGGCCCCGGTTTCCCGGCATCCGCTGCGGCGCGTTCGGCCGCAGCCTTATCGAGCGGCAACCCCCTGCGCACGACCATGACCATTGCGCTCTCGATCGGGACACGGACGATGCCGCGGGTCCGGTCCACCCACCCGTAGGTGGTCAACATCGAGTCTTCCCAGATCCTGAACGACTGCATGTCGGCCGCTGGGTCGGTCTGCAGCCTTGGCTCGGGAGGGAGCGCGGAGCGGTCGGCCATCGCCGAAGGCTTTGTCGTTTCGGCCGGGGGATGCTGCTCCATCACCTTCAGCATACCCCACATCAGGGCCAGGACGCCGGCAACCAGCAGGAGCAGGGCTCCCCCGAATGTGAAGAGGGTCGGCGCGTGTGCATCGGTCTGCTCGTGCGAGCCCTCTGATCCGGACTTCACCGTGGGCATGCGGTCAGCCATGTGGTGTTCCTGAGGCAGGTTCGGCGACGATGCGGAACCTCGGGTCGCGAAGCGCAAGAAGCGGGGCACCTTTCAGCATCCTGATTCCGAAGGCGGCCCACAGACCGCCCACGGCAAGAAGGGCCGCCGGGTCGAGCCAGTGCACGGCAAGACCCTGCGCGTGGAATGCCGGCTCGATATTCCAGGTGAGGTCCACCAGGCGCATGACCAGAATGCCGGCCGCAATCTTCCAGAGGATTTCCGGCGACCGTTTGGAGCGCCGCAGGAGCAGCAGCATGAACGGCACGAAGAAGTGGAGAATGATCAGGGTGAGTGCGACCATCCTCCAGCCGGGATCGAGCCTGCGGACATACCACGTGATCTCCTCGGGGAGATTTCCTGCCCAGGTAATAAGGAGCTGGGAAAACGACATGTAGGCCCAGAGGATCACGAAGGTAAGGAGCATGTTGCCCAGATCGTGATAGATTGCCGGGCTGATGATGTCGGCCACCGGCTTTTCGCTGGCAAAGCAGCGCAGAAGAAGGATCAGGACGCACAGGGCGCCAAGGCACTGGTTCACGACGAAGAGCATGCCGTAGATCGAGGAGTACCAGCCCGGCTCGAGCGACATGGCCCAGTCAACGGCCGCAAAGGTTGCGGTGAGGACATACACGATGAGGCCGGGCGCGCTGAGCTTCCTGAGCGCCGACGTCCGGGCCGGGCTGCCGTCGCCATCCTGCGCACGGGACCATCGTGTCAGAAGGAACGCCATGGCAGTCCACACGGCAAAATAGAAGACGGCCCTCCCGAGGAAGAACGGCTGGTTGAGGTACAGAACTTTCCTCCCGGCCGTTTCGCCGATCCGGTCCGCATGCATCCAGGGGTAGAGATCGCTCATGCCGATTACGACGGGGACGAACAACAGGGCCATGAGAGGCAACGTGCGCATGCCCGCCTCGGCGAACCGCTGGATGGAGTAGCTCCATTTTCCGCTGGTCATATGATGCAGCATCACCAAGCCCAGGCATCCCAGGCTGATGTTGGTGAAGAACAGAAACGCCAGCAGATATGACTCGAAGAACCGTTCCGGGCTGGCGACGAGACCCGCCATGCAGAGCACCACCCCGCCGGCCGCGGCGAGGAGCGCGTAGCGTTGGATGCCATCCAGTCTGCGTGAGAAATCGTCGCTCGGGGCCATGGTCACTTGAGCTGCTGACGTTGAGAGGGAGGGAGATCGGCCACGGTTGTCTGCCTGCTGGCCTGCAGGGCGCGGATGTAGGCTGCAATGGCCCATCGGTCGCGGGGCGCCACGCGGTCCGCGTAGGGATACATCCGCCCGAAGCCGTGCGCGATGACGTCCACAACGTGACCCACCGGCCGGGCCCGAAGGCTGTCGGTGTGGTACGAAGGTGGCTGGGGAAAACCACGCTGCACTGCCATCCCGCGCCCGTCCCCCGTCCTCCCGTGGCAGGGTGAGCAATAGATGTTATACCTTTCCTGCCCGCGCCGGAGGATCTGTTCGGTCACGGGAAAGGGGAAACCGTTGACCGGGACCCCGTTGACCTTGCCGCTCGCGATGACGCCGTCGTCGCTGTGGTCGCGGTGCACCACGGTGCCGTCGACCAGCGGACGAGACGCCTGTCCGTCCGGGTAGAACTCGCTCGCCGCCAGGGGCTTGTATTTCTTCTGATTGTACATGTCCGAGTGGCAGCCCGCGAAGACGATTGCCGCCGCCAGGGCGATCCCGGCAATCGCCGCAGCGCCCCGGGGCCTCGCCCCCGGCGCGTGCCGGTTACCACTGGCCAAGAGGCCGCCGTCCATGTCGTCAGATATGGTTGTCATCGCTCAGTGTTGTACCTCGTACACTCCGGCTGCCCCCAGCCCGAGCATGAAACCTCGCACCGCCTCCGGGTCAAACCTGGGGTCCTCCGCCTCGATCGTCAGGAAAAACCTGTCGTCCGATGCCAGCTCGAACCTGGGCACGTTGAAGACCGGGTGGTAGGGTTCCGGAAGGCGGTTCAGGGCGATCATACCCACCACGGCAGTCACGCCCGCAAACAATACCGTCAGCTCGAAGGTGACCGGGATGAATGATGGCCAGCTATTCAACGGCCGTCCGCCGATGTTCAGGGGATAGTCCATCACCGAGATCCAGTACTGGAGAAAGAATCCCGAGAGCGCCCCGACGATGCCGGCGATCAGCACAATGAGCGGTAGCCTCGTGCGAAAACCGAGGGCCTCGGCCAGGCCTTCGATGGGAAGCGACGAATAGGCCTCGACCTTCGTGTAGCCGGCATCAACGCTCCTGCGCGTCGCGTGCAGGAGCTCGGCCGGCGTGGCGAACTCGGCCATGAGTCCGAAGATCGGCGGGCCCGGCTTCATCCGGCGGTGAACATCCGGGACAACGTTCCGTTCGCTCATGCGCCTCCTCCCTTCTGTCCGTTCCCGTTGCCCGACGGCCAGGGGAGAAGCTGGCGGAGCTCGAACATGGAAATCATCGGCAGCAGCCTGACAAACAGGAACATGAGCGCGATGAAGAGCCCGATCGACCCTGTAAACGTCGCCCAGTCCCAGATGGTCGGGTAGTACATTCCCCACGACGACGGAAGGAAGTCGCGATGCAGGCTGGTGATGACGATGACGAACCGCTCCAGCCACATGCCAACGTTTACGATGATGGCCAGGACAAAGAGCGCGGGCATGTTCAGGCGGACTTTCCGGATCCAGAGCAGCTGCGGCAGCACGATGTTGCAGAGAATGAGCATCCAGTAGACTGGGGCATACGGCCCGAAGGAGCGGTTCACCATCATGTACCTCTCGTACGGGCTTCCGCTGTACCAGGAGAAAAAGGCCTCCATGACATAGCCGTATGCCACGATGAGGCCCGTCGCGAGCATGACCCTGGCCATGTAGTCCATGTGCCGCGCGGTGATGAAGTCTTGGAGCCCGTACATCGCCCGGACCGGGATGACCAGCGTGAGGACCATGGCAAAGCCCGAGTAGATCGCCCCGGCCACGAAGTAGGGGGGGAAGATCGTGCTGTGCCAGCCGGGGATGATCCCGACAGCAAAGTCGAAGCTGACGACACTGTGCACAGAAACGACCAGCGGAGTGGCCAGGCCCGCAAGGAGGAGGTATGCGGTCTCGTAACGGTGCCAGTGGCGCGCCGAGCCGCGCCAGCCGAGCGCGATCACTCCGTAAAACCTTTTGACCCAGAGATGCACGGCCCTGTCCCTCATGGTGGCCAGGTCGGGGACGAGCCCGACGTACCAGAACAGGAAGGAGATGGTGGCATACGTGGAGACAGCGAACACATCCCAGATCAACGGGCTCCTGAACTGCGGCCAGATGGACATCGGGTCGGGGAACGGGAAGAGCCAGTAGAACAGCCAGGGGCGCCCGAGATGGAGAATGGGGAACATCCCGGCGCACGAGACCGCAAAGAGTGTCATTGCTTCGGCAAACCGGTTGATGGCATTGCGCCAGTGCTGGTGCAGGAGGAGCAGGATGGCGGAGATCAGCGTCCCCGCGTGGCCGATGCCGATCCACCAGACGAAGTTGACGATGGCAAATCCCCAGCCGACGGGGATGTTGATACCCCAGATGCCGACGCCGCGGACGAACAGATAGGAGACGGCCGCCAGGAGCACCATGACCAACAGGAACCCTGCTGCAATCGCAATATACCACCCTCTCGGGGTGCGCCGCGTGAGCACGGCCCCGGAGATCTTCCGGGTCACGGAGCCGTAGGTGTTCCCCTCCCTGATCAGCGGTTCCGGGGGATGGACATTGACAAGACGCTCTTCCTCGTGCACTTGGCCTATGCCGTTGTCTCGTGGATTTCCGGGTTTGGATTCCTGAGCCGCGCCAGGTAGGAGGTCCTCGGACGCGTGTTCAGCTCGGCCAGCAAGCCGTAGCTACGGGGCTCATCCTTCCACCTGCGGACGCGGCTGGTGGTGTCGTTCACATCGCCGAACATGATTGCCTGGGAGGGACACGCCGCCTGGCAGGCGGTCACGATGTCGCCGTCGCGGATCGGACGGTCCTCCTTTTTCGCATCGATGCGGGCATGGCTGATCCGCTGCAGGCAGTAGGTGCACTTTTCCATCACGCCTCTCGAGCGCACCGTCACATCCGGATTCTGCCGCATCTTGGCCACCGGGTCATCGGAGCCGTTGTATTCAAGGAAGTTGAACCTGCGGACCTTATACGGGCAGTTGTTTGAACAATAGCGAGTGCCGACACACCGGTTGTAGACCATGACGTTCAGCCCTTCATGGTCGTGCACGGTGGCGCCGACCGGACAGACAATCTCGCACGGGGCATTCTCGCAATGCTGGCAGGCGACAGGCTGCGAGAGGATCTGAGGGTTGTCGAGATCGCCCTCGAAATACTGGTCCACGCGGAGCCAGTGCATCTCCCGGTTGCGCGTCACTCCCTCTTTCCCCACGATGGGGATGTTGTTCTCCGATTGGCAGGCGATCGTACAGGCAGCGCATCCGGTGCAGGAATTCAGATCGATGGCCATTCCCCATGCGTTGCCTGCGTACTCGACTCCGGGGTAGAGGGATTCCCCTGGTGGAGGTTCGGACGCCTCTCCAGCACCCGGATGCGCCAGATACTCATCGAGTCTCCCTGCGCGCGCGGGGCTCCGCCCTTCCATCGCCTGATGCTCCTGGGTCACCGCGAGCGTCGAGCGCCGGCCCGTCCGTGTTACCTCGGCACCGGCTATGCACGTCATCGCCGTCGACGTGCGAAGCGGGTAGACATTGAACCCGGCCCCCTCGCCGACCCGCCCGGTGCGCGTGCGGCCGTATCCGAAGTGCAGCGTCAGGGACTCGTGGGCATGGCCCGGAACGATGAAGACGGGGCCTTCCACGCTCCGGTCTCCGGCCCTGACCTGGACGACGTCTTCGTTCGTGACGCCGAGCCGCGCGGCGGTCGCAAGGCTCATCAGCACCGCATTGTCCCAGGTGATCTTGGTGATAGGTTTCGGCAGCTCCTGGAGCCATCCGTTGTTTGCATACCGCCCGTCGCCGATGGTGGGATCGGGCCGAAGCACCACTTCGAGGCCTTCACGTTGTGGGGGCCCGGAAATGCGCGAGCCCGCATAGGCGACATTCCTGGACTCTGAAGCGGAGCCTTCCACGAGCCCCTCGTTGAGCGACTTCGTCCAGAATTCTTCAAATCCGGCGCCGCCCCGTTGTCCCTGCCAGTAGGCGCGGACGGCATCATACGATGTCCGGCCGCCTGACCCCAGGAAGAGTTCCATTACCTCGTGCGCCGACTTCCCATTATAGAGAGGCGCAATCAACGGCTGCATGATCGTCGCGGTGCCGTCGGCGGCACGGGCATCGCTCCATGCCTCGAGCGGATGCGTTTCGGGAAGGTGCCAGTGGCAGAGCGAGGAGGTTTCGTCTTCATAGAGCCCGAGACGGACCCGGAGGTCGACGAGATTCATCGCGCCGGCGAAGCCGAGGTCGGCGGGAGCATCGAACACCGGATTGCCCCCCAGGATCAGCAGGAGCTGCACCGATCCGCCGTTCATATCGGCGACGAGATCCCTGATCGAATCGACCTGCTGTACCGGATCGGCTTCCACGGGATTGATGTAGGTGATGGTGCGGCCAGAGCTTCCGAGCTGCCGATTGATCCCGTGCACGAGGGCATGAACGGTGGCAGGCTGGGAATCCCCGGCGACCACGATGCTTTGGCCGCCCCGGCTCCGGAGATCGCGGATCATCGCATCGAGCCACGCACGGTGATGTTCGCCGACCGATGCGGGTTCCGCCCCCGGCACTCCCAGCGCGGATGCGACATACCCCACGCAGGCCGCGAGATCCATCGAGCGGACCGGAAGGCGGTGGTCCGCCATCGTTCCGGTGACTGTCGGGCTGCTCTCGAGCACATAGAGACGATTCATGTCCATCCTGCCACCCATGATCCGGCGCCGATCGGCGAAATCGTGCTGGTGTCTGACGGCCCGTGGTCCGGCATTCAGGACATCGGCGTCAAAGGAGACCACGACATCGGCCCGGTCAAAGTGCAGAAGGGTGTCCACGTGCTCCCCGAAAGCCAGGATCGCGCCTTCACGCTCGGCATCATGGGTGACCGGCTGATACCGGTGCCATTTCGCCCGGGGATATCGCGCCAGAAGGATGCGAAGCTGGGCGGCAAGGGTCGGGGACGTCACGGACCCCGAGAGAATCCGCACCCCGGAACCCTGCATCATGTTCTGCGCACCCAGGGCAGGGATGAGGTCATTGACAAACGCTTCCCAGGGACGGATGGCGCCGCGGTATGTCACGGTCCGGGAGCGGTCGGGGTCGTACATGGTCAGGATGGATGCCTGGATGGCGGCGTCTGTCGCCCCGAGGCTCGAGGGATGCGCGGGGTTGCCTTCAATCTTGGTGGGACGGCCCATGTCGCTCCGCACCAGGGTTCCCACCGCATATCCGTCATGCACATGCGCGGTGGCAAAGTAGAGGGGCTTTCCGGGGACCAGTTCCTCGGGGGTCCTGACGTATGGGACAATCTTTTCCTCCGGCTGCGTCGCGCAGGAGCTGAGGCCCGCGAGGGCGAGCGAAGCCGCCATAAGCTTCAGGAAGGAGCGCCGGTCGAGGGCGCCGGACCATTCCGATGCGTGCCTGGGAAACTCCCGGTGGAGCATTTCGTCGAATGCGTCTGTTCCGGCGAGCTCCTCCAGGCTTCGCCAGTACGATCGACCTCCGGCAGCAGCCAGTTTTGCGCGGACGACCTCAAGATCGAGCGGTTCTTTCCCTTTGGCGTTCATCAGCGGTGGCAAATTGAACAGTCGGTGAGTTGCTGTGTGCGGACTTGGTACTGCCTGACCAGCGAAGCCCCGAGCGCAGCCTGGTCCGCTGGCGGCTGGTATGCCATGTTGAAGACCTCCTCCTTCGGACGGATCTGCTCTTCCGGATGGCGGTGGCAATCCAGACACCAATTCATATATAACGTGTTCACTTTCCAGACGAGGGGCATCCTGTCCACCTGACCGTGGCAGGTGGAGCATCCAATACCTTTTGCGATATGGATCGAATGATTGAAATAGACGAAGTCGGGAAGGTCATGGACCCGCGCCCAGGTGAGGGGGGTGTTGGTCTGGAAGCTCAGGCGGACCGGGGCGAGCATAGGGCTGGTGTTCCAGACCTGGGAATGACAGGTCATGCAGGTGGTGGTCGGTGGAATACCGGCAAACGAACTCTTCTCGACCGAGGTATGACAGTAGCGGCAGTCGATCCCCAGCCCTGCAACGTGGTGTTGATGGCTGAAGGGGACATCCTGCTGGCGTGCTTCATTGACACCGGTGAAGTAGGATGATCTGTAGAGTGCGGCAGCAACCACGGTACATGCCGCCAGGACAATGGCTCCGGCCATGATACTCGCCCGGGAAAGTACTTTCGTCCTGGGGTGAAATATCTGAGCCATGAGACCAGCTCATCCTTTCAATGCAGAAGACGGCGCATCCTGAGAACTCTTCACAGAGGGGGGAAAAAGGTCATCTGTCGCCTCTCTTCGCGGACTGTGGGGCGGACAGACCACGTCGTATTCAGGGGAAGGCATAGGTTTTCGCAAGGGAATTCGACCGAACTGCGAGAAGTGCGACATGAATCCAACATTCAACCTCTCGATCGAGTTCCTGTAAAAGGGGGTGGGTTCGACAATTCTCGGATGGCCTCCCCGGCGCAGCCATGGAGGGAACGCCTCCACCGGAGCAATGATCGATTCCGTGCAGTGCGGAACCTCGAGCGGTGACCGGGCGGGGTCTCAACAGGCTGAGCGGATTCCGGGACGCGGGGCAGCGCAACGGCAGACTCAGTGCTTCGGTCTCATCTGGGTCCGGGCTCTGCCCTCTCCTCCCTCGAGCTGGATATGGAACTTGTGCATGAACCTGTGATACGCGGGGGCAAAGAGCACGCCGGCAGCTCCGATGAACCCGATGCCTGAGAAGAGCGCGTAGAAGGAGGCGAACAGTTTCCCGCCGGTCGTGTGCAGCTCAGTGACGGGACCCATGCCTCCGAGGATCATGGAGGCATTCAGCATCCCGTCGATCAACCCCATCCCCTCAAAGAGCATGTACCCTGAGGTTCCGACGGCCCAGGCGAGGAGAAGAATGCCGCCTGCCATGAGTGCATGCCGCGCCTGGCGGCGGATATAGGTTCTGCGCGTAATGACAGGGGCGCTTAGATGCTCGAACATTGGAGTTCCTTGTCCGTTACTCTCTTGAATCTCCGGCCGGAGCCGGTCACTTCACCAGCATCATCTTC
>PMBF01000088.1:8262-9944 GCA_003152875.1 Ignavibacteriota bacterium | reverse complement strand
AAGATCAGCCGGAAGACCCTCTTCAACAAGATGCAGTCGTACGGTATCGAAGAAACGCGCTAGGATACTCCTCTCCTTGCGGCCTCTGACTTCGACACTTGCCGCAGCCGCGGCGACGATTGGCAGCAGTCTCTTGTTGCCATGCGCACCTTGTCAGAGACCGCCTCGCTGATCTTGTTGAAGGCGGTTCAGAGAAGATCAAGCAGGAATCTCCATACCGGAACAACCTCAATCGTCCCCCCAGCTACTTCGATCCGCTCTTGGTCGTTCCTCGTCACGATGGTTCCGATCTTCAATCCGAGTTCCACCATGGCCTCGTTCAACGCGGCCGTTTCCCGTTTTCTTGTGAGGGGCAAAGCCGGAGACTCGCACACCTGAACTACCTTCATTGGGGAGTCGCGCCGCGGTATCACGAAATCAACCTCACGGCCCGTTTTGGTCCTGTAATAGTAAATTTCAGGATGCCGCCGGCGAAGTGCAACAAAAACCAGGTTCTCCAGGAGATGTCCGGAATTGACCAGGATCTTCGATGAGACGGAGGCGACCAGGCTATGATCCACACAGTAGACCTTCTTGGGATTGCTATGGCTTCGTGTGAGCGAAGCGTCAAACAGCCGAACCGTAAAGAGAAAATATGCATCCTCAAACCACTCCAGATAGTCCGAAACGGCCGACTTTGGGACTTTGTGGCCCAGGGACTTCAGAAACCCCAAGAGACCATTGACAGAATAGAGTGAAGCCGTGTTCTCCATGAGCCGATGTGCCAGGTCCGTGACTGCCCTGGGGTGGGAAACGTCATGCCGCTCGACCAGATCACGAAAGAGCACCGCTTGAAAGTACTCTTGATGCGTCTTGATTCTCAATTCCCGGTCAAGACCCAACACTTCAGGGAAACCTCCGGTCTCCCAGTATTCTTCGAAAGCCTTTTGAATCGTGAGCCGCTTTTTCGTTGAAGTGGGTCCCGCGCTTTCCACCCCTTTCCAGTCCAGAAATTCGCCGAACGAGAACGGGAATATTTCCCATGACAGAGCACGCCCTCGCATCTGAGTGGCGATTTCCCTGGAGAGCAATTGGGCCGATGATCCTGTAAGGTAGACTTCGCATTTTTCCGTCCGCATCATCCGGTCGACAAATGATTCCCACTCGGGAATCACCTGGATCTCATCGAAGAAACAATAGACGGTCTCAGTATTCTTTTTCTCGGGATAGAGGGAATAGTAAGCCTCGCTGATTTGTCCGGGTCTGGTATGTTGCAGGTCGTGGAGTCGGTCGTCGAAGAAGTTCACATACAGAATGTTCTCGCGAGGTACACCTCCTTGCAGAAGTCGTTGGATGATCTGGAATAGGAACGTCGATTTCCCGCTCCTGCGCGCACCTATGCATACGGCTGCCTTACCGGAGACTGGTTGAAGACGCAGGTGCCTCGGCACGCCGGTTTCGAGCCGTGTTTCCAGGAAATCGAGAATAATTGATTTGACGATCTCAAGCATGGGGGACTTTGGCATTGACTATTGCCAGTTTCTGGCAACACTGGTCAGATATGTTACCACTTTTGGCCGTAAGTGTCAAGATCGGTCACCACTTTTCACGCTTCGCTCTCGATTTCCTGCTGTTGCCTCATGCGCGGTGTTGTGGACGAGCATACCCGCCCCCGGGTAATGAGATACCCGTCTTAATTCGCT
>PMBF01000088.1:0-8249 GCA_003152875.1 Ignavibacteriota bacterium | reverse complement strand
ATGATACAGGCTGTCGATTTGACGAAACGCTATGAGGACGGCAACCTCGCCCTCGACCATCTGAACCTCAACATTCAGCCGGGACAGATTTACTGCCTCCTCGGAGCGAACGGGGCGGGGAAGACGACGACCATCAACCTCTTCTTCAATTTCATCGAGCCGACAGGCGGGACCGCCCTGATCAACGGGGTGGACTGCACGAAGGATCCCATTGGAGCGAAGCGGCATGCCGCGTACGTCTCGGAGAACGTGATGCTGTACGGGAACTTCACGGCCCGCCAGAACCTGGAGTTCTTCACCCGGCTTGCAGGCAGGAGAGAGCTGGGGAAGGAAGACTACTACATGGTCATGCGGCAAGTGGGGCTCCCCGAGCGGTCGTTTGAGAACCGCGTGAAGACATTCTCCAAGGGGATGCGTCAGAAGCTCGGCATTGCCATCGCAATCCTGAAGCAGGCGCCGGCGCTCATCCTGGACGAGCCGACATCAGGCCTGGACCCGAAAGCGGGGGCGGAGTTCATGGAGCTGCTGACCAGGCTGCGGGGAGAAGGGAAGGCCATCCTGATGTCAACCCACGATATCTTCCGCGCCCGCGAGGTCGCCGATGTGGTGGGGATCATGAAGGAAGGGGTGTTGATCATGGAGAAATCCCGCGAAAACCTGATGTACGAAGACCTCGAGAAGATCTACCTGAAGTACATGGAGGTGTAAAGCATCGCTCCCTCGTCTCCGCGCCCTGGACTCCGGGCCGCCGGAAAGGAGAGCAGAGACCTTTTCCTGGGAGTGCAGCCCCCAAAGGGTTTAACAGAAAGCCCTCGCGATTCGATTGCCATGACCGGAATACTCGACATCATACGGAAAGAGCTCCTGATCAACCTGCTCAGCCTGCGCTTCATCATCGGGCTGGTGGTGGTCATGCTGCTGATCGGGCTGGTGGGCTACGTATTGACGCTCGACTACGCCTCGCGGAGACAGGCATATATCGCCGCCGCCGAGCAGCACTCGCGCGCGCTTGAGGATGCGAAGGTGTATTCCACCATTAAAGTCGAGATGGATATCCCGCCGAATCCGCTGTCGCTCTTAAGCCGGGGTTCCAAAGACCTGCCAGTCACGATCACGGTTTCACCGTATCACGTCCCGACGATACTGGATGCCTCCGGGAGCGGCGCGACGATCTCCCTCGACGGCACGGGAGATCTGCCGGTGAACCCGCTCCTGCGGGTCTTCTCCTCGATCGATGTCGGGTTCATCGTCGGGATGATCATGAGCCTGTTCTGCATCCTTCTGGTGTTCGACAGCTTCTCGGGAGAGAAGGAACAGGGGACACTGCGGGTGCTGCTGAGCGCGCCGGTCGGACGCTTGCAGCTGCTTGCGGGGAAATATTGCGGGGCCCTCCTCTCTGCTGCCACGCCGCTGACCGCCGGGCTCCTCCTCCTGGTCATCCTCTGGAACATCAGCGGTCTTGTGACGCTGACCCCGGCTGACTGGCTGGGCCTGGCATGCATGTATGCCGCGTCGATTCTCTATCTCGCCTGTTTCCTCGCCCTGGGGATCCTGATCTCTCTCTTCGCGGAGGAATCGGTGACAGGGCTGGTTCACCAGCTGCTTGTCTGGGTTGTCGCGGGCATCGTTCTTCCCGCGGGAGCGGGATACGTTGCGGAATTCCTGCACCCCATCCTTCCCGAGACGGAGCTCATAAGGGAAGCAGACGAGAACTACGGGCGCGCGTACTCGAACGTCCGCTATCAGCAGACCGAGGGATCGTGGAACGTCGCCTATACCGATTACGCCGGGCCTGAGAGTTTCCTGGGGATCACGGAAAAGGAGGCGCTGAACCGCGTCGAGTACAACAAGATCATCTTCCCGATGAAATTCGCCCTGGCCGAGGAGCACTTCCATATTCGTGACGCCGTCCAGCGCAGCCTTGAGCGAAGGGAGGAGGCGCGGAACAGTCTTGACGCGATCTCTCCGGTGGCAGCCTACGGGCGGATCGTGCGAGCCCTGGCAGGCTCCGATATCGGATCCTACCGCCGGACGTTTGCAGCCGCCCGGAATTACCGCGAGTCGCTCATGGAATACCTCAGGCCCAAGGTGGCGACCGCGGCCTGGGTTACCCGGGTGCTCGACCAGCCGGAGCTGCAGCCGACAAAGGAAAACATGAGCTACTGGAATGAGCGGGCGAAAAAAGAGGGGGAAGACGTGTTTTTAAAAGAGTGGTGGAATTGGAGCCGCGTGAAGCCCCTTGACCTGTCTGCCATGCCGCGGCCCAACCTCGAGGTGCCTGGCCTCAGGGAACGCCTGGGCGACGCACTTTTCCCCTGCGCCCTGCTGATGGTGTTGACCGCCGGGTTTCTCGTGATGGCAGGCTGGAAACTGCTTCGTTATCCCGCATAGGACTTCTCCATGATCGCGACTCTGATCCGCAGGGAATTTCTCGAACATGTGACAAGCCTTCGGTTATCGGTCCTTCTCATCATGACCACGGGACTCCTGGTCACAAGCGCGGCCTATTTTTCCGCGCGCTACGATTCCACGACCACCCAGAGCCCCTTCGTTCGACCGGGGGCCTCACAGGGACTCGTCGACAAGGATGGCAAGACGAATTTGATGATGGCTCCGTGCACTGGGTTCGGGCTGCACAGGGCACTCTCTCCGCTCGGCTTTCTCGCGGGGGCGGGTGAGCGGGAGTTCCCCGACCTCGTGATGGTTGCCCCTCACGGCTTGAAGAGCATCCAGCGGGAGACGAAAACGGGTGAGGCCTTCGAACCGGCAGCGCCGGCGGACTGGGCCTATCTCATTGGTGTCATCCTGAGCTTCGGAGCCGGACTCCTGACATACCGCTCAGTTTCGGGCGAACGGCGTGACGGCACGCTGGCACAGGTCCTCGCAAACCCGGTCCCGAAGTCGATGCCGCTTCTGGCGAAATACCTTGCCGCGCTTCTTGCCCTCGCCTTTGTCCTCACGTTTGCCATGGCCTCCGGGGTGTTGACACTAATCATCCTCGGAAAGGTGCCGCTAGGGGGGGACGATTGGATGAAGCTGTCTCTGTTCTGGGGGACAAGCATCCTCTATCTTTCGTTCTTCGTCCTTCTGGGGCTGCTCTCCTCGGTCGCCGGGCGGTCGCCGATGATGTCCGCAGCAGGGTTCCTGCTGAACTGGACGCTGCTCGTCTTCATCATTCCTAACCTGGGAGGTATTATCGCAGGGTTTGACCATACGGTCCTCCCCCCGCGGGAGATCAGCGCCATGGAACAGGCGATCAGTGCGCGGTACCCCGAACCTCCCGGAACTACCCTCCAGCAATCCTCAGTGATCATGCTGGAACGGGAGGATGCGAGTGAGGCTCTTCTCATTCAGCATTTCCACGCCATGTGCGGACAGGTCGGGACAGGCGAACGGTTCGCCCGTTTGAGCCCGTCGGCTGTGTACGCCTATGCGGCCGAAGCCACGGCCGGTGGAGGGTTGCCGCGGCTCATTCAGTTTGTCGACAATGCGGTGCGCTACCGGAAGGGTCTCTTCCAGGCTATGCTCGACGCTGACAGGAGCGATCCGTCAAGCCAGCACATCTACATTCCGTACCGGTGCGGCGGAAACGTCTTCTCACCGCGCAACGTGGATCTGGGTCCGGCCAAGGAGTTCCGCGACCTTCCGCCGTCCAGCGGGGAGTCCCTTCTCGCGGCGATGTGGGACCTGCTGCTTCTGGGGGTCTACAATCTTCTGGCATTTGCGGTGGCATTCACCTGGTTCCTGCGGCAGGACGTTGCGGCCCTTCCCGGGGAATAGGACCACTTGGGTGTCGGAACAGATGCCGGACGAGGGCAAAGCTCTCGAGGTCAGGGAGTATCCTGAAAATGCAGTTGGGCACATTTGAGGACGTGTGAAGAGGACAAGGTCATGATCAGCATCATGAAGAAAGAGATCCTCGAACACCTGACGACCTACCGGTTCGCGCTGGTGACCGGATTGATGGGCATCCTCATGGCAGTCAGTCTCCTGGTCTGCCTTGGCGACTATCGCATCAGGCTCGAGAACTACGGCGTCATGCAGCCCAGGGACCCGGGTTCTCCTGACGTCGTCCTCCCTCCGAATCCTCTCTCGGTCCTGGTCCAGGGGCTGGACCCGAGACTGGGGAAAGTATACGAGCTGACCTCTCGCGGGATCACGGTCCATTCCAGCGAGCGGACCATCAACCGTCTCTTTTCACTCTTCGCCGTCCCTGACCAGATGTTCATCATCAAGGTCGTACTGGCCCTGACGGCGCTCCTGATGTCGTTCGATGCGCTGTGCGGAGAGAAAGAGCAGGGGACGCTCAAGCTGCTGCTGGCCAGCGGCGGACACAGGTCCGACATCTACGCCGGGAAGTTCCTCGGGCGCTACGTCCTTACCGTTTCGCCATTCGTCATTTCCTATCTGGCCTGCGTGTTCGCTCTCGGAATGCTGCCCGACATCCAGGCCGGCGGATATTTTCTCGGGAGGTGCGCCGTGGTGCTTCTGGTGGCGCTGGCCTATGCAGCGGTCTTCACCGCCCTCGGGCTCCTGATCTCCTCCGTGGCGCACGCGAGCGAGACTTCTCTGGCCCTTTCGATGTCGGCCTGGGTCCTGCTGGTGTTCGTGATTCCAGAGGCGGGCCCCGGGATCGCCCAGGCGGCACGGAGTGTACCGGCGGCAGACCGGGTGGAGATGGAGACCCGGCAGCAGACGATCAGGGCAATCGTGGAACGCATCGAGAGGGAGAAGGTCAACGGCTATGGGACGGACGGTATGCGCATGGTCGATGAGATACGCGAGGCGAACAGCCACTTGATGGAGTCCTACCGGCCGAAACTGAACGACCAGATCACGCTGGCCGATGTGCTCATGCGCTGGTCTCCGGCCGGGGCGGTAACCTTTCTTCTGGCCGACGCGACAAACACGGGGATCGCGGAAGAACTCCGCCTGAAAGATGCAGTCGTCCTCCACCTGAACCGGAATTTCAACAGGTTCGCGGGGATCGACAGAACGCCGTTTGAAGGGTTCCACTATGAGCGGGCCGGGCTGGGTGAGATCATGTCCCGGACGGGAACGGTTAATGTCATCGTGCTCACCGCGTTCTTCCTGGGATTCCTCGGGTTCGGGATGGGCCTGTTCAGCCGCTACGATCCTCGATGATGCCAAGACGGGAGATAGCCATGCTCAGAGAGCTCGTACTGAAAGAGATTCACGACAACATGGTGAATCTTCGCTTCGTCCTGGCAAGCGCGGCGTGCATTGTGCTGATCGTTGTCTCGGTGGCGATCCTCGAGGCGGCCTACCGTGCGCTGGAGCGCGACTACCGGGTGCGCGTGGTTCAGCAGGATGAGTTCATCGACCGGTACGGGCACATGAACAGGGCGCAATGGCTGGCGCGTGCTATGAGGGAGCCGGAGCTGTTCCAGAGCCTAGTGCTCGGTCTCCGGTCAGACTCGGATGACAACAACTTCATCAGCAACCCGGCCGCCGCGCTCCTTCCCCGACTGGACTTCGCGACCATCGTCATGGTCATTGCCAGCCTCGTGGCCGTGCTCTTCACCTACTCCAGCGTCAGCGGGGAGCGGGAAGCAGGGACGCTCCGGCTCATGCTGGCTGCCGGCCTTCCCCGGGGGACGTTTATCTTGGGAAAGACCATCGGGGGAATGGTCAGCATGCTCCTCCCCTTCACGATCGGATACCTGGCCGGGATTCTCTATCTCGTTGCCGGGGCAGGAGTGCCGCTCGACGGGCCGACGGCCGCGGTCTTCGGGCTCATTCTGGCGGCTTCGTGGCTGTACGTCTCGATCTTCACCGGCCTGGGGCTCTTCTGCTCCTCCACCTCCTCGACCTCGGCTCAGGCCGTCCTCAAGGGCCTCCTCGGATGGGTGCTCCTGGTCCTGGTGATGCCGAATGTCAGTCCGTTTCTCGCCGCACAGCTTAAGAGCGTTCCCTCGGCAGCATGGGTGGAACAGGCCACCGAACGCATCACGAGCGAGGAGCGCGACCGTATCCTGGAGGATCGTGCTACGGGGATGCGGACCTCTCGCTATGCGGACCTCGGCGACCTTCCGCACCTGAGGAAGAGCGACATCGAACAGAAGGTTGCAGCCGACCCGGTCTTCCGCGAGCGGTACGCCTCCTACTCACGGGAGTACGAGGAGATCGTCCGGACGGTCAACGTGGAGCAGGGAGAGAAGGCTGGCAGAATCACCGATGAATTCCGGAAGGCGAGCGAAGCCCAGGAGCGGCTGGCCACTCTGCTGGCCTCACTCTCCCCGGCGGGAGACCTGACGTTTCTCCTGACCCGGATCGCGGGGACCGGCATCGAGGCGGAGAACCACTGGGCCCGGATGGCCGCAGAGTACGACAATGCGTACTGGTCGTTTGTGGAAGCACGGTACAAGTCCGAGCAGGCCGCACATCCCGCTTTCGGCTCGAACGACCACCTCGATCTCCGGGGACGGCCGCGCTTCTCCTACCGTCCCGAGGGGATAGGGGAGAGGCTTCAGGCCGGCCTTCCCCGTCTCTGCGCACTCGTGTTCTTTGTCGTTCTCTTTCCCGCAGCGGCGCTGCTCAGCATCAGGAGGTACGACGTCCGATGATCCGCGGCATCCCTCTCACAGCCTATCCCTGCATCGGAGCGCGGAAGCCCCTGGAACCTCTTTGGCGCCCGCTCGCCGTGGGATCAGGAGCCGGCTCATGAATTGGCTGTCACGTCGCCCCGATGAAAGAAGCCTGGAGTGCACGATGAACTCTGCAGTACAAGGATTCCAGGCCAGGGTGAGGGCCCTCAATCACCACTCGCCGCTTCGCCCGATGGAGAAGAGGGCCGCTGCCACGCTGAGGTGGGCGGTTCTGCTCCTCTGCCTCGGCGCATGGTGCCCGTCGCAGGCGCAGAACATCTTCTATAACCCGAACGACGAGCGGTTCAAGTCGCTCTACCTGGAAAAGGCGATGAGCGACTACAGGGTCCAGAAGAAGGAGTTCGAGCGTCAGAAGTCGCTCTTTGCCAAGTCGCTGATCTCGGAGAGGGAGTTCAACGATTCCGAAGGACGGTTCAAGAGCGCCCAGATCACCTACCAGCAGGCGGTCCTTTCTCTTGCCTTCGACCAACCCCATATCTCGATCGACAAGGCTGTGAAATTCCAGTCACGGGCGGGCAAGAAAATGGTGCGCCTCACGCTGAGGAATACCACCGGAGGTTTGGTGGAGGGGCGAAAGGTCGAACTGGAAGATCTGGAGGGGGTACGGACCGATCAGATCGCGAACGTGTATGTGTCGCTGTTGAACGACAAGAACTCGATCATCAGCCAGCCGTACGAAGCCAAGATCGAGGTCATGCCTCGCAACGTCCCTGTGGCAGTGGAGTTCCTGCTGCTGCAGGACCTCGACAACGTGATCGTCAAATGCGTGTTTGGCGACAAATCCGAGGAAAAAGGGATCCTCCTGCAGAAGGATGAGGGGGCGAACCACGTCTTGATGGCGTCGGAGCAGTTCTCGCAGGAAGCCGACCTGGGCGCAAGGGCGGCGTACGACCTCACGCTGGAGCTGTTCTCGAGCACGGCCAACTCCTACAAGCTCGAGGTCCTGAATCTGCCGCGGCAGGTGACGCACGATTTCCTCGAGGCCCAGACGAATGCGCGCCTCTCACAGGTAAAGTTTTCGCAGGACGTGAATACCCGGAAACTCTCGCTGGTCGTCTACCTCCCCGACCGGTACGACAGCTCTTCGTTCCGGATCGATGAGCCGATCAGCTTTCTGGCGGCCGCCATTCCGGGTGACCGGGCCCTCGACCTGGAGGGGGGGAAGGCGTGGACCCCCGCGGACCTCGACCGTGAAAACATCGGCTATGTGAGGCTGGAGCTCATCCCCCGCGGAACGGGACGCATCCTGGTGCGCGCGGCAAATTTCTACCAGGAGATAAAACCGGGCGAGAAAGTGCAGATGAGCCTGAACGTGTATAATGACGGGACACGGCGGCTTGACAACATCAAGGTGCGGGTCGACGCCCCCTTCAACTGGGTGGCATCGGTGAGCCCGGACCTGATCGGGGTCCTCCTCCCCGGGAAGGAGGAACAGGTATCAGTCACGGTGGCTCCTCCGCCTGACGTCAGCGTGGGAGACTACGAGGCGACGATCAAAAGCGAATCGTTCGCCAGCAACCGCAAGGTGGATTCGGAGGACAAGAAGCTCCGTCTTCACGTTGCGGCATCGACAAACCTCTTCGGCACACTGGCGCTGATTGCCCTGCTCGGCGGCCTCCT
>PMBF01000112.1 GCA_003152875.1 Ignavibacteriota bacterium | reverse complement strand
TTTGTCGGGGGCTCGACCGTGTCGCGCGCCACACTTCATAACGAAGACTACATTCACGAGCTGGATCTCCGCGTCGGCGACACTGTCATCGTAGAGAAAGGGGGGGATGTCATCCCCAAGGTTTCGGGGCGGGTCGAGGGGAAACGTCCCTCGGGCGCCGCAGCGTTCACCATGCCGGCCTCATGTCCGGCCTGCGGTTCCAGGATCTACCGGCCCGCAGGAGAAGCGAACTGGTACTGCGAGAACGCGGCCTGCCCGGCACAGGTCCGGGGCCGGATTGAGCACTTCGCCAGCCGCGGGGCGATGGACATTGAAGGACTGGGCGAGGCCGCCGTTTCGCTTCTGGTGGAGAAGGGCTTCCTGGGCGACTGTGCGGATCTGTACGACCTGCGCGGCCGCGAGGGGGAGCTGGCGGAGCTGGAGCGGTGGGGAGCCAGGAGCGTCCGGAACCTGCTCGAAAGCATCGAGCAGAGCAAGCGCCAGCCCTACCACCGGCTTCTGTTTGCCCTGGGCATCCGCCACGTTGGCTCCGGGGTGGCCCGGGTGCTGGGCGGGCATTTTCGGTCGATCGACGAACTGGCGGAGGCAGGCGAAGAAGTTCTGCAGGCGATCACCACGGTCGGGCCGCGCATCGCCGGGAGCATCGTCCACTTCTTCGCCGACCCGCACAACCGTGTCATGGTGGAGCGCCTGAAGCGTTCAGGCGTGGAGGTCTCCGCACAGGCAACGCCAGCCGGAGGGAAGCTGGCAGGCCTGACCTTCGTCCTGACCGGCACCCTGCCCGGCCACACCCGGGAAGAAGCCAGAGGTATCATCGAGTCTCACGGAGGCGTTGTCGCCGCGTCCGTGGGAAAGACCACGCGCTACGTGGTCGCAGGGGACGACGCCGGTGCAAAGCTTGCAAAGGCGAGGCAGCAGGGGATCCCCGTGATCTCCGAGAAGGAGCTGCTCGCGATGATCGGGAAACGCTGAGCATTTGCCGTCTAACCTTTCACCATGGGTGGGGTCACCGACGATGCTGGAACAACTCCGACGGACACTGGGGCTCACTTTTGCACGCTGGCGCTTTGGCGGGCGAGGGGAGGAGCAGGTGTCGTTCACACGTTCCGTTTCGGACGCCCGTCATGCGTTGCTAATCCTGCCGTTCGAGAGACTGGACCTCGTGCCCATCGCACCGGTCCTCGGGGTGCTCCGCCGGAAGTTCCAGGACAAGCACATTACGGTCATCACCACCATGCACAGCGTGGACCTGATGCGCTCGCTGCCTCAGGGGAGGTTTGTCCGCGTGGAAGAGAAGGAAATCTCCCCCTTTTTCCTGCCGCGCGCCTCGATGATGCAGCGGTTGCCGCGCACGGAATATGACCTGGCGATCGATCTCAACCTTGATTTCAAGATTCCCTCGGGATATATTTGTAGGGCCAGCAACGCCCGCGTGCGCGTGGGCTTTGCAGGCACCCAGTCCGACGTGTTCTACAATTTTCTCATCCAGACGACTCCAGTTCCAGGCAAGCGGGAGGTCTACGAGCGGCTCGCCGCCTGTCTGGACATGTTCTGACCATCGGGAGAGATCCTATGAAGTTCGACGTTGAGAAAGACGGTCCAACGATCACCCTGCGGCTCAGAGAGCGGAAGCTCGATTCGACCATCGCTTCGGAGTTGAAGGGGGAGTTCCTGATCCTCTGCAAGCCGAAGGTGGAGACCCTGATCGTCGACCTGCACGACGTGGAGTTCTGCGACAGCAGCGGCCTGAGCGCCCTCCTGATCGCCGACAGGAAGATGCGGGAGCACGGCGGGAGTGTGAAGCTTCTGAATGTGCACAAGAAGGTGAGCAGCCTCATCCACATCTCCATGCTCGACCGTGTGTTCAACATGTGAGGCCGGCCGGCACTTCGCACCCCGGATGACGCGGGCAGAGGCTTTCCCGTGCGGCGGGGTGTTTACTCCCCTATCCTTTCCACCTTGATGAAGTTCGTCGATCCCCTGGCCCAGAGAGGTTGTCCGGCCAGGAGGACGACATACTGACCTGGCTGCACGAGCCCCGCGCGCACGAGTTCCTCCTGAATACTCTGCAGCGCGGCGTCGGAATCCTTGCTCAGGCGCTCCACCGTCATTCCTCTCACTCCCCAGACCAGCGTGAGCTGCCGCAGTGTTTTTGTGCTCAGCGTGAGCGCAATGAGAGGTGGATCGGGGCGGTACCGGGCCAGGACCCTGGCGGTCTGCCCTGAATGGGTGAGCGTGACGATCGCCGCCGCGTTCATCTGTTCGGCAAGGATGCACGCTGCCCGGCCCAGGGCATCGTGGCGACCCTCGGCCATTCCCAGAGGCCTGTCGAGCACTCCCTGCAACCCGTGCCGCTCCGACTCGACCTTCATGATGATCCTGTTCATGATCTGCGCGGCCTCCACCGGGTATGAGCCCACGGATGTCTCTCCGCTCAGCATCACCGCATCACACCCGTCGAGAACCGCGTTGGCCACGTCGCTGGTCTCGGCCCGGGTGGGGGTCGGGGCTTTGATCATGGATTCCAGCATCTGCGTCGCGACGATCACCGGTTTGCCCGCGTCGTTGCATTTGCGGATGATGGCCTTCTGCAGCATCGGGACATCCTCCGGGGGCAGTTCCACGCCCAGATCCCCCCTTGCCACCATGATGCAGTCGGCCTCCGCAATGATGGCGTCGAGATCCTGGATTGCCTGCGGCTTTTCGATCTTCGCAATCACCGCGACAGGAGCCGCCCCGGGCGGGGTACGCGACTCGATCTCACGCCGGAGGGCGCAGATGTCGGCTGCCGTCCTCACGAAAGAGAGGGCGACGTAATCCACGTCGTTCTCCAGCCCGAAGGAGAGGTCCTCCAGGTCTTTCCCGGTGAACGACGGGGCGCTCACCGCGACCCCGGGAAGATTGATCCCCTTGTGTGCCGAGAGCCTTCCCCCGACCTCCACGCGGCATCGCACCTCGTTCCCGGCCACCTCGATCACTGTAAGCCGCAGCTTCCCATCGTCCAGCAGCACCGTCTCGCCCGGACCGACATCCTGCGGCAGGTTCTTGAACGACGTGGAGACGCGCCGGGCCGTTCCGGGAACCTCGTCGGTCGTGATGACGAATTCGTCCCCCGCGGCAAGATCGACGAAGGCTTCGCTGAATGAGCCTATGCGGATCTTTGGCCCCTGCAGATCCTGAAGGATTCCGACCGTCCGTCCAGTCCGCCGCGTTGCCTCGCGTACGTTGGCAAGCGCCTGCCTGTGGTCGTCATGCGTGCCGTGGGAGAAGTTCAGCCTGACGACGTCCATACCTGCCTGCAGCAGGCGGACGAGCGTTTCGATATTCCAGGAAGAAGGGCCGAGTGTGCAGACGATCTTTGTTTTGCCCGACGGGAGATGATTCATGGCTGTCCGTCCGCAGTGGATGATGGGTTGAAGGGGCTCAACGTTTCCCCCCCCGGCTGGAGACCAGGAGCTCGCAGAGCTCGGGCAGGATCGATCCCGACGGTCCCTGGAGGTACTCGTCGGAGGTGGGTGTCAATGGTGTCGGCTCGGGATTGATCTCCACAAGGTATGCGCCGCTCCGTTTTGCGGCATAGGGAAGAGATGCGGCCGGATAGACGACTGCAGAGGTCCCGATGGAGAAGAACACGTCCGCCCGCCCGGCCGCGGCCATGGAAGCTTCCCACTCCTCCTCGGGCAGCATCTCCCCGAACCAGACGACATCCGGCCGGATGACCCCGCCGCACGCACAGCGGGGGATACTCCCCCGCTCCGGCAGATCAAGGCCGGGGGCCTGCTTCAGGCAGGTCATGCAGTAGCTCCGCTCGATGTTGCCGTGGAGCTCATGCACCCTGCGGCTGCCGGCACGGCGGTGCAGATTATCGATGTTCTGCGTGACCACGGTGAACCGGGAGAAGAGGGGTTCCATTCGGGCGAGGGCCTCGTGACCCGCATTCGGCCTGACGTCTCCTATGATCGCCCGCCTGTGCGCATACCATTCCCAGACAAGGGCCGGATTCCGCATAAAGGCTTCCATGCTCGCCAGCTCTTCCGGCTTGAATTTGCTCCAGATCCCATCGGTACCCCTGAACGTGGGGACACCGCTCTCCGCCGAAACGCCGGCGCCGGTGAACGCCACTACCTCGTCGGCCTTCAGCAAGCGATCCAGGAGATTGCGGGAGAACGCGGTCGTGCTCATGGGACCAGGCGCAGACGCTGTCCCTGCAGCGGCCGGACGCCCCAGTGGTTCACGCGGTTCGCCCCGTTCAGCCAGAGCTCCACCTGATCGGCATAGTGCGGATGGAACACCTGCCCCGATTCCCCTCCCGGGAGCACCGAGCGGATCTCTCCGCCGCCCAGATCGAATATCTGCCGGAAGGAAGGGCCGACAGTCACGCTGAACGGGTCATTGAAGCTGTATTCACCGCTGGAGAGAGCCGTGCTTCCACCCCCCCAGGGGTAAGGTCCGATGTTGAATATCCTGTCGAGCGGTTTACGGAAGCCGAAGAAGTGCCTGAACGTCACCGTATGGAGATCACCCCATCGCCACAGCTTCATGTCGAGACCCCGCTCTTCCTCGAGCGCCGCCACCGCCTGGCGCAGGCTCTTCCTGATGATCATGTCCCGCGTCTCCACCGAATCGGTGCGCACATCGTCGAACCAGCGGGAGGTGCCTTCTTTGAGCAGCCGGGTCGTCACGCGGATGGGGACATTTGCCAGGATCACCCAATCATGAAAGAGATCATCGCCCATCTCATCCGCGTAGATGTTGTGCAACAGGCGGACGTACAGCTCCTGATAGATCGTGGTTGCGATATCTTCCCGTGAAAAGACAAAATTCCAGTTGCGCAGGTATTCAAAGACCCGTT
This sequence comes from Ignavibacteriota bacterium, assembly GCA_003152875.1. Lineage (GTDB taxonomy): Bacteria > Bacteroidota > Ignavibacteria > UBA10030 > UBA6906 > Fen-1262. Next base: position 49,961 of record PMBF01000112.1, on the reverse strand, counting down.
CCTCTTCAGGGAGATCGAGCGAACTGTCCTTGAAGGCCGCAAGGATGATGGGGAGGATCTCCCGGGCATTGTCGGAGAACCGGTCGCTCTGCATCCTCTCAAACTCCTCGGCGGTAAAGCCTCCCTTGCCCGCGCCCAGAAGCTCGCGGAGACGCCGGATTCTGGAGGGATCTTCCCAGAGGTCAGAGATGTGATACGGATAGGAATCATCCGCGATCTTATTGTTCGCGCTGGCAATGAATCCTTCGGGCGGGTTGTAGAGATGGGGGAGCTTCTCGAACGGCACGAAGCCCTTCCACTCCGCCCCGGCATCCCAACCCGGCTGGGGAAGGATGCTGGCCTTCCAGGTGCGGACCGGCAGCTTGACCGCGCACCAGATGCCGATGTTTCCGTCCACGTCTCCGTACACGAAATTCTGCCCGGGACCCGGATAGAGTTTCAGTGCCGCGGCAAACTCGTCCCACGACCCTGCCCTCTCAATCGCCGAGAACGCCTCAAGCGGATCATCCGGATCGGCGCCGGTCCACCGCATGCTTGCCGCATACGGGGAGCGCGCTTTTTGAAGCCCGGTCTGGATGTCGGTCACAATCGGGCCGTGGCGCGTCAACCGGATGGTCAGGGGAACGGGCTCCTGCCCGCGCACGGGGATTTCTTCGGAGAGCATGATCAGCGGCAACGAAGCTCCGCCGAACCTGTATTTCGTCGAATCCGTCGAGTCGATCCGTTCCACATAGAAGTCCGCATCGTCGGCCATGACGTTGGTGACCCCCCATGCTATCCGGTCGTTGCGCCCGGCGACAACCGCCGGCACGCCGACGATGGCCATGCCGCGGACGTGCAATCCCGGAGAGCGGAGCTCCACTTCGTGCCACTGGGACGGTGATTGGAGCTGGAGGTGCGTGTCGTTGGCGAGGATGACCGAGGCGCGGGCGGATTTCGACGGCGCGACCGCCCAGGCATTGCTTCCCCCGGAGGCCGACGCGCGGCCGGTTGCCTCGGCGTACATGCGCGCCGTGGCAAGGTAGCTCCCGCGCAATGCCGCATACCCTTTCCAGACCTCTGCCGGGACTTCCGGGGGGACATCTGAGGGATATCCCGGATAGATTTCCATCGTGCGGTCGAGCCCCACCCGCTCCACGAGAGCCCCGTAGGTCAGGTCGGTCCACCATGACAGGTTCAGCTCCCAGGCGAGGAGCTTGCAGACCACGAGGCTGTGCAGGGGCCGCCAGGGTTCCGGTTCATAACGCAGGAAATCGAACTCAACGGGGTAGCGGCCCCGGTATTCACGGATATAGGCATTGACCCCGTCGGCGTACCATTGGAGCCGCTCGCGCAGGCGCGGGGGGAGCCTCCGCTCTGCTTCTTCGGCGGACCGCATGATGCCGACGATGCGAAACATACGGTCAAAGGGGACCGTTGCATCGCCAACGATTTCCGAGAGCCGGCCCATGCCGATTCTCCGGTTCATGTCCATCTGCCAGAGCCGGTCCTGGGCCTGTGCGTAGCCGAAGGCAACGAACAGGTCGTGGTCGTTCCCTGCGTCGATATCCGGAACGCCGTAGGAATCGCGAAACACGTCGACCGGAGCGGAGAGCTCCGGCAGGCGAATGGTGCCTTCGGTCAGGGGAAAGGATTTGCGGATCTGAAAGCGCATGAACAATCCGACGGCTGCGAGGAGGATGACCAGCGCGCCGGGGATGCCGAGGAGGATGCGTGTTCGTCTGTTCACGGGCATGGCAAACAAAGAGTCCGCCAAAAAACGGCGGACTGCAATATACCGAACGACGCTCCCTGATTCAAGTTGACCGTCCTGATGCGCACCCCCCCGGGGGGTGAGCCGCTGCGGAGCCACACCGTGCCTCCCCCGGTGGAAGAGGCTGGTCCGGATCAGAACCGGTGCGTGAGCGCCAGGAGGAAGGTGTTGGTCCTGATGTGCTCGTCGACGCGCGATGTCAGATCATAATTCACGCGGTAGGTATCCCACCACCCATGAGCGAACCCGAAATCCAGCATGGTGGCTTCGCCAAGCATCACTCCAGCGCCGGCGGTCCAGTATTTCTGGTCGAAGTTCGAGGGGTCCCCCCTGAACATCGACTTGTCATAGATGAACCCGCCACGGACGCGGACGCCGGACCTGGGAATTTCATACTCCGCACCTCCGCGGAGAGCGTACGCCCCCTGATACTTGGTGGCGAACTCCGTGTTCATCGCCATCACATCCTGATTCGCCTTGGAGAACCGTGTCTGGGTCCAATCGGTGTACTCGGCGTCGCCCGAGAGCACCAGGTTGCGGATGATGAGCGAGCCGCCTACGCCGAAGACCCACGGGGTATGGACATCATATTCCGTTGAGCCGGGATTGTCCACCGGGCCGTAGGAAAAATTGCCGTCAGCATCGGGCGTGCGGAAGGTAGTGGCAGCGGTCGTGCCGAAGGTCTCCTTGACGGAGAATGCGGTCGGCGTCTTGATCGAGAATCCGATCCGGAACAGGTTTGGCTCGCGGTACATCAGTCCGAACTTTGCATTCACCCCAGAAATGTCATCCTCGATGAAATCCTGGACGCGGATCTCGCTGAAATCGAAGGGAGAGGTGTGGACAAGGCGCGTGTCCTGCTCCCTGTAGTCGCGGTCGTAGCGGTAGCTCCCGCTCACATACGTGAGGGTCACTCCGACGGAGAGGTTCTTTGCGACATCCATCGCACCGCCGACCATCCAGTTGTTCAGGCCGCCGGATTCCGTGACCGTTCCCAGCTGAGTCACATTGTTCTTGATGGGGCTGATGAACAGACCGGTGTTCGTATCGGCGTGCGCAAGCTCCAGCTGCTCGGCAAGCGAGATATCCTGCGGATAGCGCGTGCCATCGGGGGCCCAGGTCTGCACGATGCTGCTCACCGGGTTATAGCCGTTGAAGCTGAGCCCGGAGGTGAACGTCGCCTGCCGCGTGAAGCCGAATGCCACGGAGAATGCGCCCCGGTTCACCGGAATCGGAAGCACAAAACCGAGCGAGTTCAGGTTCGTGGAGTTTACGCTATTCGAAAGCTGGTTGGTAAAAAACGTGCTCTTGTCGTCTGCCCCCCGGTACGAGAGACCGAACGAGAATTCTCCCAGTTGCGATTGCGTGAGACCCGCCGGGTTCCAGTACAGGGCCGAGTAGTCGTTTGCGACACCGATGTAGGCGTTGCCCATCCCCAGGGCCCTTGCGCCGACGCCGAGGCCAGGGCTCCCGAGCCGCTGGGCGTCCTCGGTGAACTGTGCAGAAGCGAAAAGAGGAAGGAAGAGAAGAACGACAAACCCCTGAAAAATCCGTTTCATACGATCCTCTAATGATGTAGACTCGACTCCCCTCCGGATGTTCCCGATGCCGTTTCCGATCTGCCGAGGCCGGAGGGATATGGAGAGCTCTGCCGGAAGACCTGCCGGCTCAGCGACGGCTCCCGCCGCGCGATCCCCCGCTTCCGCCTGACGAGCTTCCGCCACCTCCGCTGCTCCGTCCGGTTGAACCGGTCGATGCAGGTGGATGTGAGGGCGGGCTGTAGCGCGTGCCGCCGGAGGTTCCGCGTGACCCGCCCCCCGACGATCTCGGAGGGGGTGGAGGGGTGGAGTATCTGCCGGTTGCCCGGGAGCCGCCTGTGCGGCCGTGGCCGGCGCGATCAACCGCGCCGCTCCGCCCGCTATTGTGCCCTGTTGTGCTCCGCGTAGTGGCGGTTGTCGCAGGCGAGCGGGATGTACCCCGCGAGCTTCCGCTTGCAGGCAACGTCACGCCTCTGGCCGTGGGAGATGTCCCATAGGGGGCTCCTCCCGACATGCCGCGCACCGAGCCGGAGCGGCCGCGCGTCACTCCGAAATTCCGCGTCTGACCGTATCTGCCTCCCGCGCCGTTGTTATAGTAGGCAAACGGCTGGCGGTATCTGCCGCCGTAGTACGGAAAGGCGCTGTGGGGGTAATACCAACCGCCTCCCGGATACCAGGGATCCCACGGGTTCCAGAAGAACGGGCTGTAATATCCGCCCATCAGAACGCCGGCACCGAAGGCCCAGGGTGCGCCGAACGGCGGGTAGTAGTAATCGTAGTAGAATCTCTCCCTGTAGCGGTCGTAATCACCATTGTTATCTCCGTATCCGCCGTTCTCCGAGTACCCGCTGTCTGCAGGAGGAGACTCGTTGTCAACTTCCTGCTCGCTTGCGGAATACTCGCGCGACGGTTCGTCCCGTACGGTCCCGACCTGCGTATAGCATCCGGAAATCAGGAGGGCCGACCCGGCGACCGCGAGAAAGAGTGATAATCGTTTTTCCATGTTCATGCCTCCGAGAAGCTGGAATCCGCTGTAATCCAAGGCAATATCAGTGCCAGCGGATGAATGGGAAAGGTGCTTCGTATGTCTCCTTTTTGAAGGTTCCTCAACCGGAAGAGGCTGCTTGTTCTAATTAGTGGACAGAGCGCTGTGTAAGAAAACGCACAGGAGAGGGAAATGCGGATTACCGGATATACTCCAGTCGCACCGTTCTGTCGGCATTCGGCTGATCGCCGTTCTTGAAGAGATCCTTGAAACTGATACCCAGGGTGAGCCCGCCTCCCAGGGCGGCATTGAGCGACAGGTTCAGGTAACCTCTCCCTTTGCCGATGGCATCATGGTCGTTGTCGTTCAACCCCGAATTGAATTCGGCGGCAAGCGACAGGAACGATCCGAGCGTCTTCTCTGCACCGAGATAGAAGTTTACATCCCTGTCACCGTCGGCGTTTTCGAGCGAATAGTTCGCTCCGGCATGGAGGCTGAAGTATCCGAGCATCAGGTAGTTCTTGCTCATCACCGCGTAGAAGCCCGGGGATTTCACCCTGTACCGGCTGAGGCTCCTGATGTACTCTTCTTTCCCCTGAGAATCGAAACCCAGAGCAAGAGCGGGGAATCCCATTGCTTCCTCCAGCACCCGCACCTTTACGGAGAACCCCGGCACCTCGTTCATCACAGGGTCTTCCGAGCCGATGAGATGCGAGCCGCCATACGAGATCCCCACGGCGAGCCTGTCGAATACACCGACCGACACCCCGAGCAGGGCCCCCCCCTCACCATAGAACCCGGCATCCATGGCGAGCGAGCCTGCGGGCTGCATACCCGCACTGGGCATATCCACAACAAAGCGCGGCTCCAGCTTCCCTCCTGTTCCGGCCGATCCGCCCTGTGCAACGAGCAGGGATTCCGGCGCGCAGAGGAAGAGAATCCCGAGTGCCATTCGGACGGAGATGGAGTGTTCCACGTTGATCACTTGTGTTGGGGTGCCGGGTCGTCATCATCCCCGAACACTCTTCTCACGTTCTTCGAGAGTTCGGGTCTGCGCGCTTCGTGCCTGAAGGGGGCTATCTGATCCGGAACCGGGGGCGCTCCCTCCTGTCCGGCCTGGTCGGACTGCCCGGGTTGGACGCCCGGGGCTGCAGGACCGGGAGCAGAGGGACGGGCAGATTCCCTGGTTTTGGCAAAGCCTTCTTCGAAACCTTCAAATTCCGTCGTGCGGGGGGCCGGCGGGGAGACAAACGGAATGATCCGGGCACGGCCGGCCGGGGAGGGATCCACGAGCAAACCGGCCATGGAGGCGTAGATCCGGCGAAAGCCGGAAACGATTGCCGCTTCATCGAGGAGGGTGCAGCTGCCGTTCTGATATACGGTCGTGCCCTGTGCCATGACGCGGACGATGTCGGACCGTGTCAGGTTCATCAACAGGACCGAAGCCAGCTCCGGCGCGGCGGGCACATCGCCCAGGTGCTGGAGATCGGCAGGTTTCAGTCCAAAGGCCACCAGGTCCGCCTGTTTGCCCCGTTCAATTGAGCCGGTCTCGCCGCTGAGTCCGAGGGCTTTCGCCCCGTTGATGGTGGCCATACGGAGCAGTTCCAGCGGGGTGAACATGGGCATACCAGCGAACAGGAGCGGAAGATCGTTCATGAACGTCATCTCACGCAGCATGTCGGTGTCGCCCCAGTCGGTTCCGAGACAGAGCTGCACCGGCTGGTCGCCGAGATGCCTGAGGAGCGGATAGCCGGAACGCTTGGCCGCCGCCGACCGCGGCGACAGGGTGATGGTGACTCCATGCTCGGCGGCAAGGCGGACGTCTTCGGACCCGCCGTGGTTCACATGAACACAATGGAGAGACGGGTCGAGGGCCTTGAAGTCGCGCAGGAGGGACAGGAGTCCTTTCTTGAAGTAACGCCGCACAGTCTCCACTTCCTCCTTCACTTCTCCCAGATCCGCGAAGAGCGGCACGCCGAGCTCGCGCGCCGCCCTTGTCAGGTTATCGAAACTGTAGACCGTGAAATCCTCCACGTTTCCCAGGCTGATGGAGATCTGTTGTGCGCGCGCCGCGCCGTGGTGGACTTCTGCAATCTGATCCCACGTGACGAGTACGGTCACCGTCCTGACGCCGTTCGACAGGACTGCTTCCTGGATCGGCATGAGCTGCCGCGCATCGACGGGGGGAATGACCTGGCTGACCGTTGTCACGCCCGAACGGAGATGGCGGACTGCGGCGAGGGCAAGGACGACAAGGAGGTCTTCATGAAACGCCGGGCTGGCAATTCGCGAGGTCCGCTCCATGAACCGGGGGTCCTCTTTCCAGGCCGGAAAGGTGAGCTGGGAAGTCAGGTCGCGGAAGAGAAGGCTCCCGGGATGGAAGTGCGCATTGACGAAACCAGGGATCACGAGCATCTGGCGGGCATCGACGACGGCGGCATCCGGATGGAGATCACGAAGGACGCGCGCCTCAAGGGAGAGGTCCGCAATCTGGCCGGCTCGCACGAGAATGCTCATCCGGCCGCCGTAGTCCCGCGGATCGCACGTGATGACAAAAGCATCGGCGATGATCGTCGGTCCGTCCATCAGATCCAGGTCCCGCCGGCGGGGGAACCCTTCAGGATCCCAGCGGATGTCATGACGTGCGCTTCCATGTCGTTCCCTGTTTCCCGTCCTCCAGCGTCACGCCGGCCTCGCTCAAGCCGTTCCGGATCATATCGGCAAGCGGCCAGAGTTTTTGGGCACGCAGGGTACCGCGGAGCGCGATCAGCAGGTCCATGAGGCGGGATTCGAGCGGTTGATCGCCGGCGCGGCCTGAGGGCGCCTGTTCCAGCGTGAGTCCGAGGACTGTTCCTGCCAGACTCTCGAACAGCGCATCGATTTCCCTGAGCAATGCGGCAGGCAGGGGAGTTCCGGAAGAGAAGGCGGCATTGATTTCGCGGCTCAGCTCGAACAGCACCGCAACGGCCTGGGGAGTGTTGACATCATCGTTCATTGCTGCCAGAAACGCAAGGCGGTGTTTTTCCAGATCGACGGCTCCGGGGGAGCCCTGGTCAGGGGCTTCGCGCAGGCGGTCGCGCACGGCTCTGCGGGCGGCATTCAGCCTCTCCAGGCCTTTAGCGGCCCCCTCCAGCGCCGCTTCGCTGAAGTCGAGCGTGCTGCGATAGTGGCTCTGCAGGATGAAGAACCTCACCACCTGAGGCGCCCATCGCACGAACGCATCCTTCAACGTCAGGAAGTTGCCGAGCGACTTGCCCATCTTTCGACCGTCGACCGTCACCATATTGTTGTGGAGCCAGTAACGCACGAACGGGCGCCCGGTAGCCGCTTCGCTTTGCGCGATTTCGCACTCATGGTGGGGGAACTGGTTCTCCAGACCCCCGCCGTGGATATCGATGCTTTCGCCAAGGTACTTCATCGCCATGGCCGAGCACTCGATGTGCCAGCCCGGAAAACCCTCTCCCCAGGGGCTGGGCCAGCGCATGATATGCCCCTTTTCCGCTCTCTTCCAGAGGGCGAAGTCGCCCGGATGGCGCTTGTCCGGGTTGACATCGACACGGGCCCCCGCCTCCAGCTCCTCGGGCCTGCGACCCGACAGCTTGCCATACCCAGCGAACCTCTGCACGTCGAAGTAGACGGAGCAGTTCGCCTCGTAGGCAAAGCCCAGGTTGATCAGCTTCCTGATCATCTCGATCTGCTCGATGACGTGTCCGGAAGCCCTGGGAGAGATATCGGGCCGGATGACGTTCAGGGCATCCATGTCTTCGAAATAGCTGTGCGTGTACTGCTCCGCGATCTGCATGGGATGCACCTGCCGGGTCCTGGAGAGGTTCTCGATCTTGTCTTCTCCCTCGTCGGCGTCATCGCTGAGGTGTCCCACGTCGGTGATGTTCTGGACGTACAGCACCTGGTAGCCGAGGAATCGAAGATAGCGCACGATGACATCGAATGAAACATAGCTCTTCGCATGTCCCAGGTGGGAGTGACCGTACACGGTCGGGCCGCAGACATACATCCTGACGCGCCCTTGATCCAAGGGGACAAAGGGTTCCCTGGACCGGGTGAGGGTATTGTAGAGGGCAAGGCTCATCGGGAGAGTCCCATAAGTTCACGGGCGCCGGCGAGTCCGGCCAGTGTCACGTCGGCGCCGCTCATCAGCCTGGCAACTTCCCGGACCTGCTCATCGAGTGTCAGTGTGCGGATGGAGGTCGTGGCACGGCCCCCCTGTTCGGTCTTGGAAACCGAAAGGTGCATGTCGGCCAGCCCGGCGATCTGCGGCAGGTGCGTGATGGCGATGACCTGATGAAATCCGGACAGCGCCTTCAGGCTGATGCCCACCGCCTGTGCGATGCGTCCGCTGACTCCCACGTCGATTTCATCGAAGATGAGAACGGGGAGCCGGTCGGATTTGGCCAGAATACTCTTGAGGGCAAGCATGATCCGCGACACCTCGCCGCCGGAGGCGACTCTGGCCAGCGGCTTCGGTTCCTCCCCCATGTTTGTGGAGACAAGAAACTCGACACTGTCCTGGCCCCGGGGATTGAGAGCGATCCGCCTCCGTCCTGAGCGGACGGCAAGCGCAGACGCGTCGTCCTCCTCCAGCTCGCGCTGGATGATGCGAACCTGAAAGCGCCCGTTGTCGATGCCCAGCCTGGCGAGCTCGGCAACGATCCCCTTCTCGATCTTCCTGGCCGTATCGTGCCGTTTGGACGAGAGACGTCCCGCGACGGCGCCGCATTCCTTGCGGAGAGCGTCGACCTCCGCCTCGGAACGCGCGATCACTTGCTCGAAGTTTTCGGCAAGTGCGGCCTCCCGGCCGATGGTGTCCCGGTGCTCCAGGACAGCCTCCAGGGAGCCGCCGTACTTTTTCTTCAGCATGGCGATGCGTCCCAGACGTTCGCGCAGCTCTTCCAGGCGCTCGGGGTTGAATTCGACCCTGGCGTTATACCCCTGGATGAACTTCGCCAGCTCGCCGACCACGGCTTCGGCGGAGCTGCATTCCGAGGCCGCCTCCGCAAACCGGTTGTCGATCTCCGAAAGGTTCTGGAGCTCGTTCCTCACGATGACAAGCTGGTCGTGGATCGACTGGTCTCCCTCGTAGAGCATCTCATAGAGCCGGCCCGTGCTGCCGAAGAGGCGTTCCGCATTCTCCAGGATCTTGAGCTCGCGCTCCAGGTCTTCTTCCTCGCCCGGACGCGGACCGACCGCGTCGATGTCGCGGAGCTGAAAGGCAAGGAACTCCCGTTTTTCCGCCAGCTCGTGCTCTCGCCGCCGGAGTTCTTCCAGCGCGGAGGCCTTCTCTCGCAGACCTTTGTAGGACCCATGAAACTCCGCCACCATTCCGTCCAGGCCTCCGAACTCATCCAGCATGAGGACGTGGGTTTCCGTACGGAGCAGCGACTGGTGTTCATGCTGGCCGTGAAGGTCGACCAGCATTTCTCCCACCTGTTTCTGGAGGGCGAGGGAAACCGGGGTGTCGTTCACGAAGCACCGGCTCTGTCCCCTGGCGGAAACCTCCCGCCGGACGATCAGTTCGTCCGGGCACTCCAGGTCATTCTCAACNNGCCCAGGACGAGGCTGAGGGCATCGATAATGATCGATTTCCCGGCCCCGGTTTCGCCCGTGATGATGACCAATCCCTGTGAGAAATCCGTCGAAATCTCGCTGATCAGCGCGTAATTCTTGATGTGGAGGGTTTTCAGCATTGAGGGAATCTAGCCAATGTCCGGTTAAGATTCAATTTGCCGAATTCGAATAGAAACTCGCGTTGGGTAGACGTTTGCCTGTTCCATCTCTCGTCAGGGGCCGGAATCCAGGCGACGGCCCACCGGACGATGCAGAGCGGCCGGACAGCAATGGCGGGTGAGCGGGGAGCTAGTTCAGGTCGGGGGCAGGATCCACCCCCGCAAAGAGTGTAATCTCGGGGATATCGGGCAGGACCGCGTGGTAGTAGGCATAGTGATGGAACTCCTTGAGACCTTCGATTGCCTCATCAGGGAGGTCATAGGAGAAGTGATCAAGGTATTCCTGCAGATGGTCGGTGGAGAATCCGGGAAACATGTCGCTCCCGGCTGCACGGGCCGCGATGTCGACGATGCGGGATGTCCCTTCGCGCCTCGACTGCTGTAGTGCAGAGACATGCTGTTGCCGCAGGTCCCGTTCTCGGGCGCACCAGATGCCGTGAACGTACGGCAGATCGGTCATCTGAACCCATGTTTCGATCAGGTCGAGGGCGTCGCCCTGGGAGGCGGACTCCCTGAGCGCGTTATCGCCCACGAGCAGTGCGGCATCGGCTCGGCCGAGCATGGTTTCCAGGTCTCCTGCGACAGGCACGATCCGGGGGTCGATATCGAATTCCTCGGAGAGGATGATTTTGGCAAGGATAACCTCGGAGGCATAGGCTGGGTCGACGGCAAGGGTCGCGACATCCTGCACGCCGGTCCCGAAGTGGACCGTGACCGCCTTGCCGCCGGTCTGCGACCAGAGGCCGACATCCGGCACGACGGTCAGTGTGGAGCTATCCCTGGCGTAATCGATGGGGGAAATGAAACCGATATCCACCTCATGATCACGCAGCTTGAAAGCGGTGTGCGCCGGGGGGAATTCCAGGAGCGAGAACAGGGGATGGCCTTCCAGACCGTGCCGGAGGGGACGGAAGGCGAGATCGGGCCAGGTGCCGAGCCGGCAGAGTCTTGTCATGGAAGCCGGGCACAACGCTTACGCGCTCGTCTTCTGCCGGATGGCTTTGCTCGCCAAACTGCGCAGATAGTAGAGCTTGGCCCGCCGGACGGATCCTTCCTTGACCCTGTCGATCTTGGCGATCCGGGGAGAGTGAAGGGGAAAGATACGCTCGACGCCGATCCCATCCGAGATTTTACGGACCGTGAACGTCGCGCTCATTCCAGCGCCATGGCGACCGATGACCACACCCTGAAACTGCTGGATGCGTTCCTTGTCTCCTTCGATGACGCGCACATGCACATTCACCGTATCGCCGGGTCCGAAGTCGGGAATCCCCGTTTTCATCTGCGTGGCTTCGACCAGTTTCAGCTTGTCCATGACGCTCTCCAATGCAAAAGTGAATGCAGACCCGGAAACGACTGGGGACGGGTCAGGGCCGCCCCGGTCAGGATGACCCCGGGAGATCGCTCCTGCGTTCGTCCGTCCGGTGCTGCCTCTGGTCCTGCCGCCACCGTGCGATGTCTGCATGGTTGCCGGTGAGAAGCACGTCGGGGACCTTCAGGCTGCGGAACTCCGGAGGCCGCGTATAGCACGGCGCTCCCAGCAGGCCGTCCTGGAACGAGTCGTCCAGAAGGGACTCCCCGTCGTTCAGGACGCCCGGAATGAGCCGCAGGACGGTGTCGATCACCACGAGCGCCGGCAGCTCCCCGCCGGTCAGCACATAATCCCCGATCGAGATCTCGCTTGTAACGTAGGCCTGGCGGATGCGCTCGTCGATCCCCTTGTAGTGACCGCAGAGGAGGATCACGGCGCCGAGCAGCGAGAGCCTGGTCGCGGCGGACTGCGAGAAGCGCGTCCCGTCGGCGGTCAGGTAGATGATCTCATCGTAGGGCCGTTCCTCCCGAAGACGGTCGATGCATCCGGCGATCGGTCCGGGCATCAGCACCATGCCCGGGCCCCCTCCGTACGGGGCATCGTCGATCGAGCGGTGGCGGTCTGCGGCGTAGTCGCGAAGGTCATGAACGATGACCTGTGCCAGTCCCTTGTCCTGCGCGCGCTTGAGGATGCTCTCACCGAGCGGTCCCGCCACCAGCCGTGGGAATCCGGTGATCACATCGATTCTCATGCAGCCTCATTCTTCGACCGTCATGCCCTCGATCAGCCGGACGGTCATCCGCCGGGAAGCGAGGTCGATGGAGCGGACGAATTCCTTAACGGCAGGGATCATGAACTCGCGGCCCTTGTCCTCGATCACATAGACATCGTGGGCGGGATACTTCAGAACCTCCCGGACCACACCCACCGGTCCCCGCACCTCGTCCACCACCGTGAGGCCCACGATCTCATGGATGAAGTACCGTCCCTCGGGGAGCACGATATGCTCACGTGCGTCGACAAAGAGCAGCGATCCCACAAGATGTTCGGCCGCTTCGCGGTCGTCGACGCCCTTCAGTTTGATCCGGACCCCATGGGGTCCGGCAACCGAGCGTTCAACGGCCTTCATTTCCGCCGTCTGCTCCTCCGCGCCGATGAACAGCGAGGTGAGGCGGCGGAAGCGCTCCGGCCTATCGGTCATGGGGAGTACTGCCAGGTCCCCGCGGACGCCGACCGCTTTGACAAGTTTCCCGACTGCGAGGAGCCCGCAAGGTAGCAGAGTCAATCAGCGATTTCCAGGATGGCGCGTTTGCCGCCCTTCGCGGCCACGGCGGACAGCAGCGTGCGCAGCGACTGCGCCGTGCGTCCCTTCTTGCCGATGATCTTCCCCACATCCGCCTCGCCGACCTTGATCCGGACAATGATGCTGTTGTCCTTCTCTTCCTGTTCGAGCGTGAGTTCATCAGGGTGGTCGACAAGATGCCGAGCGATGAACTCCACAAAATCCTTCATTCCCTCCATATCTCCTCCACAAGAAACTCTCCTGAAATCCCAACAGGGTGGGTCACCGCATCGTTCCGTTCCGCCGGGGCGCTTCCCGCTTCAGGCGGACGAACCCCGCTTGAAGGGGAACAGATCCCGCTCAGGCGGGCGGTACAGCCGGGGCAGGCGCCGGAGCAGCCGGGCTTTCGCCTGCCGATTTCTTCTTCTTCCGGGCCTCGGCACGGCGCGCCTTTCGGGCCTCGTCGCGCAGGCGCTTTTCCCCCTGCGCCAGCTGCCACTTCTCCATTTCAGCGGCGATGGCGGCTTCGTCCTTCCCCTTCTTCATCAGCGACCACTTCAGCCAGAGTCCGTTCCGCTGCAGCAGGCTGCGGACGGTGTCGGTGGGGAGTGCGCCGGTCTTCAGCCAGTAGAACAGGCGGGGCTCCCTGACGGTCACCATGGCCGGGTCCGTCAGCGGCTCGTAACGGCCGATCACCTCAAGAAACTTCCCGTCTCGCGCCCTGCGCGAGTCCGCTGCCACGATGTGGTAGATCGGCGCCTTTTTCTTGCCGACCCGCCGCAGTCTCAGTCGTACTGCCAATGCCGTTCTCCTTTGTGCGAATGTGCTTCGATACGGCCTCGCGCCGTGGTGACTACGAGTACCCCATGCCGCGCAGGGAACGGGCAGCCCGTCCCCCCTTGCTGAGCGTCTTCATCATCCGCTGCATCTGCTCAAACTGCTTCATCAGCTTGTTCACTTCCTGGACCGAAGTGCCGCTGCCGAGGGCGATGCGTTTGCGCCGGCTGCCGTTGATGATATTCGGCTCGCGCCGTTCTGCCGGGGTCATGGAGCGGATGATCGCCTCGATGTGCACGAGAGCTCCGTCGTCCACTTCCGCATTCTTTGGCAGCCGGTTCATCCCCGGCAGCATGCCGAGGACCTGGCTGATCGGACCCATCTTCTTCACTTCCTGGAGCTGCTCGAGAAAATCCTCGAGCGTGAACTGCGACCTGCGGAGCCGTTCTTCAAGGCGCCCGGCTTTCTCCTCGTCGTACTGCTGCTGCACCTTCTCGACGAGCGAGACGATGTCGCCCATGCCGAGAATGCGCGAAGCCATCCGTTCGGGATAGAACTTCTCAAGGGCGTCCAGTTTTTCGCCGACCCCCACAAACTTGATCGGCTTGCCGACGGTCGCACGGAGCGACAGTGCCGCGCCTCCCCGCGCATCGCCGTCCATTTTCGTGAGCACGGCCCCGTCGAACTGCAGGCGGTCATGAAAGGCCTTGGCAATCGTCACTGCCTCCTGGCCCATCATCGCATCGACCACAAAGAGGATCTCGTGCGGACCGGCAGCCGCCTTGACCTCATCGGCCTCCCGCATCATTTCCTCATCGATATGGAGGCGGCCGGCCGTGTCGATGATCACGGTGTCGCGCGCGTTTTTCCTCGCGTGCTCCACGGCGTTCCGGGCGATGGAGGCCGCACCTGCGCCGGCTTCGCTGTACACGGGCACGGAGATCTCCTTGCCAAGCGAGATCAGCTGGTCTACCGCCGCAGGGCGGTGGATGTCCGCCGCGGCAAGCAGGGGATGGCGTCCCTGGCCCGTCAGGTGAAGCGCCAGCTTCGCACAGAAGGTCGTCTTCCCGGAGCCCTGGAGCCCCGCGACCATGATGACTGTGGGGGGCATCGGCGAGGTGGCGATGCCCGCCTCCGTGGACCCGAGCAGGGAAACGAGCTCGGCATGAATAATCTTGACGATCTGCTGCCCGGGAGTGATGCTGTGCAGCACTTCCCGCCCCGAGGCGCGCTTCAGCACGTCGTCCATGAACTGCCGGGCGACCCGGTAGTTCACATCGGCATCCAGCAGCACCCGCCGCACTTCGCGCAGCGTCTCTGCGACGTTTGCCTCGGTGATCTTTCCCTGCCCCCGCAGCCGCCGGAGAACGGCGTCGAGCTTGCCGCTCAGCTCCTCGAACATCGCAGGTCCCCGTCTACACCGTTTTCGGACATAGGACGAATAACATAGGCAAAAAAGATTCCGAAAGCAACCTCAACGATCCACCGCACATGCGGCCTCCGGGGGCGGCCGAGGGGACAAGCCCCGAGGACAGGCCGGAAGCAAGGGGTCCCGTATCGCAGGCGGAGGGAGGGCCGGACAAGTGGGGGAAACGGATGACGAGGAGAAGAACCTGTGCTGCCTAGCCGTTGCTGAGCGCCTCGGAGCCCGCGACCACCTCAAGGAGCTCCTTCGTGATTGCCGCCTGGCGGGCCTTGTTGTACTGCAGCTGCAGAGTGTCGATCATCTCACTGGCATTTTCGGTGGCATTTTCCATCGCCGTCATCCGGGCGCCCTCTTCCGCGGCATTGGACTCGAGCAGCATGCGCCAGATCCGGAATTCAAGGTAGCGCGGGATGAGAGCCGCGAGGATCGAGTCCCTGTCGGGCTCATAGATGTACTCCGCCCCGTACCGGCGGGCTCCTGGGGCCATCGCTCCGGCGGGCACCGGAAGGAATGTCTCCGCGACGATCTTCTGCTGCGCGATGCTCTTGAACTCGTTGTAGATGATCTCCACGCGGTCCGCCTCCCCTGAGCGGAACATGCCGACCAGAAGGTGCGCAATGTCGCGGGCAACCTGAAAGGAAAGCCTGCCGAAGATTCCGGGATACGCACGGAAGACCGGAGAGCGTCGCTTGGTGAAAAAATCGCTTCCCTTACGGCCGATCGTGATCAGCCGGAGCTTCCCTGCCGTTTCGAACGCCGAGTACTCTGCCTCGATGCGCCCCTGCGCCGCCTTGATGATGTTGGAGTTGAACGCGCCGCAGAGCCCGCGGTCGGCGGTGACAACGACAATGGCCGCCGACGAGACGGGGCGCTGGATCAGCAGCGTGTCGGCATCGGCGCCGGCTTTGAAGGCCAGGACTCCGAGCAGCTTCTGCATTGACGCCGCATACGGCCGGGCAGCGAGCACGGCCGTCTGCGCGCGGCGGAGCTTGGCGGCGGAGACCATTTTCATCGCCCGGGTGATTTTCTGCGTCTTCTTGACGCCGGTGATGCGGCTGCGGACCTCTCGGAGTGTCGGCATGGAGGATCTCGCCTCAGGCTGCGGTGACTGCGGCTCGTACGGACGCCATGAACATGTCCTTGAACGACCCGAGGATTTCCTTCAGACGGGAGGTCGTGTCGTCGGTCAGGTCCTTCACCCGGGCGATGGTGCGGAGCAGATCGGCATGCTGGAGCTGCATCAATTCGAGAAACTCCTTCTCGAACCGCTGGATGTGATCGAGCGGCACGTCGTCCAGCACCCCGTTGGTGCCCGCGAAGATCATGACGACCTGCTGCTCGACGGGCATCGGCACGTACTGTCCCTGTTTGAGCAGCTCCACCAGGGCCGCGCCGCGCCGCAGCTGGGCGACCGTGGATTTGTCGAGGTCGGAGCCGAACTTCGAGAACGCTTCGAGATCTCGGTACTGGGCAAGCTCAATGCGGAGGCGTCCGGCGACCTTCCGGAGCGCCTTGATCTGGGCGCTTCCCCCCACGCGGGACACGGAGATGCCTATGTTGATCGCAGGGCGGATGCCGGCATTGAACATGCCGGGCTCCAGATAGATCTGGCCGTCGGTAATGGAGATCACGTTTGTCGGGATGTAGGCCGAGACGTCGTTTGCCTGTGTTTCGATGACCGGGAGCGCGGTGAGGCTTCCGCCTCCGAGCTCGTCGCTGAGCTTCGAGGCCCGTTCGAGGAGACGTGAATGGAGATAGAAGACATCTCCCGGATACGCCTCGCGTCCCGGCGGGCGGCGGAGCAGGAGGGAAAGCTGCCGGTAGGCCTGCGCCTGCCTGGTCAGGTCGTCGTACACCACCAGGGCATGGCGCCCGCTGTCGCGGAAGTATTCCCCCAGGGTGGCGCCGGAATACGGGGAGATGTACTGCATCGGTCCCGGATCGCTTGCCGGCGCGGCAATAATGGTAGTGTAGGGCATGGCCCCTTCGGCCTGGAGCTTGTCCACCACCTGGGCGACGGTCGAGCTTTTCTGACCGATGGCGACGTAGATGCAGTAGACGGGCTGGACGCCGAGGGCCTTCGCCTCTTCGGTATGGGTGAACTTCTGGTTGATGA
Organism: Ignavibacteriota bacterium; assembly: GCA_003152875.1. Lineage (GTDB taxonomy): Bacteria > Bacteroidota > Ignavibacteria > UBA10030 > UBA6906 > Fen-1262. The sequence goes on along the minus strand of PMBF01000112.1, from coordinate 33,028 downwards.
TCGTGTCGAGGGCGATGGCGGTCTTGCCNNTCGCCGATGATCAGCTCGCGCTGACCGCGTCCGATCGGGATCATGCCATCGACGGCTTTCAGTCCGGTCTGGAGCGGTTCCTTGACGGGCTGGCGCTGGACCACGCCGAGAGCCTTCCGGTCGATCGGCATGAGTTGCTCGGTCAGCACCGGTCCACGGTTGTCGATCGGCTGTCCCAGGGCGTTCACCACCCGCCCCAGCATGGCTTCCCCCACGGGCATCGATGCCACCCGGCCCGTACGTTTCACCGTGTCGCCTTCCTTGATCTCGGAGCTCTCCCCGAACAGGACACATCCGACATTATCCTCTTCCAGGTTCAGCACCATGCCGAAGATTCCGCGGGGAAATTCGAGGAGCTCGCTCATGAGAGCCCTGGACAGTCCGTAGACGCGAGCCACACCGTCTCCCACCTGGAGAACGGTCCCGACATCGTAGGTATCGGTTTCTTTCTCAAACCCGGCCAGCTGCCTCCGCAGGATGGCAGAGACTTCTTCAGGTCGTACGTCAGCCATGGTTATTCCTATGATGATTTGGCAAACTGTTCGCGCAACCGGGCGAGCTGGTGTGTGACGCTGGCATCGAGCACCGTGTCGCCGATCTTGATCACGAGACCGCCCATGATCCCGGGGTCGCCCACAAGGCGGAGCCGGACGGACTTACCGGTACGGCGTTCAAGCCCGGCTTTCAGCGTCTTCTCCTGGCCGGGCTTCAGCGCAACGGCGGACGTCACCTCGATGGTCACGATATTGCGCAGCTCGTCGTGGAGGGCCTGGAACTGGATGATCACTTCGGCCAGGTGCACCTCACGGTGCTTGCGCACAAGCAGTTCGACGAACGCCATCGCAAGATCCCCCGCCCGTCCCTGGAACAGCTCACGGACGATGGACGCCTTCCTGCTCTCCGGCACGATCGGACTCGCCAGCAGCAGACGGAGCTCGCGTGAAGAGCCGAGAACGCGGCTGATCATGGCCATCGATTCCGAGGTGGAGTCGACAGCGTCCCGCTCTTCGGCGACCGTCATAAGGGCCCGCGCATACCGCCGGGCCACGCGGGGGTTCTTCATAGTCATGGATCAGGTGCTCCCGGAAAGTTCCCGGATGACGGAGTCCACCAGTTTCCGTTGCCGCGGCTCATCGAGGTTGGCCTCGAGGATCTTGCCTGCTGCTGCGATGGCAAGATCGGCCACTTCGCCGCGGAGCTGGGTAAGCGCCGCCTCCTTTTCGCGGTTGATTTCCGCTTTCGCCATTTCCACCGTCTGGCGCGAGGATGCCTGGGCCTTTTCCAGGATTTCGTTCTTCAGGCGCTCGCCCATATCCCGCCCGTCCCTGATGATGCGGGCTGCCTGCTCCCCCGCCGCCGCCAGCTGAACGCGGTTCTCTTCCAGCATGCGCTGGGCATCGGCATGGGCGCGCTCCGCGAGTTCCAGCGACTGGCGGATCTTCTCCTCGCGGTCGTTCAATGCCTTCACCAGCGGTTTCCAGGCCGTGCCGCGGAGAATCACCACCACGATCACGAAGGTGATGATCGTCCAGAGGATGAGGCCAGGGTTGATCTCGAGCATGGGCTCTTTCCGAAGAAGTTCTTACTTGGTGGCCAGAATAATGCAGATGGCAAGGGCGAAGAAGGTCGCGCCTTCAATCAGCGCGGCTGCAATCAGCATGCTCGTGCGGACCTGTCCCGCGACCTCAGGCTGCCGGCCGCTTGCTTCCATCGCTGCCGCGGCCAGTTTGCCGATTCCGAGGCCGGCGCCGATGACCGTGATGGCGGCGCCGATGCCGGCCGCCAGATAGCCGAGAGCTTTGGGATCCATGGTGGTTCTCCTTAGTGGACGTGTGGGTGAGGTGAACGCTCTTCGTGCGAGGGCTCCATGCCGAGCCCCATGAACAGCGATGTCAGCATCGTGAAGATGTAGGCCTGCAGAAAGGCGACAAAAATCTCCAGGAACATGATGGCCACCACGAAGCCGACCGGTGCGATGGCGATGAGATATGACCGGAAGATGAAAATCAGGCCGATGAGCGATACGATGACGATGTGCCCCCCGGTCATGTTGGCGAACAGACGGATGCAGAGAGCGAACGGCTTGGTGAACAGCCCGAGAATTTCGATGGGAATCATGATGGGCCAGAGCGCCCAGTGGACCCCCCCGGTGAGGTGGGCAAAGTACTGCTTCACGCCGTGGGCCCGGATCGCCGAGGCCTGGATCATGATGAAGGCGATGCACGCGAGCCCCGCCGTAACGTTGACATTCCCCGTGGAGGTGGACCCGTAGGGAATGAGGCCCAGCAGGTTCATGATCAGGATGAAGAAGAACGTGGTCAGCAGATACGGAAGGTACCTGACGCCATCCTGTCCCATGTTCGGAACGGCGATCTCATCGCGGATGAACACCACGACGGTCTCGACGAGGTTGCCGAATCCGGAGGGGACCATCCGGCGGGCGTTGCGACGGGCAGCGCGGACGGCACAAAGGCAGAGAAGGGCTGCCGCCACCCAGAGAAAAAACACATGCTTCGTGACCGACATGTCGAGCATCGGCGGGGCTCCGGTGTCTGTCCGGAGGGCAGAGCCCGTTCCCGTCGTCGTGTAGAGTCCGGCCGAGCGCAGGCTCTCCGCGGAGCGATAGCAGTGCACGCCGTCCCGTTCGATGAGAATATAGGGAAGCTCCAGATGTCCGCCCGGGTATTCGAGGACGCGGGAATCCTGCGTGTGGTGGAGCAGATCGGTGAACAGGTTGTGCTCGCCGGGCTCGGCTCCGCCGCCGGACACATGGGTTCCCTCATGCGCGGGCGTTTCCGCCGGATGACTCGTTCCGTGCGAGTCGTGTTGTTCGTCCATGGATCCTGGCTGAGGTAGTTACCTTTGGTTGTTCACCAGCACTTTGCGCTGGAGAAAAAGAACTTCGAGGACCAGAAAGATCACGTAGAAGCCGAGCACCGATACCATGAGCGCCGCGGTATGGACCCGGCACAGGAGGATCAGCACCGTCATGGATCCGAGCATGAACAGCAGCCGGAGTCCCATTCCCCCCATGACCGTCCGGAGAAAGACGGTGGAGGACTTTCCATACGCATACTCGATCGCCAGATACCCCAGCATCACGTTCAGCGTGCTCAGGGCGGCGCCGATGAGCGCCCCGCCAATCACGGGGCCGGAGGCGAAGCGGAGCATCGGGTATGCTGCAAGAAGAACGACGACCAGCAAGGTGATGCCGACCTGGCGGGGGAAGGGCCACTTCATTGGTCGCCCCCCCTGTTGCTGTGAGCGTCTTCTTCCCGGCCGAGGGCGATAGCACTCCGGAAGAACTTGATCATGCCTCCCACAATGCCGAGCAGCAGGCCGGCGAGCATCAGCCACGGGCTTGTGCCGAGCCTTTCATCCAGCCACCGGCCAAGGAAGAACAGGACCACCACCGTGACGGCAAGCTGAATGCCCACGGTGAGGAACACCCCGGCGCCGGCAAACCAGGTGTTGTGTCCCGGCGCGCTCACCGGTGTTTGCCCGGATCCGGCTCCTTGCCGGGCAAAGGCTGCTCCCTCGGCGGACCTTGTATGGCCGCCTCCCCGCCGCTCATGTTGCACTTCCCGTCGAAGATGGCTCCTTCGTCCACGACGAGCCGCTGCGCGCTGATGTCGCCGCGCATCACCGACTTGGTCTCCAGGACGATCTTCTCCGTCGCCGCTATGGTGCCGTTCACGTTGCCGGCCAGCGAGATATTGGCCCCCTGGATCGTTCCCTCCACAGCACCACCGGCTCCGATCGTGACGTTCGCCTTCGAGATGATGTGACCCACGAGGCGCCCGTCGACCCTGACGCTTCCGTCTGTCATGATCTTTCCTTCGACCACCGTTCCGGAGCCGATCAGGCTCAGGACGCCGTTGCCGTGCTTTTCAGCCATGTCATTCCCTTCCAGAGGCTCTGGCTATTGTGTAATCGCGGGTGTCAACAAATACTCGTTCGGATCGCGCGGGATGCCGTCGTGCCAGACTTCAAAATGCAGGTGAGGACCGGAACTGGTGCGTCCGGACTCTCCCAGCAGCGATACGGATTCACCCCGCCGCACGACCATTTGCGAGCTTGTCAGAAGCGTCTGATTGTGCTTGTACACGGTCATATACCCACCGTCGTGCGCGATGATCAGCATGTTGCCGTCGTCGTAGGTCCAGCCGGCAAAGACCACATGGCCGTCAGCCGGCGCAAACACCGGGGTACCCCGTTTGCCGGCGATATCGATCCCATAGTGGCCCTGCGAGGGATCGAAACCCTGCGACACCAGCCCGTCGACCGGCATCATCAGAGGAAATGAGGCCCGTCCTCCGTCAGTTGCCGTCACAATGTTGCCGTATCCGGCGATCGGGGCCAGATCCACGCTCCCGGTCTCCTCGTCCATCGACGCCGCGTCCTGCCGCCCTACTGCCGATGCGGCCGGGGGCTTTCCCTGCGGCAGAGCCTCGGGGGGAGAGATGCCATCGGCCATCAGTGACGCTCCGGCGCCGTGCACGGTCGTCGAGTCCCCCGTCGATCCCTCGCCAAGCGCCTTCCGGAGCTGGACGTTGTAATCCTTCACGATCAGGACATCCTGAGCCAGAGAATTGAGCTGCTGCTGGAGTGTGACGATCTGCTGGCCGTAGCGCCGCTCGAGAGCAGGATTCGGAATGGGCACAAGGCCGGCGAGAGGTGTGTACACAAGAACAGTGAAGCCAATGCCGAGACACAGGAGGATGCCGGCCGCACCGAAGAGCGCGAGCCTCAGCCAGCTGGCGCGTAGGGTCCGGGTCTTCTCTCCTTCACCAACAGGAATGACGACGATGTCGAACTGACGGGGACTTTTGCGGTGCCGGGATCCCTCCGGATGCATGCGCGTCCTTCCAGACCTGAACGATCAATATACGGAATAGCCGCAAGAATGTCAACGGAGGTTACCGATAACTTCTTTTGTCCCTTGCAGTTGAGGCGATCGATGGCCGATCCACCGGCGTTGCACATATTCCGCCATCGAGCTCTTGAACCGTGCCCGGTCAAATGAGAGGGCAAAGCGGCGGATGGCCTCGGGATCGAACACGGCCGACCGGCATTGTTTGACGGCACTGGACAGGGAATCGGCGGACTGCTCGCGAAAGAGGACCCCCGTGATGAGCTCCGGGCCCTCCAGCACCGTTTCCAATGCCCCTCCCTTCGCAAACGCCACGACGGGTTTTCCGCAGGCCATCGCTTCAAGGGGAACGATGCCAAAATCTTCTTCCCCGGGGAGGATTACACCGGAGCAGCCGGCATACAGGTCGCGGACCTCGCGGTCGGAGAGCCAGCCCCGGAACTCAACACATGGACCGGCAGTCCGGAGCAGACGTTCCTTTTCGGGCCCACCGCCGACGATTACTAGCCTTTCTCTCATCCGGGTAAAGGCCGCCACCGCCAGATCGATCCGCTTGTACGGGACCAGTGCCGTCACCATGAGAAAATACCCTTCGTCCCGACGTGATATGCTCATGTCCGCGGCGTCCACGGGGGGGTAGATCACATCCGCATCACGAGCGTAGAGGTCCCGAATTCGCCGCCTGACGTTCTCGGAATTCGCCACGAACCAGTGGGGGTGTGCCGCCGTCCTGACGTCCCAACGGCGCAGCCATCCCACCGCCGCACCCATCGCCATCCGTGTGGGCAGTCCCGCCCGGCCCGGACCGAAGTATTGATCATACAGGCCCCAGATGTACCGCATCGGCGTATGGCAGTAGCAGATGTGGAGGGACGAGGGGGGTGTCCGGACTCCTTTCGCGACGCAGTGATTCGAACTGATGACGATGTCAAAGCCGTCGAGATCCAGCCGCTCGATGGCGGCGGGAAAGAGGAGCAGGTAGTGGCGATACCGGCGGGATGCGAACGGCAAGTGCTGAATGAAGGATGTATGAATCGGCATGCGCTCGATGACCGGCGAGACAGACCCGGGGTTGTGCAGCAGCGTGAAGAGATGGGCGCCGGGATACACCTCGCAGAGGGCTTCGACACACTTTTCGCCACCGCGCATCCCCGTGAGCCACTCATGGACGATGGCAATCCTGGGGGGTCTGGACGATGAAGTCATGCGGGGAGTATAAGAAGAAGAGGGAGGAATCACAAGGCGTCGTGACCTTGGGAGGCACCTTGGGAGTCGTACCTTGGGAGACGTACTTGGGAGACGTACACTTCGCGTTCGCCGAGCACCACGGGGAGCTGGCGGCGCTCCGCCTCGAGAAGGTTGGTGGCCGCAAGTGCCGCGAATTCGCGAGACCCCCGGTGGGTGAACACTTCAGGAACGGGATGCAGGATGCACTCGCGAATCGCCTCCGCGACCCGTTCCGGTGGAATCAATCCCTCGATGTCCGGCAGCAGGATGTTCTTTTCCGCGGCTATCCGTTTCACCGCCGGACCCGATGCCGACAGGAGAGAGAGCATCGGAGCCCCTTCGGTGACCGATGCCCAGGGAGTCTTCACGCCGGCCGGGCAGACGACCGAGGCATGGATGGGTGTCCCTGCGAGCTCGGCACGGAGGGCAAGGGTGAACCCGACGCACGCATGCTTTGCGGCCACATAGGCGCTGTTGAAGGGAAAGCCGATCTTCCCCGCCATGCTTGCCATGTTGATGATGTGGCCGCTCCCCTGCGCCCGCATGGCATGGAGAGCCGGGCGGGTCGTGTGCCAGAGCGCGTACACGTTGGTCCGGAAGATGCTGTCGATCACGCCGTCGGAGGTCTCTTCCACGCTCGCCAGGTGTCCACGGCCGGCGTTGTTCACCAGAACATCGACCCGGCCGAAGGCTTCCAGGGTGCGCCCGATTACCGCCTCGCCTCCCGACCTGGTGCTCACATCCGCCTGGACCGCCAGGGCATTTCCTCCGGAAGCATCGACAGCGCGGGCCACGTCGAGGAGCTCGGGGAGGCGCCGCGCAGCCAGCACGCATCGGGCCCCGCCGGACCCAAGGAGTCTAGCCAGCGCCGCGCCTATGCCCGACGAAGCCCCGGTGATCACCACAACCGCGTCCTGGATTTTCATGATGTCCTTTCCGGAAACGCACATTTCCGTCCATGGTTGAAATCCACGGCGACCATGCCTGAACATGAGTCTCGCACTTTTTTTTCATTCGCGGAGACGCCGGACCCTTGCGTCTTCCTGGACCGCCGACTATATTATTCCTGAAGCATCCGGGGGGGGGCCCAACAATGCCGATGCAGGTCACTGCCAGCGGGGTGAGCGAGCTCATCCGCAGAGCCGAGAAGCACATCAAAGCCGGGAACCTGTCGAGGGCGAGGGATTTGCTCTCGAACGCCCGTTCACTGGAGCCGGCAAACGAGTACATCGGTGCGATCATGGAGCGTATCGCTCTTCGCGAAAGGGCACCGGGCACCATGACTGCAACTCCCAACACACAGGCGGCGGCTCTTCTGCAAGCCGCCCAGAACGACCTTCAGCAGCAGGTGAAGCGGTTGACGGCCGATGCCCGCAGCCTATTCGAGCGGGGGGCATACGTCACGGCATTCGACACACTCATGAAGGCCTACCTGCTCGATCCGCTCAGTGCAGATGTCATGAAGACGGAAGAACTGATCGTCCCCGCCTTCGAGCAGGTACGGAAGCGGGGCACGCTTCTCTCTCCCGCTCCCGTGCAACCGGGCACCGCGCAGATCCTTCGGCAGCACTTGGCTGCAACACAACAGGATGCCGCAACGCCGGCGCCTCCGTCCGCGCCAGAGCCGGAGGAGGCATCGGCCAGGCCTCACGGCGGCTTTTTTTCCCGGTTCCGAAAGAGCATTCTTCCAGGGTGATTCCCGGCACCACCATGCATCGACTGCCTGCCGCGCTGCTCGCAGCCGGTTTCCTCATCGCATCGTGCCTCGCACAACAGCGGACGGCGCTCCTCGGGAAAGTTGTCGATGCGGTAACGCATGAACCCGTTCCCGCCGCATCCATCAGGATCATGGGAACGACGCACGGGACGATCGCCAACCCCACCGGACAGTTTGCCCTGTCTCTGGAAGGGGACGAACGCACGGTCATCGCAAGCGCGCTCGGGTACCGCCCCGATACCCTGACGCTCTCCGGCACGCCTCCCGCCTCCTACGAATTCACCCTTCAGCCTTCGGACATCATCCTGCCGGAAGTCGTGGTCACCTCCGAGGATCCCGCCGCCACCATCATCAGGCGGGCAATTGCCCGCAAACACCAGTGGATCGACCGCCTGTTCTCATTCACCATGGAGGCCTTCACACGGCAGGTGATCCGGCGCGACACCTCGATTGCCAGCATCACCGAGGCTGCAACGCTCGGCTACTGGCGCACCGGGGATACCCTCCGCGAGGTCATCGTCCGGCGGCGCCAGACCGCCAACATCAACGAGTCGTTCAACCTTGCTTCCGTGGGCAGGATCCTGAACTTCAATGAAGACCGCCTCCACTTCCTCGGTTACGATTTCGTGGGACCAACAGCCGACGACGCGTTCGAGTATTACGACTACACCCTGGAGCGTACCCGCTCAGGATCCGGCCACGAGCTCTACGACATCCGCATGATTCCCCGGACACGGCTCATCCCCCTGTTCAACGGCACGGTTTCCATTGACGGGGACACCTATGCGCTGGCGGGGGTGGACGTGGAGCCGAACGAGGCGTTCAGCATCCCTTTTGTCCGCGAACACCGGCTTCGCTATCGCCAGCAGTTCATGCTGGCTGACTCCGCATTCTGGATGCCGGCGGACATCCGGATAGACGGCCGTTTTGTCGTCGGGTTCCCCGGCATCACGTTTCCCCCCATCGGGTTCGAGCAGATCTCTGTCATCTCCTCATATGCGATCAATGTCCCCGTACCCGACAGCATCTTCCGGAAACCCCGGGTCGCAGTCGATTCGTCGGCGGCCCTGCACGACTCCGCCTACTGGGCCTCGTCCGACCTGCTGCCGCTGACCCACGACGAGCACGCCGCGTACCTCACGCTTGACAGCAGCAAGACCCTGGAAGCGCAATTCCGACCGGGCGGCCTCGCAGCCGCGCTCGCCTCGGGCGGCACGGCCTCGGCCCTCTCCTACCTGGACCTCTCCTTCAACCGGGTCGAAGGGTTTCATGCCGGGCTCGACGCCGCCCTCGATTCGCTCTCACCGTACCTCAAGGTCCGCGGATCGGCGGCCTACGGGTTTTCGAGCAAGACCTCCAGTGCCTCGGCCGGGGCGACGGTCTTCACATCGGCGGAGCGCACGGTCGGGTTCGGGGCGGACTGGACCCACCGCTACGAGACCACTCCGGGATGGCAGCCCTACCAGGGATTCCTGAACGGACTGACCGCGCTCTTCTTCAAAGACGACTACTACGACTACTACCGCGCGGAGGGGTGGAACGCCCACCTTGAGGTTGTCCCCTCGCCCGTGCTTTCGGGCAGGGTGACGTTCACAAGCCAGTGGCAGTTCAACGCCCCGCCGACCACCGGCTACAGCATCCTCTACCCGTCGCGTTCTTACAGGCCGAACCCTCAGGCCGATGAAGGCCGGCTCAGGAGCATTCGCCTTGACCTCAGGCTGGGACGCGAACCCCAGCCTATAGAATTCTTCTCGAGCGATGCCATGGGGCTCTCCGTCGAGTATTCCTCGCCGTCCCTGGCGGCAAGCGGCTTCTCGTTCACCCAGTACCATCTCTTCGGCACCCTGGCGGTTCCCACCTTTGGCAGGAGCTTCCTGTTCAAGCCCATGTTTCGCCTCAGGCTTGCAGCCGGGACCACCTCCGGCCAGCCTCCCCGACAGAGGTATTTCTCCGTGGAAACTTCATCGAGCTACACCGCAGGCTTTGGATCAATGCGCGCCATGGACGTGAAAGAGTTCACGGGCACGCGCTATGTTGCACTGAACCTGGAGCACAACTTCAGAAGCCTGCCGTTCCTAGCCATGGGCATCCCCTTCCTCTATAAGAATAGCTTCGAGCTGATCATCAACGGCGGAATCGCCAATGCGTGGGGGGGCAACGGCAGCCGCCCGGACGGATGGTACTACGAGGCCGGCATCGGCCTGAACCGCATCTTCGAGCTCTTTCGGGTGGATGGCACCTGGCGACTCTCCTCCCCCGGCGGGTTCACGGCCACCGTCGGCCTGGCGCAAATTTTCTGAACCGCTGCTTGCGACAGAGCTCCGCCGCGAACCGCGCGCGGGAAAAAGTGCCTGCACGGAGAGGGGACTCGGATCGCATGCTTTACCCGCCGGTTCCCCCGGCCTGATTGTGCCGGACTTTTGCCGGAGCGGCGGGGGCGGGAGGTTTTCGGGGATTCCCGCACAGGGTGTTCACCTCCGCTACGCCAAGCGTACGCATCTCCCCCGGCTTAAGGCCCCCCAGCGCCAAGTCCCCGATCTGCACGCGGACCAGCCTCAGGGTCGGATGCCCGGCGGAGGCCGTCATCTTCCGCACCTGCCGGTTCCGGCCCTCGGTGATCGTAAGCGCAATCCAGGCGGTGGGGACGTTCCGGCGGAAGCGGATCGGGACCGGCCGCGGGGGGAGATCCGGCTCCTGAGCGAGGAGCACAGCCTCAGCAGGCCGTGTCCTCTCACCGTCGATCATCACCCCTTCCCGGAGGCGCCTCAGCGCCTCCGCATCCGGCACGCGCTCCACCTGGACCAGGTATTTCTTCGGATGGAAGAACCGCGGATCGGCGAGACGATGTTTGAGCCGGTTGTCGTTCGTCAGGAGCAGGAGCCCTTCGGTGTCCGCGTCGAGCCGCCCGGCGGGATAGACATCGCCGGGAAACGGGCCGAAGTCCGCCAGACTTTGATGCCCTGCCTCCCTGGTGAACTGGGAGAGCACCCCGTATGGTTTGAAGAAAAGGATGGTGGTCACAGCCAGGCACTCCCCTTTCGCCCGGCACGCACATCAGGTGCTGCACCGCCGGTGTCACAGTATAGCGACCTTAGTTGACAATCTCCATCCTCTTTGCGTCTTTAGGGCCATTGCCGTCCATCGACACCCCGGGAGCATTCCATGTCCAGCAACAGGCGCGAGTTTCTCCTGAAGGCAGCCGCTGCAGGAACCGGCGCGCTACTGACCTCTTCCTTCCCTGATGTCCTCAGGGGCGGGACCCCGGAAGAGGGGTCTCCGGGCCCGCTCGTGATCTCGAGCGCAAACGGCATCGAAGCAGTGAAGAAGGCCATGGAGGTGATCCGCGCAGGAGGAGAGGCGCTCGACGGAGTCATTGCGGGGGTGAACATCGTGGAAGACGACCCGAATGACACCAGCGTCGGATACGGGGGACTCCCGAACGAGGATGGCGTGGTGGAGCTCGATGCGGCCGTGATGCACGGACCCACGCACCGTGCCGGCGCGGTGGCTTCCATCCGGAATATCAAGAACCCTTCGAAGGTCGCACGGATGGTCATGGAACGGAGCGATCATGTGCTTCTTGTGGGTGAAGGGGCGCTCCGCTTTGCCAGGGCGCACGGGTTCCCGGAAGAGAACCTTCTGACCGACAAGGCCCGCGAGATCTGGCTCCGCTGGAAAGAGACCATGTCGACACAGGACGACTGGCTCCCGCCCCATACGCCTGAAGACCGGAATATCGGGGCTCTCCTCGAGCCGTATCTCAGGCACTACGGCACGATCCACTGCAGTGCCATCGACGTCAAGGGAAACATTTCCTGTGTCACGACCACCAGCGGCCTCGCCTTCAAGATTCCCGGGCGCGTCGGCGACTCTCCGATCATCGGAGCAGGGCTCTATGCCGACAACGAGGTTGGCTCTGCCGGATCGACGGGGCGCGGCGAAGCGAACCTGGCAAATTGCAGCAGCGTCATGATCGTGGAATGGATGCGGCTGGGGAAATCACCCGAGGAAGCCTGTCTCGCTGCGTGCCAGCGGATCGTGGCACATACGAGGATGGCCCGGCTCCGTTTTGACGACATCCACCCGTCCTTCGATGTGATCTTCTATGCCATGAACCGTAGCGGGGTGTACGGCAGCGCATCGATCTACAGCGGCAGGTCCATGGCAGTCCATGACGGCGCCGGGGCAAGACTTGTGCCGTGCGCGTCTCTGTATCCGAGGCCCGCTTCCCTGAAATAGAACCCGCGGACTGTTATCGCACTCTTCCTGCCTGACCCAGAACGGCGCCACGCGAGGAATCTTTCGCTGCTTGCCGGCGTTCATACACATAGACCGCAATACCTGAGGGGGGAGCATTGGGGGTTCATACACGGCTGGTGTGTCTCTTTTTCGTCATGTTGCTCGTTTTCGGGTCGCCAGCTGACGCACAGCCGGCCCTCATCGTCGACGCCTTCCCGCATCTCACCTTCAATCATCCACTCTTCTTCGCCAGTGCCGGTGACGGCACACGCCGTGTCTTTGTCGTCGAGCAGGGCGGCTTCATCAAAGTGTTCCCCAACGACTCGGCAGCCTCACGCACGGCCACGTTCCTGGATCTTTCCCGGAGGATCAGCTCCTCAAGCGGTGAAGAAGGGCTGCTTGGTTTGGCCTTTCCGGCCGACTTCCGTACGAGCGGCCGGTTCTACGTCAACTTCACAGCCTTCAAGGCTGGCACCAGTGAGTATCAGGTGGTCGTGGCACGGTACGATGTTTCACGCACCGATCCTGACAGCGCTGACCCGTCGAGCGAGACTGTGCTCCTGCAGATAGACAAACCGTATGCGAACCACAACGGCGGAATGCTTGCGTTCGGACCGGACGGGAATTTGTACATCGGGGTGGGAGACGGAGGATGGGGGAACGACCCTTTCAACAACGGCCAGAGCCGGTCCACGCTGCTGGGAAAAATCCTCCGCATAGACGTCAGCGGAGTCAGGGGGTACAAGGTTCCGCCTGACAATCCCTTCGCGGGAAACACCAGCGGATGGAGAGAGGAGATCTGGGCCTACGGCCTGCGCAATCCCTGGCGCTTCAGCTTTGACGCTGTCACCGGCCGGCTCTGGGCGGGGGATGTGGGGCAGGGGGCGCGGGAGGAGGTGGACATCGTCGTGAAGGGAGGTAACTACGGCTGGAGCAACATGGAGGGCCGGATCTGCCGCCCGGGAGGGGGCTCGTGCGATTCCACGGGACTGTTGATGCCGGTCAAGGATTACGGACACGATCTCGGCATCTGCGTCACGGGAGGGTACGTCTACCGGGGAACCAGCCTTCCCGATCTTGCCGGGGCCTACATCTACGGGGACTTTGGCAGCGGAAGGATCTGGATGCTGCGGTACGAGGACGGCCGGGTCACGCAGGACACGCTTCTGGCCGTCGCAGGGACACTGGTTTCCTCGTTCGGGGTGGACGAGCGGAGCGAGCTCTACTTCACCGGCTGGTCCGACGGAAAGATCTACAGGTTTGCCCGCAGGAGANNGGTTGTGGTTCGCGTCTTTGACGTTCTGGGGCGCAAAGTCATCACTGCGATCGACGGCCCGATGGAAGCAGGGCAGCACACGGTCTCGATCAACACGTCGCCGCTGGCATCGGGCATATACTATTACAGTCTCGAGACGCCCAGCGGAACCGAGATCAAGCGCATGGTCGTGGTGCGCTGACGGGCTGGCGCCGCCACAGGGACGACGCCCATCCACAAGGAGTTTTCTCCGCGCGGCGCCCTGCTGCGCGGGACGCGCGGAAGGGACGGGTGCGCTCCGCGCCGTGCTCCGCCGCCATTCAGGAGTTGTGTTCCTCCCTCACTTCGAATCGCACGGTCTTGTCCCACGACCGCTTTTCCCTCTTGATGTAGTCGAGGTAGAAGGCCTTCACGACCAGGTAGATCCAGAACTGGCAGTAGGTGAAGTACATCAGCAGGATCAAGGCAAGGTTGCGGAAGCGGTCCTCGCCGTCGAAGGAGACCGCGAGCAGGATCTCGAAGATGAAGAGGATGAAGGCCATAGCCCACACGACGGTATAGGGTCCCGGCAGGGACATGGTGACCAGGTTGAGCACGCTCACGAGGAAGAGCAGGTCGGAGATCAGGATGGCGATGAAGAACACGTAGTACAGCGACAGGGTGTAGAGGAGATCGACAGCGAGCCGCCGGTTCCGGAACCGGAGGATATGCCTGAAGAACTTGGCGATCACGTAGTTGTTGCCCCGGACCCACCGGGTGCGCTGGCGGAGCCATACCCGCCACGACTGCGGCTCCTGTTCCTCGGTGATGGCATACGGAATGAACTTGATCTTGTAGCCCCGTTCGTAAATCCGGATGGTCAATTCCGAATCTTCGGTGAGCGCTTGTTCGTCCCAGCCGTTCAGCTCGCGGATCAGCTTCGTCCACATCACGAAATTCGTCCCCGGGAGCGTGGCGATGTTGTGCATCTGCCAGCGCCCGGCCTGGAGCATGGACTGGAAGCTCAGGGTTTCTATGTTGATGAAGCGCGTCAGCAGGTTGACGTTCTTGTTGACGGTCCTGAATTTCCCGATCACCGCACCCAGCTCGCCGTGGAGCAGCAGCTGCGCTGCGAGGTAGCGGAGCGCATCCGGGTGCGGCGTGTTGTCTGCGTCATAGATGGCGATCATCTCGGAGGCGACATGCTGCACGCCGAGGTTGAGAGCCCGTGATTTCCCCCTTCCCCCCTCTCCCGCCGGGACGTCGAAGAGCGTGACGCGCGGATCCTCGGCGGCATGCTTCAGCACGATGTCCCGCGTACGGTCGGCTGAACCGTCATTGATGACCGTGATGGTCAGACGGCCGGGCTGATACTCCAGGCGCCTCATCGCCTCCAGCGTCCGGTCGATGACCTTCTCCTCGTCATGCGCCGGAATCAGGATAGTGCAGGATGGATAGTCAAAGGACATCCCGTCCACCTGACGCCTCTCCCGCAGGGACTTCATGTAGTTGAGGTAGCCGAAACAGGTGAGCACGAACTGGTACGCAATCATGAACCAGATCAGGATGACCGCAACGACGAAGAGAAAACTCAGGTCCAGCTCGAGGACTGTCATAGGCGGGCTAGGGAGAGGTGGCGGCGGCTGCGGCGGGAACGCGATAGCGGCGGCGGACAACGACCACCAGGAGGTACATCACGAGCAGGAGCGCGACGGCGATTGTGCCGAAGATCGCAATCACCGTGGTGGACCAGAAGCTCGTCCACGAGACGCCGTAGGAGAACTGGTCCCCCGCCACAAGCTCCACGGCGTGCCCGCCGGGCGGGAGGAACACCGTGTAGCAGTCGTTGCCCTTCATGACCGTGACGGCAAGGGGCAAGCCGTCGACCGTGACATGCTCCGGCGACCGGTTCACCGAGAGCAGCGTCCGCGTCCCTGAGGCGTAGGTAAACCTGATCGTCCGCTGGTCGTACGCGACGGAGGTGAGGCTGCCGGTGATGTTCATTATCCTCGGCTGCAGCTCGTGCGCGGAGAGGTTCTGATGGTCCGTGCTCATGACGACGTGGTGTCTCCCCGCCGGTACGAGGTAGCTGTTCTCCCGTGACGGCGCCAGCGGCACATCGTCGATGAGGACCTCAACGATTTCCCGCGGAAGGCGGAGCATGAACGACCAGGGGGCGTCGACATCGTACCCGTCGGCCGCCGGCCGGGCCGAGACCGCGGCCGCCTGCGCGAACGGGAAGAAGATGAGATCCTGTGGATTGATGGTCGCCTCGGAATAGATCACGGCCCGGTCCGATCCCGCGGCGGCCGACCTGATCATCTGGAAGCTCTCGGTGCCCGTCTGGATCGTGGTCGGGAAGGGCGTGATCACCTCCGGCTTGCGGAAATTGCCGATGTTCAGGTCGAGCATGAGCCTTGAGGAGTCTCCGAGAAGCTTCGCGTATTGCCTGCCCAGCGCGGCATACCGCAGCGGTGTGGTGGACCAGAAGGGCTCGGGATCCTCCACCGAGAGATGGAACCCGTACTGCTTCTGGAGGCCGATGATGGAGCCCATATCGACACCCAGGTATTCGCGCAGCTGCGGCGAGCCATAGCTGTCATATGCCGTGACAATCACTTGAAAGCCCGGGCGCTCCCGGGCGATGCCGGTGAACATGGTGAGCAGCTGGATATAGATGTCGTGCAGCTTGGCGATGCGGAATTCCGTCAGGGCGATCCTGGCGGCGAAATTCGTCCGCCAGTAGTTGGGCGACTCGTGATTGAACACGGTTGCGGGGTCGAATCCATAGCGGTGCCTGAACGCTTCGCGTGCCGAGGGATGCATGGGTGTGTAGAGCTGCGGCTCCTCCAGGCCCTGGCCGGCCTCGAAATTCAACTCTGCAAGGTTCACCCCGTCGAAATCGAACTGCTGCAGGAGCTCCCGGTATTTCTGGATAGCCGCATCGAGGCACTTCTTCTCCGTCAGCGCCATCGGAGTGCGCCACGACGGGCGGATCAAGCCCGAGCCGACATCCTCCCCCCTGTAGTTTTTCTCCCGCCACTCCGGATGGTCAGCCCAGAACTTCGGACTCACCTGCGGCGGTTCGAGCCAGGCATAGACGAGGATGCCGTTGGCATGCGCCTGCGACACCAGGCGCGCATAGTCGTAGGTGTACTTCGGGTACTCGTGCCACCCGGCGACATGCACAACCTTCACTCCCTCCCCGACCCATTGCTTCACCAGGCTCTCGACGCTGTAGTTCCTGCGCAGGCCGGGATCGAAGAAGACATCGAGGTTGTCGCGCCGGATCACCGGACCGAGCCTGAAGTACCTGCGCACATAGTCCAGCAGGTACGGGTACTGGCTGGTGCCGAGCGGAGACTGGGGGTCGAACCGGCTTGAGAAGAACAGGATACGCCCCCTCCCCAGCTTTATGCCGACCACCAGGGGCGCCTCGGTGGCTTCATCCACGCAGAAGACCTGGTCGACATCGCCCGCCTCGAATTTTGTGACCAGTTCCGGATCGCGCCAGACAATGCGCTCTTCCGGGAAAAACCGGTCCCGCACCCTGCTCACCTTCAATCGGGTGTCGCCGAATTTGATTCCCAGCTCTTCGGCAAGATCGTTCTTGCCGTCGGTAATCAGGCACCCGCCGTCCTGCACGAACTTCGTGATCACGTCGTACTCGTCCTGTCCCAGCGAATCGACGAACGTCAGCGGCACGATCAGGAGGTTGTGTCCGAGCACGGAGACCCGCTCGGGGGTCACGGGCTCTCCCACGAACAGGGTGTCGACAGCGATGTTGACGCTGCCGAAGACTGCCGCAAGCGAAGCCTGATCGTTGTATGCTGCCCCGCGCGCGCGGTAATTCCACATGATGAGCGGCTTGGCCTGGCGCCAAGTCTCGCCGGCGCCGCTGACCTTTTGATAGAGAGACTGCACGGTCCGCCCCACCTGATCGAGGAAGGTGAGCGGTCTCTCCCGGAATTCCGCCGGTTCGGCGCGGTAGAACTGCCCGGGTTCGAGTTCGACGGCACGCGAGACCGGACCCTTTAACCGCTGCTCCGATGCCGCGCGCCTGATCAGCTCGCCGTTCCGGCCGTAGTAGGCCTCCACCAGGTACTGGTCGTCGAGCGTGAGTGAGTAGGACTGGCTTCCCGTGAGGATGATGCGGTCTTTGGTCTTCACCCAGAGGGTCTGCTCGCGCATGTCCATGAACGTGTAGCCGAGGGCCTGAATCCCGTCCACAAGTTCCTTCAGGAGGTCATGGTCCACGAACGCATGGAAGAAACAGGAGGCGAACCCATCGCGGACATACAGCCCCGCCTTCGCTTCATCCAGAAGGTTCCGCACGTAGCCGCGGCTCCGGTTCATGTCGGGGTCCAGCGGGATGTACCCCAGGTTCTCCGGGTAGATCGTCTGCCCGAACATGTCCCGGCGGATGAGATAGGGGAAGAACTGGCTGTAGTCGAAGTCCTCGATGGACAGGCGCTGCTCCATCGCCGTGCTGAAGTACTTTGCGACGGTCTGATAGAGCTGGAACGACGCCGTGTAGTGCGGCGTCTCCCATACCATCGGATAGAGACCGTTCTTCATGAATTCCTGGATGCCCGCGTCGAGCTTCCGGGCGATGCCCTCCGAGGTCTCCCCTTTGATGATGCCGTTGGTGCTCTCGTCCCAGAACTCGTAGTCCGTGGCGGTGACACCGCGATACTGATGCGTGACCCCGTGCATGACGATGGTGGCGCCGTTCTGCACCATGTACTTCAACGCGTCGACGATCTCGGGTTTGTCGGACAGGCTGATGCGGATCCCTTCGGAGGGGTTGACGTAAAACGGCACTACGCCGACCAGGAAGGGAATGCTGCGGGCAGAGAGGATGTCGGCGATGTCGCGGAGACGGTCTGGGTCCTCCATCGGCGTGACATCTTCGATGCGGATCAGGGCGGAGTGGGACTCTTCATGCGGCTCCCCGAGGATGTCATGCAGCATGTCGGCGAACAGCAGGTATTCAGAGGCTTCGTCGGCATAGGCAAACGGAGAATCGGCGATATAGGTCAGCGATCCGGTCTGAACGATGTACGGATGGTCTTTCCGGGAGCCCGCCTCGCCCACGGTGGCAAGGACGGAGGCCCCGCTCCTGGGGCGGAGCTCAACAATGCTGACGGCGGGTTCCTTCTTGGTAAAGGTATTCCCCCGGTACCGGACCAGGTCGAACTTCGAGCTGCTGTCCACACGGGTGACGGCAAAGCCGAGCTTCTCGGCAACGCCGGGGCGTTGAGAGAATTCCCTGAACCCTGTGGCGAGCCAGATCACCCGGCGGTCGAGTTTCAGGACATCGTCGGTAAATCTCTGCGGTACGGCGTTGTTGATGTGGAAGCCGATGTAGAACGTGAAGTCGTACCCGTAGAGCTGCCGCGGAGTGTACTCGTTCACGCCCTGCACAGTGACGGCTGTGTTGAAATGTCCGAGCAAGGAGCCCAGCTGCCGGCCCATTCCGACAGCGAGGTTTTTAAGGCTGGAAGATCCTTCGACCAGGACCAGCACGGTCTTCGGGCTTTCGGCACACGCGTCGGGAATGGCAAGGGCTAGCAAGACAGCGGGAAGAACCGCACGGCTGACGGCACGCAGACCCAGCAACCTGTACTCCTCACTTGGTGGACGGTCCCGGCACAAGGGCGGCACCGGCAAGTGCATGATACCAACCTTCCTTTTCTAATGCAACGAGGAGCGCGCCCCCTTGCACCGGGCCCGCCTCCGGAACCGGAACATTGGCGGGGAGGACCTGAGGCCGCTGACCTTGTTCCTGACTGTTTTTGTGCTTAATTACAACGGACGTGACAGACCATCCATGAACATCCTTCCCCCCACAACCATACGTCCGCGCCGGTTGTATCCCGGCGACCTTCTCGGCGTTGTTGCCCCCGCAAGTCCTGCTGCCGATCTTGCACGCGTCGAAGCGGGAGTCCGCTACTTCGAGAAGAACGGCTACCGGGTCAGAGTGGGAAAACACGCGGGGTCGGTCTACGGCTACCTCGCTGGGACCGATGAGGAACGCGTTGCGGACCTCCATGCCATGGCTGCCGATCCGGAAGTGAGGGCAATCCTCTGCCTCCGCGGCGGGTACGGCACCACACGCCTGCTGCCGCTCCTCGAGTATGAGCTCTTCCGGCGCGACCCGAAAGTGCTTGTGGGGTTCAGCGACATTACGGCGCTGCAACTGGCTCTCTGGCATCGCTGCAGGCTGGTCACCTTCCACGGGCCCATGGTGTCGGTGGATTTCAGCGGGAACATCGATCCCGCTGCCGAGCAGTCCTTCTGGGACGCGGTCGGGGGCGCGGGCGGAGACATTGTGCTAGGGGAGCCGGGCACGCTCTCCGTGTTAGGCCGGGGAAGGACGGAGGGAACGCTTCTGGGGGGCAACCTCTCGCTCATGGCGGCGCTTGCGGGGACACCCTACATGCCCGACTTTTCAGGGGCGATCGTGATGATGGAGGAGATTGGTGAGGAGCCCTACCGGATCGACCGGATGCTGACGCAGCTTGCCGCAGCAGGGGTGTTCCAGGGTGTTCGCGGCATCGCGGCCGGACAGTTTTCCGATTGTCTGCCCAAGGACCCGAGCAGGCCTTCCCTCTCGGTGGAAGACCTTCTGGGGGCACTCTCCCGGACTCTTGCCGTGCCGTTCAACACCGGCTGCCGGTTTGGCCACGTCAGTTCGAAGGTGACCATTCCGATCGGCCTTCAGGCCGGATTCGACGCGACGAGGGGCCGCCTGACGCTCGTCTGCCCGGCGGTGGAATGAGGCCCGGATGTTTTTCGTAAGAGAAGGGGGTACTCGTATATTTTTGCTTCTTGTATGTTTTTCCTAATAATAGTAACTTGTTTGGTTACTTTCTGTTACAGAAGCGCAGGGTGAAATGCTGAATCTCGCCGTGTTCGGATCCGGACGAGGCTCCAATTTCCAGGCAATCCTCACGGCTCTCCATCAGGGCAAGATTCCCAAAGTGGCCATTCGCCTCGTGATCAGCAATTCTTCGTCTGCGGGCATTCTGGAAATCGCGCGGACGCATTGCATCCCCGCTGTTCATCTCAGCCAGAAGCAGTTCTCCTCCGATGATACATACGGTGATGCTCTGTTCTCGCTTCTGGAGGAGCATGGAGTGAATTTTATCGTGCTTGCCGGCTACATGAAACGCGTGCCGGCGCGCCTTGTGGGAGCGTTCCGGGGAAGCATCGTGAACATTCATCCGGCGCTGCTGCCGAAGTTCGGGGGAGCCGGCATGTACGGCATGAGGGTGCACGAAGCCGTGCTCGAGGCGGGGGAACAGGAATCGGGTGCCACGGTGCATTACGTGGACGAGGAGTATGATCACGGCGAGATCATCATGCAGCAACGCGTGCCCGTGATGGCGGGAGACACGCCGGGGACGCTTGCGGCGCGCGTCCTTGCGGCAGAACACGAACTCTACCCGGAGGCGCTCAGGCGCCTTGCCGCTCAAGGTCAGGAGAAACAGTGATCCGGATCCGTCGTGCCCTCTTGAGTGTCTCGGACAAGCGCGGGCTCATCATCTTCGCACGCACGCTGCACCGCATGGGCGTGGAGCTGCTCTCCACCGGCGGAACGCATGCCGCGCTTACCAAGGCGAACATCCCGGTGAAGCAGGTCTCGGACGTGACCGGGTTTCCGGAGATCCTGGACGGACGCGTGAAGACGCTTCACCCGGTTATTCACGGCGGCCTGCTCGGGGTCAATGACAATCCCGCGCACCAGGAAGAGATGGCGGCGCACGGGATCAAGCCCATCGACATGGTGGTGGTGAATCTCTACCCGTTCAGCCAGACCGTCGAGCGCGACGGGGTAACGCTTGAGGAGGCGGTGGAGCAAATCGACATCGGCGGGCCGGCCATGCTCCGTTCGGCTGCCAAAAACCACCGGCACCGGGCGGTGATCATAGACCCAGAACGGTACGGCGCGGTCCTTGAGGAGATGACGTCGCAGCACGGCTGTCTGACGGAGGCTACCTGTTTCGATCTCGCCTGTGAAGTATTCCGGCACACGGCGGCGTATGACGTTGCGATCGCGGAGTACCTGGGAGGCAGAAATCCGGAGGCGGGTTTCCCCCCCACACTGCAGATCATCGCCCGGAAAGAACTCGACCTCCGGTACGGCGAGAACCCTCATCAGGCGGCCGCCCTGTACGGAGGTTTCCAGCAGCATTTCGAAAAACTGCACGGCAAGGAGCTCTCCTACAACAACATCCTTGATATGACTGCGGCGGCCGCCCTTGTTCTGGAGTTCAACGAACCCGCCGCGGTGATCATCAAGCACGCAAACCCATGCGGGGCGGCGACCGGCACGGCCCTCAGCGACGCCTATGGCAAGGCGCTGGTCACGGACAGCGTTTCCGCCTTCGGCGGGATCGTAGCCGTCAACAGGCCCCTCGATACCGAAACGGCCGAACGGATCAACCACATCTTCACCGAAGTGGTTGTGGCACCGGACTTCCCCGCATCCGTCCTCGACGTCATGCAGAAGAAGAAGGAGCGGCGCCTGGTGCGCATGGCGCCGTCGGTCCGCGAGGCGCTCGGTGCGCCGGTCCTCCGCACGGTTCCCGGGGGGTACTTGATGCAGGAGCCCGACCTGAGGCCTGCCGATGAAGAGGACCTTCGGGTTGTCACGAAACGATCTCCCACGCCCGAAGAGTTGCGCAGCCTCCGGTTCGCCTGGCGTGTTGCGAAGCATGTGAAGTCGAACGCCATCGTCTATGCCGCCGCCGACCGGACGCTGGGCATCGGCGCGGGGCAAATGTCGCGAGTGGATTCGTCGCGCCTTGCGGTGACCAAGGCTGCTCAGGCCGGCTTGAGCCTGAAGGGGTCTGCGGTCGCCTCCGACGCCTTCTTCCCGTTCGCCGACGGGTTGATCGAGGCGGTGCGCGCCGGGGCGTCGGCGGTGATCCAGCCCGGCGGTTCCGTCCGGGACGGGGAAGTTATTGCTGCGGCGGATGAGCACGCCCTGACGATGGTGTTCACCGGCACGCGGCATTTCAGACATTGAATCCGCTCCTTGCGGCGGGTGAGCGCGTTCCCGAGGTGAGGCCCGGGGATCGCGCGGAGGAGTGGTGCGAGGCCGGCGGGGTCCGGGTCGTCCGGCAGTGCGGCATTCAGGTCCATCGGGTAAGGGACAACCAATCCATTTCCTTTCATCGGCGGATGCTATGGGACTGTTTTCACTGTTTTCGGCCGACCTGGCCATTGACCTCGGCACTGCCAACACCCTGATCTACATGAAGGGGAAGGGCATCGTGCTGAATGAGCCGTCCATTGTTGCTTTCGACCGGAACACCAAGAAGATCGTTGCAATCGGCAAGGAAGCCCAGGAAATGCTGGGCAGGACGCACCGCGACATCCGGACGATCCGTCCCATGAAGGACGGCGTGATCGCGGACTTTGAAATCGCCGAAGGCATGCTGCGAGAGTTTATCAAGAAGATCCACGCCACCTGGATGCCGAGCCGCCGGATTGTCGTCTGCGTGCCGAGCGGCGTGACCGAAGTGGAGAAGCGCGCCGTACGGGATTCTGCGGAACACGCCGGCGCGAAGGAAGTGCACCTCATTGCCGAGCCGATGGCCGCGGCCATTGGCGTCGGCCTCGACGTCGAGGCGCCCGTCGGCAATATGATCGTGGATATCGGCGGCGGCACCACGGAGATTGCCGTCATCGCGCTCTCCGGCATCGTCAACGAGGAGTCGGTCCGCATCGCCGGCGACGAGATGAATAACGCGATCATTCAGTTCTTCAAGAAGAACCACAACATTCTCATCGGCGAGCGGACGGCCGAGGCCATCAAGTGCGAGGTGGGCTCGGCCATGCCGCTGAAGGAGGAAGTCACCATCCGCGTGAAGGGACGCGATCTTGTCAACGGCATCCCGAAAACAACCGAAGCAAGCTCGGTGGAAATCCGGGAATCTCTCAGCGAGGCTGTCTCGCAGATCGTCGAAGCGGTGAAGCTCACCCTCGAGCGTACCCCTCCTGAGCTTGCGGCCGACATCCTGGACCGCGGGATCATGCTGAGCGGCGGCGGCGCGCTCCTGAAGGGCCTGGACGAGCGCCTCCGTCTGGAGACCAACCTTCCGGTCCACATCTCCGAAGACCCGCTCACGGCAGTCGTGCGCGGCACCGGGAAAATCCTCGAAAACCTCAACCGCTACTCGAAGGTGCTGCTGAAGAGCAGGCGGTATTGATGCGCTCCCCATGGTGAAACGGCTGTACGACATTGCCCTGCTCTTCAAAGAGTACGTGCTCTTCGCATTCTTCGCCGTTGTCTCCATCGGCCTGCTTGCGCTGAATGACACACCGCAGATACGATCGCTCCGGTCTCTCACCGTCCTCTCGGTGGGGTTCATGCAGGACGCGCTCAGCGTTGTTCCCAACTACTTCGACCTCCGCCGGGAAAACAGCACGTTGCGCGAGCTTAACCTCACGCTCACCGACGAGGTCAGCCGGTTGCGCGAGGCGCGTCTGGAAAACATACGCCTGAGCCAGCTCCTGGGCCTCAAGGAGAAGGGACACTACGGCTATTGTGCGGCCAACATCATCGGCAAGACCCTCCAGCTGCTGCGCAACACCATTACCCTCGACATCGGAGAGCGGGACGGGGTGCGGGTCAACATGCCGATCGTATCGGAAAGCGGAGTGGTGGGACGCATCGCGGCAACCAGCAGCAGGTATTCGGTGGGCCAGATCCTGCTCAACCGGGAACTGCGCGTGAGCGCCAAAGACCAGCGCAGCCGCGTGGACGGCATCGTGCGCTGGGAGGGGGGGCGCATGCTCACGCTGCAAAACGTCGTCAAGACCATGGATGTCAAGCCGGGCGACCTGGTGATCACCTCCGAATACAGCACCCTGTTTCCACCCGGGATCGCCATCGGCGTGGTCAATGCCACGCACCTGACCCCGGGCTCCCTTTTTCAGTCGGTGGAAATTTCCCCCGGGGTGGACTTCACCCGCCTGGAAGAGGTGTTTGTCATTACCACCCAGCCTGATACGAGCAGGACGGCGGCCGAGGCAAAGATCAAGCCCTAGACTCATGGGGTGGCGTTTCACACCAGACACAATCGAGAGGAACCTCTCCCTGCCCCGCCCTTTGACATTATGGCGGGCCGGGCCGGAACCATCCCATGCGGCAGGCAGTCGGTTATGTCCTCTTTTCGTGTCTGCTGGTTCTTCTGCAGACCACGCTCATCCGGTACCTGGCGGTCGGGACGGTGGGTCCGGACATCCTGCTGATCTGGCTTGTCTACCTTGCCATGCGCGAAGGCCAGGCCACGGCCACCGCGGCTGGCTTCTTTCTTGGTCTGGCCGTCGACCTGCTCAGCGGCAGCGACAGCATGATCGGCCTGGCGGCGCTTTCGAAGACAGTGGCGGGGTTCACAGCGGGGTTTTTTCATGATGAAAACAAGGTTCTCCAGAATCTCGGGGGATTCCAGTATCCGCTCATCACCGCAGTCGTCTCCCTGGTGCACAACATCCTGTACTTCATTGTGTTCCTGCAGGGAACCGATGCGGGATGGTTGAATGCCGTGACGTTCTACGGCGCCCCGGCCACACTGTACACGACGGCCCTGACACTGATTCCCATGTTCGTATTTGCGCGAAGGCTGCGTACCCAGCTATGATGATTCAAGAAGATGCACATGTGTATGAGAGGCGACGGGTACTGTACGGCGTCATTGCTGCGGTCTTCGTGCTCTTTCTCGGCCGCCTCTACCAGCTCCAGATGATCTACAAGGACGAGTACGGCAGGAAGTCGGAAGAGAACAGCATCCGCACCATCCCGAAGGAGCCGGTCAGGGGCAATATGTACGACCGGAGCGGGAAGCTGGTCGTGGACAACCGGCCCGCCTTCACGCTGACGATTATGCCGTTCGAATTCGACAAGAAGAACATCCCGCTGCTCTCCTCGATTCTCGAGATCGATCCGGCCTTCCTTCGCGACCGCCTGAAACGGGGGGAGGCATTTTCACGCTTCCAGCCGGTCAAGATTCTGCGCGACCTGAGTTTCAAGACGCTCTCGGCGATCGAGGAGAATCGCGAGCGCCTGCCGGGGGTGGACTACGATATTGAATCCAAGCGCTTCTACACCACCAAGGCATACGCCTCGCACATTCTCGGATACGCCAAGGAGATCTCGGAGAGCCAGCTGAAGGCCAGCAACGGAGACTATGTCCAGGGCGACATCATCGGCTCCTCGGGCCTCGAAGCCGTCTACGAACGCACGCTCCGCGGAAAGAAAGGAGCGGAGTTCAGCACGGTCAATGTCCGGGGCCAGGTTGTCGGGAGCTTCAACAAAGGCAAGAGCGACATCCCGTCGGTAGCGGGGCAGGACCTGAAACTGACGATGGATTTCGGCGTTCAGATGCTCGCGGAGTCGCTGATGACTGGACAGCGCGGCTCCCTGGTGGCGGTGGACCCTCAGACAGGCGGCATCCTTGCCATGGTCAGCAAGCCGGACTATGACCTCAACGTGTTCAGCGGCGTAGTGCCGGCGGACACCTGGCGCGATCTCAACAACAACCCGGACCGGCCCCTCTACAATCGCGCCACGCTCTCCCGTTATCCTCCGGGTTCAACCTTCAAACCGCTCCTGGCCCTTGCCGCGCTGGAGAACGGCATTGTCCCGCCGACCTGGCGCATTTACTGCAATGGAGCCTTCCGGTTCGGAAACAAGGTCTTCCATGACCTGCATGTTCACGGATCCGTGAACATGGTGGAGGCGATCCAGCACTCCTGCAACGTCTATTTCTACCAGGTGATGCTGAAGGTCGGCCTCGACAACTGGTCTTCCATGGGAGCGCGCTTCGGCTTCGGCCGGCTGACCGGCATCGACATTTTCGAAGAGAACCCGGGGCTGCTCCCAACAACGCAATTCATGAACAAGCGGTACGGTCCGCGGGGCTGGACCCGGGGGTTCCTCCCCAGCCTGGGGATCGGCCAGGGAGAGGTGGGGGTCACGCCGCTCCAGATGGCTCTCTACTGCGCGGCGCTTGCCAACAAGGGCCACTACCACCAGCCGCACACGGTGCAGGCAGTCATCGACAAAGTGAACGGACGGGAAGACACGGTCGCCTACACCACCCGCGACATCCAGATCAAGCCTGAACACTGGGACCTCGTCCGGGAGGGAATGCGGCGCGCCGTGATGGAAGCAGGGGGCACCGGTGCCGCGGCCAAGGTGAAGGGAATTGAGGTGGCGGGGAAGACGGGGACCGCCCAGAACCCTCACGGCAAGGACCACGCCTGGTTCATCGGGTTCGCCCCGTTCGACAATCCCAGGATCGCGATTGCGGTGCTGGTGGAGAATGCCGGCTTCGGTGGCGCTGTCGCGGCCCCCGTTGCGGGCATGTGCATGGAACAGTATTTCTACGGACGCCTGGTACGGTTTGACGGCCAGCGCCCCAAGGCGGGGGGAGCGATTGCGCAGTCCCAGCCTGCGGCGCGGACCACGGGAAGGAACTGACGATGCTTGCGTTCTTGAAAGAGCGGTTCGACCACCGGCTGGGCCTCATTGCACTCGGGCTGGTGGTGACAGGGATCATCTCGGTGTACAGTGCCGTGTATGATGCCAAGGCCTCGGATATCTTCCACAAGCAGCTCCTCTGGGTATCGGCAGGCACGGTGGTGGTGCTGTTTCTGTGGGCGATGCCGTTCCGTTTCATGCAGTTCATCTCCTTTCCCGCCTACTTCGCCTCGCTGGCCATGCTCCTGGCCGTTCTCCTGCTCGGCAGAACGGTGTCGGGCTCCACAAGCTGGTTCAATCTCGGCGCATTTCGTCTTCAGCCATCGGAGTTCGCCAAGGTCACGACGACCCTCGCCCTTGCACAGTACCTGGCGCGGAGCGATGTGTCGCTCCAGAAATTCGGTCATCTTGCCGCCGCCGCGGGCATCGTGGCGGCGCCGATGCTGCTGATCATGATGCAGCCCGATCTGGGAACCGCCGTCATCTTCATCGGGATGCTCTTCCCAGTTCTCTACTGGGGCGGGGCCTCGCGTTTCACCCTTCTTTCCATCGTGGCGCCCATGGTGGCCGCGGTCGCCGCCCTCTTCGGCGTCACGCCGTTCCTGATCGCCGTGATTGCCCTGGGGGCTCTGCTGTTCATCACGCGGGACCACAACATCGTAGCCGCGGTGGTCTTCTCGACGACCGTCCTCGTGGGTATCTCCGTCCAGTTCATCTACGACGGGCTGAAACCCTATCAGCAGAAACGCATCGCCACGTTTCTCGATCCGAATGCCGACCCCCTGGGTGCGGGATACAATATCCTGCAATCGAAGGTGGCCATCGGTTCGGGGGGACTCTTCGGCAAGGGATATCTCCACGGGACCCAGACCCAGCTCAGTTTTATTCCGGAACAGTGGACGGACTTCATCTTTTGCGTGCCGGGCGAAGAATTCGGATTCCTCGGGGCAGCCACCGTGCTGGCGCTCTCGCTCGGGCTGCTCACCCGCGGCGTGACCATTGCTTCGCTGGTCCGCAGCAGGCACAGCAGTTATGTGGCCATAGGAATCTCAGGCATCTTCGCGACGCACATGTTCATCAACATCGGCATGGCGCTCGGGCTCATGCCCGTCATCGGCGTCCCCCTCCCGTTTCTCAGCTATGGGGGATCGTCCCTCCTTGCATCGATGAGCATGGTCGGGGTCCTGATGAACCTGTACGCCCACAGGAAGGAGTACTGACCGCGCCCCGGCCGGGGGCCGGCGCTGCCAGTTGCGACCCCACTGCTTGCTTCTCCTCCTTTTTTCCGCGTTCTTTGCTTACATCCACCATAGCCTCCGGATCTGCCGACATGTCTCCGAAATCCCGACCAACCAGGAAGTCATCTCGCGCCGTGGAGCGTCCCCGCCGCACGAATCCCGCCGCAGCGGTGGAAGTACCCGTCGAAAAACTCCGCTGGCGCTGTTCCCCGGCCGAGCTGGGGGTCAGCGGCACCGAGGAAGTCCTTCCCCTGGATGAGGTCATCGGGCAGGACCGTGCGCTTCGCGCCCTTCGGGTCGGGCTCGAAGTCAATCACTCGGGGTACAACATCTTCGTCGCCGGCCTTTCGGGAACCGGCCGGACCACCGCCGTCAAACGGATGCTGCACGAATACGAGGCCCGCCCCGCCGCGCTTTCCGACATCTGCTACGTCCACAACTTCCGCGACCCGGACTCCCCGGTGATGATCAGCCTCCCCGCCGGGCAGGGCATGCAGTTCAAGCGCGACATGGCCGCCTTCCTCTCCGAATTGCAGAAGACCATCCCGGCGGTCTTCGAAAGCCGGCGCTACGCCCACCAGCGCAAGACCCTGCTCGAACATTTCCAGGACCGGCAGCGAAGCATCCTGCGCGACTTCGAACGCAAGGTGAAGGAAAAGGGATTCGAGGTTGTGCAGGTCCAGGGGAGCCCCGGATCCCGACCCGAGCTCGCCTACGTGATCGACGGCACCCCGGCGGGGATCGAACAGGTGCAGGCACGCGCCGACTCGGGGGAGATGCCGGCGGAGGAGCTGGCACGGGTCCTGGCTGTCCAGGCGGAACTCGAAGCCCAGATGGATGTCGTCATGCGCGAAATGCGCAACATCGAGCGCAAGGCAAAGAAGTCCGTCGACGATCTGAACACCAAGGTGGTGGTGCCGATTGTGAACGAGCTGCTCGACGACGTGCGCCAGCGCTTTCCATCCACCAAGATGGAGGAATACCTTCAGGAGGTCGGGAAGAGCATCCTGAGCAGCCTTCACAGGTTCCAGCAGAAGGAGGAATCCTCCGCGACGACACTCCTGGGCCTGGCGGCCCCCAGGGAGGAAGACAGCTTCTTCGAATATCAGGTCAACGTGGTGGTGGACAACACCGGCGCCAAGGGCCACCCGGTGATCCTGGAAACCAATCCCCGCTTCAAGAACCTTTTCGGGACGGTCGAGCGCGTCATCGACCGCCATGGCTCGTGGCACACGAACTTCCTGCACATCAAGGCTGGCTCCATCGCCAAGGCCAACGGCGGCTTTCTCGTGTTGAATGCCCTTGATACGCTGAGCGAGCCGGGTGTCTGGACCATGCTCAAGCGGGTACTCCGCAACAAGCAGGTGGAGATCCAGCCCATCGAGTCGGGTCTCTTCGGCGCAAGCTCGGCCCTCAAACCCGAGCCGCTGGACCTGGACGTCAAGGTCCTGATGGTGGGGGACGCGTACCTGTTCCACATGCTCTACAATCTCGATGAGGATTTCCAGGCGATCTTCAAAGTGCGCGCCGACTTCGATGTCGAGATGCCCAACAACAGCACATCGATCGGGAGCTACGCGTCGTTCTTCAAGAGCCTGTGTGAGACCGAGCACCTCCTCCCACTTGATGCGGGGGGCATCGCCGAACTTGTGGAAGAAGGAGCCCGGCTGGCGGGGCGGCAGAACAAGCTCTCCACCCGTTTCAGCATTCTCGCCGACGTGCTGCGCGAGGCTCACTACTGGGCGACAACCCGCGGGAGCGGCCGGATCACCGCCGCCGACATCCGCACGGCCGTCGCCGAGCGGATTGACCGCCTCCGGATGGTGGAAGAGAAGATCCAGGAGATGATCGAGGATGGCTCGATCATGATCGATACCGACGGAGCGCAGGTGGGACAGGTGAACGGCCTGTCGGTGTATCAGCTCGGGGAATTCGAATTCGGACGGCCCACCCGCATCACCGTGCGCACGGGCATGGGCCGGGCGGGGATCATCAATATCGAGCGGGAGGCCGACCTGAGCGGGCCCGTCCATGACAAAGGGGTTTTGATCCTGACCGGGTACCTCCTCGGCAAATTTGCGTCGAAAAAGCCGCTCGTGCTCAGCGCGAGCATTGCCTTCGAGCAGTCGTATTCCGGCGTGGACGGCGACAGCGCTTCATCGACCGAGGTCTACGCCCTGCTTTCCAGCCTCAGCAGTGTCCCGCTCCGCCAGGATATTGCCGTCACGGGCTCCGTCAACCAGCATGGGGAGATCCAGCCGATTGGAGGGGTGAACCTGAAGATCGAGGGATTCTACGACGTGTGCAAGGCGAAGGGACTGACCGGACGCCAGGGCGTCATCATCCCCCGGCAGAATGTCGAGGAGCTGATGCTCAGACACGATGTCATCGAGGCAGTCCGCAAGGGGCAATTCCATATCTACGCCGTGGGCACGATCGACCAGGGCCTCGAGATTCTGACCGGGCGCCCGGCGGGGGTGCTGCTGAAGAACGGCACGTTCAGTCCGAAGAACAGTGTCAACGCCCTGACCGACGCCAGGCTCGTCTGGCTGACGAAACATGCCCGCAGGCATTGACCGAACACCTGAACCGGCCATGGTCATTGTCCTTACCGGCTGATGCAGGACGGGACATGCCTGCAGGGCCGCGCTCCTCTTCACCCCGCCATTGCACAGGCATGATGACGAACCAAGAGTTCCGCGCGCGCGCGCATGAGCTTGCAGACTGGATGGCCGATTACCTCGAAGGGATCTCAGCGTACCCCGTCAAGCCGGGTGTCCGGCCGGGGGAGATCCTGGCCAGGCTGCCGCTCCTCCCCCCCGAGCACGGCGAACCCTTTGATGCGCTGATGGCGGACTTCAAGCAGATCATCCTGCCCGGGATCACGCACTGGCAGCATCCGATGTTCTTCGGATATTTCCCGGCAAACTCGAGTCCGCCGTCGGTCCTGGCTGAGATGCTGACGGCCACGCTCGGGGCGCAGTGCATGAGCTGGACGACTTCGCCGGCCGCGACCGAGCTCGAGGAGAGGGTCATGCAGTGGCTCCGGGGGATGATCGGCCTGCCGGAATCGTGGGAGGGAGTGATCCAGGATACCGCCTCGACGGCGACGCTCTGTTCCGTGCTGACGGCGCGGGAGGCACGTTCGGGCTGCGCGGTCAATGCCAGGGGTTTCGACGGGAGCGAGCGGTTCACCGTGTACTGCTCCACTGAAGCCCACTCGTCCATCGAGAAGGCGGTCCGGATTGCGGGCATCGGCAGGCAGCACCTGAGGACCATAGAAGTCGACGAAGCCTATGCGATGATCCCGGCATCGCTCGAACGCGCAATCACCGGCGACATCGTGGAGGGGCATACACCACTCGCCGTGATCGCCGCCCTGGGAACGACGGGAAGCACGGCGGTCGATCCGCTGGGCGACATCGCCGACATTTGCGCCAGGCACGGCCTCTGGCTCCATGTGGACGCCGCGTATGCCGGTTCCGCGCTGCTGCTTCCGGAATACCGGGACCTTCTCGCGGGGATCGAACGCGCGGACAGCTTCGTGGTCAATCCCCACAAGTGGATGTTCACGAATTTCGACTGCTCCGCCTATTTCGTGAAGGACCGGGAGGCGCTGCTCCGGACCTTTGAGATCCTTCCCGAATACCTGAAAACCGCCGAGCGCGGAGAGGCGAACAATTACAGGGATTGGGGGGTCCAGCTGGGACGCAGGTTCCGCGCGCTGAAGCTCTGGTTTGTGATCCGCACATACGGAGTGGAGGGACTCCGGGAGCGCCTGCGCAGCCACTGCGCGATGGCACGCGGGCTCATGGAGCGCATCCGCGCGGAGGGGGACTTCGAGCTCCTCGCGCCGGTCCCCTTCAATGTCCTCTGTTTCCGGTATCACCCGCCCGGCCTTGAAGAGCCAGAGCGCCTGAATACGCTGAACGCCGAGCTCATGGAACGCCTGAATTCCTCCGGTCTGTTATTCCTGACGCACACGAAATTGAACGGACGCACAACGCTGCGTCTGGTCATCGGCCAGACGTCCGTCGAACAAACGCACGTCGATACAGCCTGGGAGATCATCCGGCGGACGGCAAGGGAGCTTTCCCGCTGACGCGTCCCGGACCACCACGCAGCCAACCGAACTCATTCGCAGAGGACCCTATGAGCGCCACCATTGAATTCGTGAACAACTATCATGACCTCAGCAACGAGAACGGCTTCCAGTTCGAGTTCTGCAACGGCCGGATTCCTCCCCCATGATCCTCTCGGACACAAAAATCCTCGAAGAGATAGCGCGCGGCACCATCGTCATCTCCCCCTTCAGCCGGGACTGCCTCGGATCCAATTCGTATGACGTCCATCTCGGCCGGTGGCTTGCCCAGTACAGGAACGAGATCCTGGACGCCAGGCTGCACAATGAGGTGGACACCATCGAGATCCCGGACGAAGGTCTGCTCCTCCTCCCCCAACGTTTCTATCTCGGGGTGACAGAGGAGTACACCGAGACACACGCACACGTTCCGTTCCTTGAGGGGAAGAGCAGCATCGGCCGCCTGGGCATTGACATTCATGCGACGGCCGGCAAGGGGGATGTGGGCTTCTGCAATACCTGGACCCTGGAAATCTCCGTGAAGCAGCCGGTCCGCGTCTACCGTGCCATGCCGATCGGCCAGCTGATCTACTTCGAGATCTCGGGCCGGATCGGCACATCCTACGACGCAAAAAGCTCCGCCAAGTACACTCAGCGCTCGGAGAAGCCGGTGGAATCGATGATGTGGAAAAACTTCCCCAGATAATCAGTCAGACCTATTCCGTACTCTCCAATGCGCAANNGGATCAACGAACCGTCTCTCTCCACGGACGGCCGCTGGGTCGTCTTTGCCGTTTCGAAACCGGATGAAAAGGCCAACAGGGTTCCGTGCCATCTCTGGATTGCTGGGGCGGATGGATCGGGGCTCCGGAGACTGGAGGCCGGACCCGG
>PMBF01000090.1 GCA_003152875.1 Ignavibacteriota bacterium | reverse complement strand
GGAGTCAGAGAAACGCAACGATCTCATCGACATGGCCCAGGCGCTCGATTTCAAGGGAGTAGTGCTTGAAGAGGCTGGCAAGTATGCAGATGCCAAAGAGCTCTACGACCGTGAAATGAAGATGATTGAAGCATCCAATCTCTCGGCGGAGAGGAAGGAACCGTTTGTCCGCGGCAATCACTACCACGAAGCGGTCCTTGCAACGGCGGCGAAGAAAATGAGCGACGCAAAAGCACATGCCGCCGAATTCGAGAAAATGGCGAATGTCCGACCCACTCCGGGGCGTCAGAAAGCCATTCACGAACTCTATGGAAGGATCGCGTTGGGTGCAAAGGAGTATGACAAGACGATTGAGGAACTCCAGAAATCGAATCTGGAGGATCCGTACAATCTTTACCGGCTCGCCCTGGCCTATAGCGGCAAGGGGGATGCGGCAAAAGCCAGGGAATATTGCGCCAAGGCCGCTCATTTCTACCCTCTCATTGATGTAGGCTACGCGTTCATCCGCCTGAAAGCCGAAAAAATGCTCTCGGGGATGAAAAGCTAGAACAGCGCGATTGCAGAATGACAGACACCGGGGGGCCGCTCCCCCTGGTGTTTGCATATGATCTTGCCATCATACTCCTCGTCCAGTCCTGGTCTTGAGCCAAAATCTGAAACTCACAAACGCATTGATTTTGCAGCGACTTTTGCAGAGGATAGATCGACCAACGGGATTATGAAGAGCGGGAAATTCTGACGGACTGCCAGAGTCTCTCTAGGAAATCCCATCTTGCCTATCAGCTTCGACTCGCAGGGTGGGCGTTCGCCAATGGGGTTACAACTCACGTCCGGATGCGCGCGTGCTCCGGGCGAGTTCCGGGAACCTGCCATGATTGATTTTCTACCGCGCACTCTCGTGCTTGGGGGGCGGATCTCCGTCAATGCTCCGCTTTGGCGCGCGTTTGAGTTGTTCTCGCCGGACGGAGAGAGGCTCTGGGTCCCCGGATGGGATCCGGAGATCCTTCAGCCTCGGGGGACCTCCTGGGAGGAAGGGCTCCTCTTCCGGACGAGGGAAGAGAATGGAGAGGCGATCTGGATCATCACGCGGCTTGATCCCGTCTCCTGCCACGTAAGGTACCACCGGGTGGAACCGGGCCGCTACATCGCGCGGATCGATGTGCGCTGCACCGCAGCATCCCCTGAATCAACCGAGGTGGCCACGACATATGCATTCACCGGGCTGTCGGAATCCGGCAATGAGGAAATTGCCCGGATGAGCCAGGAATCATATGATGCAAAAATGGCGCGCTGGTCTGTATGGATAGATGCGTTACTCAGGACTAAGCGTGCAAACTGATTCCCACGTCGGCCACAGCCCGCCTGGCTCATGAGGCTTGCAGCAAACGCGATCGTTGTGCGGTTCGTGTTGATGGGCCAGTGAGCCGCCACGGCTGACGGCTGTGCGAGTCCTTTTACACGACTTTCCCTTCCTTGATGTACTCACGCATGATTGCCGCCTCGAGCCGTTTTGCGTCGAGGTAGTGTGACCGGTCGGCAAGCGCCTCAATGGCACAGAAATGCGTCACATTCAGGATCCCCGCGCCGGTGAGCTCGTAGCGCGCTGCCACCTGTTGCCAGTCGATGTCGTCGGCGATCCTGATCTGGGGAGGGAACGTCTTGTTCCAGATCTCGTACCGCTCTTCAGGGCGCGGCATGGGGAAATGAATGACCGCCTGGAACCGCCGGGTGAAGGCGTCGTCGATATTGGCACGCTGATTGGTGGCCAGGATCACGAGCCCGTCATACCCCTCGATGCGCTGCAGCAGGTAGGCGACCTCCTGGTTGGCATACTTGTCATGCGCGTCGCGGATCTCGGTCCGCTTCCCGAACAGTGCATCGGCTTCGTCGAAGAACAGGATCCAGTTCTTGTTCTCTGCCCTGTCGAAGAGCCTCGACAGGTTCTTCTCGGTCTCTCCGATGTACTTCGAGACCAGGCGCGAGAGGTCTATCCGGAAAACGTCCTTTCCGGCCTGCTTGCCGAGCAGGGTGGCGGCCAGCGTCTTGCCGGTTCCCGGTGGGCCGTAAAACAGGGCGCGGTAGCCGGCCTTGATCCGCTTTTTCATTCCCCAGTCACGCAGCACCGTGTCGTTATGATCGATCCAGTTCTCGATCTCCCGGATCTGCCGGCGGGTACCGGGGTGCAGCACAAGGTCTTCCCACGCCAATTCGGTTTCGATGCATTCGGCCGGGAACTCCGCGCTGAAGCGCGGCCTGCTGACGGTGCCGGCCGTGAGCCGCTCCACCATTTCCGGCTCCAGGACCAGCCTGCCGCTCATGACCGGCTCCCCCTCACGCACCGGTTCGAGCCACAGCATGTGCTTCCGGGCAAGCCAGTGTTCGCTTCCCAGGATGCGTTGCACCCCCAGGCGCTTCTCGATGTCTCCCCCCGCAAGGACGAACTGGGCGGTCTCGCCGGTGGGGAGAATGTCCCGGTGGTTGGCGCCCTTCACGCCGCCGAACTCGGGAAGATCGCCCCCTTCCGGGAGCTGTTCGGCGATGAGCCTGCCGAAGAAGTCCGACAGGATGTGGGGCGCGAGGGCGAGTCCCACGATGACGAGCTCTTCGACATCCGGCTGGTGCTCCGCCAGAAATAGTGCGAAGGGCGAGCCGTCGGCGTAGAATGCAGGAAGCGGAATCCGTCGTTCGTCCATCCCGCTCAACGACAGCTTCAGGCGCCCGGAGACGACCGCCCGGAGAAAATCGAGGAGGAGGGGGAGGTTCAGCGCGTTGGGGGAGACAGGCATGGTCATCGGCCTCGCGGGTTTCGAGTTATTCAGTCAGGCGAATATCGAGCTCCCTCATGGCGCCCTCAGAGCGACTCCGGAAGGTATTGTCGGATGATGAAATTATAGCCGCCGATATCCTCCGGTAGCTTGTTCTTGATGGGCTCCGTCTGCTCACCTTCGGCCGGGTCGGCGATCCATTTCTCGCTCGCGACATCCCACGTCATCTTCTGCCACTTGCAGAGCAGTGAGGTGGCAAGTTCATTCTCCTCGTAGTCAAGCAGCAACACCAGCTCCAGCAGATCGTTCCTTTCGTCTGTCAGCCCGGCCACCCTGGCCTCTTTTCTCGGCACGGCCGTCTTTTCCAGCTTGGCGAGCTCCTTGTCGATCAGGGCCACCCGCTTTTCGAAGCGCCCTTCCAGAGCCGCCCGGTGCGGATGCCCGTCGTACACGGCTTTCACCTGGTAGTTGGCCACGCCCTCGCCGGCAGCCCTGCTCTTTGTGAGGACGATGCCCTTCACGATGTTTTCCACTTTGGTCTTGTGCTCGTTGTTCGCAGTGATGGTGATCGGTGTCAGGTTGGTAAGGTTGGCTTTCCCCCCCATGTTCTCGTTCAGCAGATGCCCCTTCACGTACACATGGGTTTCTTTCCCCTTGGCCGATATCGCCTTTCTCGACCGGACGATGTCCCAGCCATAGACGGCCTTCTGTTCCACCCTTGCAGGCTCACCTTTGACATAGTTCTTCGAGAGCAGCATCGCTTTGAACCCCACACCGAACCCCTCCTTGTTGGGCGGATCCCAGGTAATGACCGTATTCGGCGTGCCCTCCTGCTTGAACGCATACTTCCTGGTCAGCGCGGCCGCCTGGTTCAAGAGCTTGACCAGATCCACACCCCACGCCTTCCGCTCCTCCTGTGGCATCAGCGGGTACCGGTCCAGGCGCCTGTCGATCTCCAGCGCAAGGTCCGCAAGCTTCTGCTTGTCGTTATTCTTGTCGATGGGGAGCTTTTTCACGAATGTCGAGTACTTCTGGGCGGTGCTCTGGATCATCAGCTCCGCGTGCTCGGGCGGTCCGGCATAGTATAGCGTATGATCTTCCCCGGTGGCGGTCGTGATGGTCTTCCGTGCGTTCCACCAGTTCAGGATCCGCTCCTTGACGGCCGCCGCTTTCTCCTTGACGGCTTCAACCCTGGCGGCGACTGCCTCCTTTCCCTTCCGCACCGCCGCGCCCGCCTTCTTCAGCAGCGCGAAGAAACCTATCTTTTCAAGTCCTGTCTTCACCTGGCGCAGGATCCACTCGAGAGCCTGCAGCAGAGGCTTGCGGAGATCGTGGAAAAACTTCCTGACCTTCTCAAGGATCTTGTCGAGCCCGAGCTGCCGTGCAAGGAAATCCAGTGCCAGCACAACGCCGCGCTTCAATCCCTGCAGAATGTGCTCCGCCACGCCGGAGGCGTCTCCCCGGACGGCCTGCTCGAAGGACCCCAGGACTGAGTCGAAGATGGCGCGGATATTCTCCATATTCTCCACCAGGAACTGGACCGCGGCGAAGAGCGCTTTCACGACCTTGACGAACCCTCCCCCCGGCACGAAGAATCCGGCGATCCATTTGAGCCCTCTGATCACGAATTCAGAGAAGACCGTCTCTTTGATCCTGGTAAACGCGCTTTCCACCAGGCCGGTCAGGGAATCCTTGATGTACGTCCAGAGGGCGCCCGCACCGTCCCGCATCAGGATCACCGCCGGTTCCAGCAGTTTCTCCGCCCCCGCAACGAGCTTCTCTCCGGCGGCGAGCCCCCTTTCCACCAGGGCAACGGTCTCCTTCCCGAAAATTCTCTCTGCGAGCTTGTGCAGGTCCTCCCTGGAAATGCTCAGAACCTGCACCACCACCCCGAACAACTTCTCCACACCCGACCCCGGGCCCAGGCTGATCCCCTTCGCTGCCGCCGCGCCCGTGATCCACGACCAGAAGGCCTCCTCCAGGTGCGTCCCGATCCCTTCGATGAAGTCGCCGATTCCCCGGAGGAGCCCCCGCACCAGCGTTTCGAAGAACCTGATCGGATGCTTGATGATATCCCAGACGATGTTGGCGATGCGCGTCAGGATCGACAGTAGGAGGTCGGCCAGCTCGTAGATCGTCACGGCGACGGTCTTGAGAAATTCCGCCGCCCGGTCGAGCCACGATTTCTTCAGCTCGTCGTTGATCTCGTTGAACGACTTCTCCAGCTGCTTCACGTTCTCCGTGTACTGCTCGGAAAGGGAGGTCAGCAACTCTTCCTGCGTGTCTTCGATCGAAGTCTCCATCGCCGCGAACTGCAAGTTCACCTGTTCGGTGAGGGTGTTGGCATAGGCCAGCTCATCGTCTTTCAGGGTCTTCTTGAAGTCGTCCTGATCCTTCCGTCCCTTCTGTACGCGCAGATAGGCTTTGTTCAGGCCGTCTGCCACCGCCTGCGCGGTACGGTCCAGCACACGTCCCACCACCTTCAGGTACCAGTCCTTTTCCTCCACGAAGATCGCGTAGACATCGGGGTTGATGAACTTGATCTCCCCGGTCTCCGGGTCCTTGATGATACTGACCGGCCCGAAGAGCTCGTCATCGATCCTCCAGTCGCCGTAGTACTCCTTAAGCCTGTCCGTGACCTCGTCGTTGAAGATGCCGGTCAACCGCTCAAGCGTCTTGCTGAACCCATCCCTCACGCTCTCGGTCAAGGTCTTCAGGATCTGTGTGACTTCGTCGATTGTCTCCTTGTAATTCCCCTCGATCGTTGCCTTGATCTCCTTCTGGCGCGTTTCGGTCTTCGATTCCGTCGCGCTCTGCTGTTTGAAAACCCTGCCGGTTGCGCCCGTCTTCCTACCGCGCATCCCCCCCAGTCCCAACTGAAGGAGCTTGCCTGCCTCGAGCTGTGCCGCCGACAGCACGGGTTGTTCCTGCTGCCGGTACTTGCCGGGAGCTTCGGCGACCCGCTGCTGGGTCTCCTCCTTGAACTTGAGGGCGTGGACGAACTTCGGCTCGTTGGAATCGGCCAGCTGGTCCCTGGTAAGATTGTTCTCCGTCATCAGGCCGTCCAGCTTGTCGCTCTCGTGCTGCAGCGAGATCTCCTGCTCGGTTTTGGGCTTGGGGACCGCCAGGCCCGGCTTGACATGCGGAGCCGGGGCCGCTGGCTTGGCGGGAGGGATAATGACTTTCACAGGCTTCTCCGCTACGCCGGCGGGCGGGTCCGTGCTGATCAGTTCGTCCAGGCGGCCAACCGCGGCTTGTTTCTCATTTGCCACGCTGCCGGTCACGTCATCTTTCACCCCCTGCAGCTTGTTGCTTGTCGGAAACTCATTCGCCTGGTCCTCGTCATTCGGCAGGACCGACTTGATCCTTTTCAGCAGCTGCTCCTTGAACTTCCCCGAGTCGAAGTGGTAGATCTTGTTCTGATGTTTTCCGGTGGTCTCTATCTCGGCCGTCCTTTTCACGATGCCGTCCTGCCGCATCTGGGAAGCTGCGTCGAGTGCCGAGGCATCCTCGGTTTCCTTGACCTTCTTGCCGGTCTCTTCGTGGTTCTTCTGCTGCCGGCCGGACCTCCTGACATCCCCCTGCACCATCTGAAATTCACGGTCATCGTGCGGGCTGCGCGGGGCTCTCACCATGGCCGCCCCCGGCGGAACTTTCGATGTGGCCGGGCCCGGCCTGGTCGGGCCGGTCCCGGGCGAGAGACGTGTTCCAGTGGGGCTGGCTGGAACGGAGAGGGAGGGGGTCGGGAGGGGGATACTCTGAGATTTGGTCTTCTGGAACGTGGACTGCGTTCCCTTCACCGGCACCGGGCCTGCCACAGATTCCCCAGGCGGCACGCGGGGTTCAGGCTGCCCGGGCAGCGGAACGGCCTCGGGCTCCCCGGACGGCGTCCGCCTCCTGCTCTTTTGCAGCCTGGCGTCTCTTCGGGCCTGCGTGATGGCAGCTAGGTCTTGCCTCTGCGCGAGTGCCTGGATAGCTGGCGGGAAGAAATCCCCGGCGCTGGCCTTCCTGAAGAAAGGCATATTCGCCGTCTGTGCGGAAGGTTTCGGCCTTGTCGCGTGGGATTTTTCCAGTGAAGTCTTCCTCCGCATGATCACTGCTCCCGGCGCCAGACTTGCTCCTCCGCTTGCCCGGCCCAATCCGCCTGCCTGGCACACTGCACTTGACTGGCCAGTTCCACCCTCCCCTCCATCACACCTTTCTGCATCATTACCGCTGCCTCACCACGCCCATCTATCTGCCCCATTCCACCCGGAGCATCCGGGGCATCCAGGGGAGGTGTATCATTGAGAAACCCCAGGGCAAACGGTCAAGGAGGATATCCGCAGTGTCCGGCTCTACCTGCAAGAACCACTCGCCGTCGTCGCGCATCGACAGCCTGCCGGATCGAAGCAGAAAGGCTCCCCGTAGTCCGTCAGGAGAGGTGCTGCGCAGCGCATCCCAGTGCCGGATCACCGACCCGAGCAGCGCATCGGCTTCCTCCAGCTCGGCAGTCGTTAGTCCCACGTCAGACGCTGCAGGCGTTCCCAGGGGGAGGCCGCAGAGGACCTTCGGCAGCATCAGTTCGTATTCCGGAGCAGTAGTCTGCCCGGTGGCCATGTAGTGCAGCAGGCACAGGGCCCGCCCGGGTTCAAGCAGCTCGGAGCCGCGCGCGAGCCCCAGCGCTTGGAAGAATTGCACGAAGAAGGGATGCAGCACGACCAGCCCTGCATTGTTCACGTACACCCCGCCGCCTTCGGCCTCCGTTGAGATCTTCCTCCCGGCATCCGTTCCCTCAGGCATCGCTTTCCCAGGCACACCGATCGGCTCTCCGGGCCGGACCTGATGCGATGGGAGCTCCCGGAGTATTCGGGTAAGCACCTCCCTGGCGGCCGAACCTGCTGCCTCACCTGTAGATCCGTCGGAACTCTCGCCGTCTTTCCACCGGGCAGAGGCAGGGAACCGGCCGAGGAGGGCCTGGAGAAATGACGGGGAAAACTGGCTCGCCAGACGGTAACGCGCAGCCGGATCGGCAACTACATCTGCCAGGCTGTCGCCCACGGCGCCGACCGGATCACGGTTCCCGCCTCTGTATGCAGAGGCCAACCACGATTCGAGGAGGGCCTGTTCCAGGGTCGTTCCTGCGGGTAGCCGGAGAGACCAGGGAAGGCCGCCCGTCTTGAGGAAATGTATGAATGCATCCTCCAGGTTCTCTAGCTCCGTGACGAGCCTGACATTCTCCCGGGCTGCCGAACCCTCTGCCCGCGACAGCTGTTCGCGGATCGACCGCTCGAGACCGAGGACAACCGTATCGGCCAACTCCTCGTCCATTCGCTCGAGCGAAAGCGTACCGGCATCCACCTCCAGCCGCTGGAAACGGAGATGCCCACCGGGCGCCGCGAAGCGGTCGAGCGCCCTTTCCAGCGCGGGGGACAGTCTGTCGCGGCAGAGCTCGGACAGTCGCCGCTGCAGCACGAAACCATCTTCCTCCGTGCCGTTCAATTCCACGTGGAGGAACTGCCGCCTGATGCTGTGGTGCTGGCCTGCCATGGTCCTCTATCCCCGCCGGAATTCCTTTTCGAAATACCCCCAGCAGCCGTTGGCATCTACCACCAGCAGACGAGCCTTGATCTGCCCCGAAGAAGGGAATTTGCAGACCACTTCCTTTGCTGTCGAAAAAGCCGGAGAGCCATATTCCGTCCGCCAAAGGAACTTCGCCGAACCCTCGTCAATGGCGGAACTGAAGACCGGCTTCATCCTGACGCTGCTCTGGGTAATCTTGCCGTTAATGTCCTTGATGCTGATCGTGCAGTCCTTTTTTATGCTCCCGTCACACTTGTCCATCTCCACGCACCCGAATGCCGCCGCCCCGTACGAGACCACTGAGGGGGATTTCTGTTGTACCTTCACCCCGTCACGGCTGTACGTCCAGCTCTCTTCAATGGCCACATCTTCCTGCTTGAGGGCGATCTGGACCCGGAAATTGAACGAGTGACATGCATAATGCTCTACGGCGATCGTCCCTCGCTCGTTCGGCGGGCGGGAGAACACGAACGAGCCCTCTCCTATCTTTTCGACGATCATGCCGTTGAGCGCCTTGAGGAGCCCTGCAACCTCACCGTCGTAGTTTGCGGCGGTGATTGTGGTTCCGTCCGGGAGAGCCTGCCGGAACAGCTGCAGCAGGTCGGCCTGCAGAAGCGCGCTCCCCCCCGTGTTCGTGATGTCGATGTCGGCCTTGACCGATTCGTACTGGTACTGTTTTCCCTCGGGGGGCTCGGGCATCCAGAACAGGTACCGGCATCGTTCCGCCTTCCCGGCGCAGGGGAGTGTGCAGACCGTATGCCTGAACTCTTTCGATACGATGCACTCCGTGCTGTCGTGGATCTCCACCTTTAATGTTACGCCGCTCTGTACCGGATCGCTGGTGAAAGTGACGTCGGCGAGAGCGCCGGCACCGGCTGCGTACGGGGGCGTGCCGCCCGACACGGCGAACCTGACCCGGTAGGTCCCATCAACCTCGTTGTCGATGAACGTTTCCTGACCGATTGCCAGGACTGCCGGCACCGTCACCGTCTGCGTCTCCGACTCCGCCCCCACGCTGTCGCGCAGCAGAACCGTATGGGCTCCGACGGCCAGCACCGGTTTCCCCGCCAGCGGGGTGAACGGCTGGTCGTCGAGTTTATAGGAAAACGGAGCGATTCCCCCCTGGGGCCGTATGGTCGCCCTCGCGCGTCCCCCGGCGTCGGTGCAGTCTAGTTGAACGTCGAAGCCGGGGCGCGGCGCAGGAAGGGTATATTGCACGGGAGCGCAGTCGGAAGAACAGAGATACGGCAAGAAGAAATCGGCGATGACCGTGCCGTCGGCCAATCCACTGACCGTATCATTGATCATCTTCTCGGCATCCTTCCCGAGCTGCCCTCTGCCCGGGAAGAAGCTCAGAGTGGGGATCTGCCCGGCCAGCTCTCCGAAAATGGTCTGGAGGTCGGGGTTCATCACGAGATCTCTGTTTGCCTCCAGTCTGCCAAACGCCGCTGTAAGGACTTTCGCGGAGGCCTCGTCGAACGGGGCCGCGGCTCCCGGCGCGAGGCCTGAAGTACCCGCTGCCCCAGAAGCAGGGGCAGCCCCGCTGGAAGTACCCGCCGTCCCGGAAGCTCCTTCCGCAACCCCGGGAACACGGACTGCTGCAGCAAACGCTCCTGCCGTCGTCGCGGAAGCGAGGCCGACCGTGAGGCCCGGACGGGGACGCACCCGGTCCGGCGCGTCATGATAAACAAGGATGAACGTCCCCCCGGTTGGAACTCCCGCCTTGTGCTGGATGCCGGGATGCTTCTGGAGGAAAACGCTGAGGAACTGCTTTTGCTTCACTTCCAGGAGGCGGCGCTGGTATTCCGCGGCGATGGACTTGAACGCCTCCATGCGGCAGGCATACCTCACCGTGTCCAGAAGATCGGCAAGATCCTTCCACTCTTTCTTGGCCGCCTCAGGCTGGCGTGCGATGCTTGCCTGGATCCCCTCCAGGCGGCCGTACAGCCCCTGGAACTCCGAAAGGTCAAAGGCGCTCAATGCCTTGCCGTTGAGGAACGCATCGATCTGCAGAAGCACGTCGACGAATGACGCCGACGCCTGAATGACCGGCCGTTCGCCGATGACGGCATCCACCAGACTCGCGTCCGGTCTCGGCACTGAACCGGCAACTGTCGCACTCCCGCCGATCGCGGTGAAATGCGTTTCTACCAGGGAGC
Source organism: Ignavibacteriota bacterium (assembly GCA_003152875.1). GTDB lineage: Bacteria > Bacteroidota > Ignavibacteria > UBA10030 > UBA6906 > Fen-1262. The sequence goes on along the minus strand of PMBF01000090.1, from coordinate 21,168 downwards.
CGAATGTTGATGGCGCTACGGGAAACCCCGGTCTGAATGCGCCGATGACCGAGGGGGTAAAGCCCTGCGGGAGACTGACCGTTCTGTCGACCTTCTTGTCGTAGAGCGAGGCCAGTGTCTTGCCCAGCGAGCACCGGAATTCATCCCGGAGTGCATTGTACAGCGCCTCCAGGTCCTGAAACCGGCACTGTTCCTTGCTCAGATCTACCTGGATGGTTTCGTCGAACGCGCCGGTACGCAGGGCGATGATGTCTATGGGGAGGCGGTAGCGGGACCTCATCGACAGCAGCGCGGTAAGAACGCTCTGGAAGCTCTTCCCCAGGTGCCCCTCGACGCGGAGAAAATTGAATGGCTCCAGATCGTAGCGCAGGGGGTCTGTGACGAAGACAGGCCCAGGCGGAACATACTCGTCGGACCGGTATCCGAGGTTCTGGTTGGCCCTGTTCCGCCGGGTGAGTGCGGCGTTCCAGAACTGGAAGAGCGGCGGAGTGCCGTCCTGCCGGTAGTAATAGGGGATAGCCTTATCGGAGAGCCGCACCTCACCCATCCTCGAGGGCGTGATGCGGATCTGCGTGTCGGTTCGCGAGGCACCCGTGGGCTGGGGGAGTTTCGGTGTGTCGGTGAAGCGGGCGATCATCTCTACCAGCCTCTTGAACAGCTGTTCCAGGTCGGCTCTGCGGTCCTCGCACGCTCCAGTGGCAGAGGAGCGCAGGAAATGGTTTCTGTGGATGCCGGGATCGCCTGCACCGGCCGTCCCCGCCAGGCCGAGCATCAGGTGGCGCGGAAAGAGGCCATCGGGCGGACAACAGGCGCACATAAGTTCCGCCCCCTTCCAGCGGAACTCGTCGTACGCGCCGCGCAGGTCGCCGAAAAAGTCATAGTAGTACTGCAGGAAACGCACCTGGACTGCTGTGGCGGGGGCGTTGTCCAGAAAACCGAACGCGGCCTGAAAGGCGGCGAACGGATCGGATGGAAATGATGGCGCAAGCAGTGGCTCGAATGCCTGGTAGGCGGCCGAGAGGGCCTTCCCGGTCGCATGAGCAAGTTGCTCGGAGCGGAACGCAGTGTGGAACGCCGCCAGGACGTCCTGGGACGAAGCCGGAGCGGTGGCGGGCACGTCGTAGCGCGGCATGCGCAGGTCAGGCAGGTTCAGCCGCGCGAGAAGCGCGGCCTCGATGTCTGCCCCGGCAAGGCCCCCGTTGGCTGCGCCGGACCCCAGCGCATTAGCTTTTGCGATGATCTCATCCAGGTCCCCCACACGCACGAGCAGGGGGCGCACAGTCGCAGTGACGCCGGCCCCCTTGTCGTCGCAATTGTTCGGGCTGCAGTTGCGCAGCCCTTCCTTCTTCAGCTCCAGGAAAAGCAGCACGGCCTTCCGCTCGAGGAAGTCCGCCGGCAAGCTCAGCGGCGACGTATCGGGTTCCCCCGCCGGGAAGAGCTCCCAGAGTGGATACCAGGGGTTGTCCGGCAGCGTGCTGTTCCTGAAAGGCGGATAATCCAGATCGTCCGGCGGCGTGTATTCCCTGTAGGAGACTAGCGCCAGGTCATCCGGCTCCACCAGAAGGTACCCTTGCGAAGTAACGCCGCATCCTCTCGAGACGTGAACGGTTGCGGCCGCTCCGGTTTCGATGCGGAGTTCCAGCCCGCACACGATTCCGATACCGATGAGGTTGGCACGGGTCAGCCGTTCCTGTTCGTCAAGGTAGTCGAAGTCCTGGTTCAGGTTGCCGCTTGTGAGCACCTGATTTGCTTCGAAGGAGGGGTACACATCCTGTGTCGGTCTCATGATCTCTGCAGGTTTAGTGGTTCCCGATGGCGGTCTGCCCCAGCCGCACCGGGTTCTGGTCCCCGCCGTCATCGCAGTCATGCAGGGTAGCGGGCGGATAGGAGTTCTTCAATCCGGCGAGCATGTTCACTACGACCCGAAGGCGGTACGATACCTCTTTGTATGCGTTGTAGCGTTCTTCCAGCAGCTCCCGGACCGCTGCTGCCGTGCCTGCGCCGAACGTCAGGCCCTGGCACATCGTCACCTCGGCGGAGAAGGGGGGAAGATCCGCAAGCGCAATACCCTGCGCCAGGCTGTCTTCCAGCCATGTGTGGAATGCGGTGCCGAACGCCGTCAGGATTCCGGCGGCGCACCTGCACGGTGCATCGGCCGGGGGCACCGGAAGGCCGGGTGCCTGAACAAGATTGGCGGCGAGGATCGCCTCCACTCTCTCCTCAAGATGCTCTTCCGTCCAGTCGAACGCCGCGTTCGCCTTAAGCCACTCGCACCAGGCACGTTCAAACCTCTCGAACTGCCAGCCGTCGAGCGCAATGTTCCGGAAGTACTGCACCATCAGCGCCAGTACCTTCCCCCACAGGGCATCGTCAAGCACTGTGGTGCAGGCGATGCCCCCGCGATCCACCTTCGCCGTGAATTCCGCTTCAAGCAGTCCGGCCAGGGCACTGGCGTGAAAGTACTCCAGCATCCTGTCCTGGTACCACGCCTTGAACGCTTCGCTGAATGCCGCAAAAAGGACGGCGGCGCATGCGCAGGCTTCATCATGGCCGGGGGGCGTACCGCCGGCAGTCCGCCCTTCTGCTTCCAGCAGCGTCCCAATCTCTCCCAGCACCGGATCGCACGGATCCTCAATGAACCCGTCGTTCCCTACCCAGCAGATCTTTCCCAGGAGGTGCGAGGGGGTTTCCTGCCTGATCGTCCGGTCGGCAAAGTCGCGCATCTCAAGGCTGGTATCGAACGGCTTGATCCAGGCAGGCATGACGAACGTCAGACGGAAAGAGTAGGGATCCTCCTCGCCGCACGGCAGGCAGGGGCCGTCGGTGCAGGCGGGGTAGAGGGCGTCACCCGGGAATTTGGGCCGCAGCAGGAGGTGCTCGACGATGATGCAGCGCTCGGGCGCATCATCGTTGAGGGGAGTGAGCAGCATCAGGGTGTCGATGGCCGAACGGGCCGCACCCTCGGTCGCAAAGATGTCGGCGGTCCGGGCGGTTTCTCCGCCCCCCTCATCGGTGAGACTAACCTGGAACCCGTTCACGGTGGCGGCCAGGGCGTACGCCTCCGGAACCTGCATGCGTGCGGTGACCTGCGCGAAGGCCAGCTCCTGCGCCCCCGGCTCGTCCGCCGCTGCGACCCGGACGGAGCCGATCAGCCATGCATGGCCGTTCTCATCGACCAGGTTGAAACCGGCGGTGTAGACTCCCGAGGCGGGACCCGAGAGCGTCCAGGCGAAGCTCGAGCGGGCGCATCCCAGCAGCCTCCTGATCCTGGGCTCCAGCCCCGGCTGGTTTTCCGGGGCGCACGGGTTGGCGGTGTAGTTGAACGCCTTCCCCCGGTCGCGGCTGATGCGGGGATACTCCTTCAGGAACGAGATCTTGTCGTTGATAAGCTGCTCGAGTGCCACCTGCTCTCCCTGAAGGTTTGAGAGGAAGAGCGCGTATTCGCGGAACTCCTCGCCGAACCGGGCCATGAGGTGGTCCAGGAACCGGTTGCGCCGATCGTGGAACTCTGTCAGGCTCTCCGTCATCCGCTCGAGCTCGGGCCGCCCGAGACCGTTGACGATGTCGGATAACCCCCGGATCGCCGCGTCTGTGAATTCCCGCACGAAATACGTCCGGCGCACCGAAGGGCTGAGCGAAAACAGGTCCGCCGTGTGGGCTAGCTGGGCCAATGCGTTACCCAGATGCTGCTCGAACACCATGAGATAGGCCTTCAGCTGCCTGGCCTGGCCCCTTCGCAGCGCGGAGGCCCGGCCTGGGAGCCCTTCGGGACCGGTCCCGTACGTCAGCGGGAAGGAGTACTGCACGGGAAAATATTCTTCCGGACTGCGGAAGGCGCCGGAGGGCACGGGAAGGTCGTCGGCCCCGTTCTTGATCTTCGGCCGTTCGGAAGCTCCCTGCATCTGGGTAAGCGTGTCGTACGCTTCATCCATGCGCGGCAGGAACGGCAGGCCGTTCTTGAAGAAGAGGAACCGTGAGAGGTTGTGGTAAAGCCTGGGCTGGTGCATCTCGCTGATCACAAGGAGCCAGGAAGCGCTGCTCTTGCCCGGGTCGAACACGGGTGCCCCGCTTGTCCATGCCGGGTCGGCGGCTCCCTTGACGACCTTCCCTTCTCCATCGTACTTGGTGAGCAGGAGGTCGTTCACCGCCTGCACCCCTTCGATATCCATCAGCAGATTGTAGATGTCGGAGGTGCGCACGACGCTCTTCAGCTCAGCCCCGCTCAGGTCCCCGGCCCTGATGAAACCGTTCTTCAGGGGGGGACCATTGAAAATGGCGTCGGGCTGATCGCCGGCATCCATGAGCTCCTGCGGCGTGTAGAGCGGCACCGCGGGGTTCAGATACGTTTCGATGGCGAACCAGATCTTCGCCTGCACCAGCTCGATGTCGGCGTCGGGCGCCACCTCCACATCGGCGCACACCGCCACGTCCTCGATATCCACCCCCTTCACACGGCAGTAGTCCTCGTCCAGGTTCCGGTGCTCCTGCAACGCCGCCTTCGCGTCCTTGACGGCCTCTTCCACCCTGAGCAGCTTGCTCCGGTAGTGCTGGACGAAGCCGGAGGGGGTCGTGTCGGCGAGGAGCGCATGCAGGCCGTTCATCGTCGTCAGGCTTCTGGCCTCCGGATTGCCGAGCAGGCGTACCGCGGCATTCTCGATGGTGATCTTCTTTCCGGAAGGGGAGAGCTGGATGTCGAACGTCGCATAGAAGACGTCGCGCCAGTGGCGCCGCACGTATGCGTCCCGCCCCGCATCGTCCAGTGCGGGGTCCGTCTGAAGGTCGTAGGTCTTCGTCGCGCCGAACCGGCTTAGCGCCAGGGTGAACGACTCTCCGTTCCTGTTTGCGAAGGCATCCCCTGTATTCAGGAAGAGCGCCCTCTGATCCCAGGCGGCAAATCCTCTCTCCGGAAAGCGCGCCTCCACGGTGACCCGGTGCGCTGCGCCGCCGGCGCCCGACACCGTCAGGAACTGTTCAATCTTCCGGTCGTTCAGATCGCCCAGCACGGGGTCTTCCTCCAGCTCGAGGAGGATGTCGTATAGCCCCCGGGGGGAAACCAGCCGGGCCTTACTGCGGCGCCCTTCCGGCCGCCGGTACGAAAGCGTCAGCCGGTCCTTCTCGCACCAGGCGTACCAGGATGTGTCGCAGGGACACTCCTTGCAGAAGACCCACGCGTTCCGTACCTGGTCAAGGTCGATGAGCAGCCGGCGGAAGTCGTCGGGCGTCCAGGGGTTGACCGTGAGGATCTCCCGGGCAGTAAAGAACGCTTGCCCCGGGAAGGGATCGTCAGGCACTGTCGAGGCGGAGGAGAGGAGATCCTTGATGTCCCACCCCGTCCTATAGGCAAGGTCTGTGATGGCATAGCACAGCGCCTCGAGGATGGTAATGCCGGGGTCGTGGGAATTGTAGTCGGTCCACAAGCTGCTCCCCGCATTCTCGATCAGGCCGATCCCTTCCCGCCGGAGGAGGTAGTAGTCCGCGGCGGGCTTCAGCACGGGGTGTTTCGGGATGGTATCGGCGGTCTGGCTCATGCTTCACAGGGGCATTGTTCGCGGCTCGTTTCCTGCTCCCACGGATGGATTACGGTAACGGCGTGCCTCCGGGCGGGCACGGACACGAGCAGGGAGACCGCCCGGGATCCTTCTATCTCGTTGCTGTCAACCGTTCCCTGTACGCCGTTGATGTCATGGAACATCTGAAAATCGGTCACATAGTCCACGTACGCTCGCTCTTCCACGAAATTGATCAGCACCGATTTCTGGATCTTCCCCCCGAACGACGGGCTGCCGCCGCCGGGGAAGGCCCAGGGCGACAGGAACCGTGTCATCTCCTCTTTCAGCCTGTTCATCCCCAGCGTCTCGTCCACGCCGTCCTGCAGCCGGACCCTGCACTGCACCCTCACCTCCTCGCATTGCGGGTTCTTCACGTGCAGCGTCACAAGACAGGAGAGCCGCGCGCGCAGGTATGTCCCGATCTCCTCAAGCAGTCCCAGGCTGGTGTAGGGACGCAGCGGGTTGCGCAGGCTGGAGAACTGCAGGTCCGGAATGGTGACCACGGTGACGTGCCCCGGCGCCAGCTCCCGGTACGTCCCCGTCCCCGCGTCGTTCGGCTCGAAGTGCGTATGGTTCAGGCATTTCGCCCTGTAGATCTGCGGGAACGCCTCCAGCACCAACCGCTCGTAATCCCAGAGGGCAATGCCACGGTCCTTGTGCCGGACCCTCTCGCTGACGCGCGTGTAGAAAGCGGTGGGGAGCTCCGCTCCGCGCCCTCCGAACGTAGAGAAGGGCTGCGTGACCTTTTTGACCGCCGCATCGGGGCGCTCGAGCTTCGTGATCGTCCCCGGCGGCAGCACTGCTGCAGGAAAGGAGGGGTCGTTGCCCCTGTCGGTGAAGGCCGCCTCCATCCCCTGCGCCGCCACGAGGCGCTGCCTGCAGACGGCATCGCATGCTTCGCCAACCGCCGCCCGGATCCAGTGCATTCCCGCCTGGAGGATGCTGTTGGCGTCTGACGCCTCTCGCGGCACTGCAAAGGTGATGATCCCCGAGTTGAGCAAGCCGCCGGTCCCGTCCTCCACTTCATTGTTCGCAAATGGGAACCACTCGTTGCCGCGCAGGTAGCTCCAGTGGATGTGCGGGTCGGGTTTCGTCAACAGCGGGTCCGCCGTGCCGTCGGCCGCCTCGAACAACAGGGGCAGGTTTTGAGGAGGCTTCAGCCCGGCGATGCCGATGTACAGCTCGGCCGCATGGCGCACCTGTGTCCCCGCCGGGAGCTTCCTGTCGGCGATGTTCAGGTGTCTCAGCTGGGGGAAGAGATAGATGGCCCTGTCGGGTGCCTGCACTTTCAGCCATGGATGCTGCTCGGCCTGGCCGAATGAGGTCACGTGATACAGCCGGGCCGTCCGCGCGTCATAGCCCTCCTTCTCCGCAGAGGCGAGCGGGATGACCTGCACGGCGCTGTACCCCACCGAAAGGGACGCGATCTCCGGCGTATATGGTTCCGTGGGTTTCACCGACCCCGGGGTGTTGTGCGCGGCCGCGATGACGTAGGCGGCCAGCGCATCCCGGTACTGCTTGTGCCCCAGTCCCCAGGCGAGCGCGCATCGCACGTACCCGCTCTTCACCGTGACGGCGTATGGCGATTCGATCCGGACGTCAGGTCTGTCCAGACGATTGAAGCTGCCCGGGGGAGGCGCGATATCTACCGTCGCTTCGTCGCCGCCTTCAAAGATCGCCCGGTAGCTGGTGTAGCCCCACGCGCCTTCTTTCAGCCATGAGACGAATATTCCGGGAACGGCCTGCTTGTATGCGTCGTAGGTCGGAGAGGGGAGATACTGCTCATATGGCAGGTACGCGAGGGCGGCGAGCCCTGGTTTGTTCTTCCACTGGACCGTCAGGTCGCACCGTTCGATGTTCTCCTTGATGAAGACTTCGCTGCTGCTCAGGAGAAATGCGCTTGCCGCCTCGGGTTGCGGTCCGAAGGGGAGAAAGGGCTTCGAAGGGTCGACCGGGCCGGCGTCGTTCGACAGGGTAAGCCTCTTGATCCCCTCGACGTTCACCCGGACCCGCACCTGCCTGACCTCCACGTCTTCGAACAGGGGGAATGAGTATCGGGCACCGGGCTGGTGAACGAGTGTCACGCGCAATACCGGCATCGCCCCCTGAAGGTCCAGCCCGTGGAGCTTCTGATCGCAGGGGACAACGGCCGGTGCGTCTCCCGCCAGCGAGACGGCCAGGCTGAAGTTGTCGGAACCGGTTGCCTGGAAGCTCACCGGCGGCACGTCGATCCACCCCTTTTCGCCGGTGAAGGAGCAGAGGACCTTAGATGACCAATCTTCCCCCACTGCGCCGACGTACCCGCTCACTGTGAGGTCTATCGTCACGTCGCGCTTTCCTTCGGCCAGCAGGAGATAGTGCGAGGCGATGGCAAAGCCGCTCTCCGCCTTCGGCATCCGGATCTCCGTCAGGATTCCGTCGCTGTAGATCTTGTTGGAGAAGGGTTGCCACGACTGGTCCACCGAGGTCAGCGGCGCTCCCAGCCCGTCGTCCGAATTTGCCACCGGAGAGGCAAAAAGCCTTCCCTGGTCTCTGTCGGTCGGCGGCGACGTTCCAACCTGCTCGGAGCCGTGCCTGTAGACCGACATGAGGGAGGCCACACTCGCCTGGTTCAGGGCAACGTCGCGCACGCTGGCAAAGAATGCCGGATTCCCCTTGCCGTCTTTCCCGGCTTTGAACGGCTCCCCTGCGTCGATCTGGTGATCCGGCGCCTGCTTTGCAAGCTCCACGACCATATGTGCGCGGCCCGGCATGGGAGGCTTCTCCCTGAGCCGTAGGATCTCTCTATAATAGAAGTCCAGATGCCTCCCCGTCAGCGTATTTGTCTCCGCACGGGCATATTCGAAAAGGCGAAGGTAAGAAAGGAAGAGCGCGTAGTGAGGTTCGTGCCGGTCCCACTTCTCGATACTCTCTGTGAGCGCAGGTCCCGCGTCGGCCACAACGCGAGCCAGGGCCTTCAAGAACCGGTCGAAGACCGAGGTGAAGAGGTTGTGGGTTGCGAGGTGGTTGATACGGTCAAAGACGGTGCCCCCCGCGCCGAACACGGAGCCGTCCGGTGCGATGGCGCCCCTGTATGCAACCCAGTCTGCGGAGCCGTCCGTTATCCAGTCGTGTGAAACGCCGTTGTTGTACAGAACGCCGAAGGCGATCGCCTTTCCCCCCAGGACGTCTGCGTCCGGTGCTACCTCTGCTGCCAGGCGGTCTGCCGTCGGCAGCGACAGATCGTACTTGTAGTAGGAAAGCAGCCGACTGAGCGCCGGCGCCAACTGGCCCTGGATCAGGTTACGGACCGTTCCTGCCAGGGGCGTGCCGGCAGGCAGGCCCTCCTTCAGCCCGTCCAGCTGCCGGGCGAGCGTCCCCGCGGTGCCGAAGAGGGAACCAAGCTTGTTCTTCAATTCCTGTTCGCTGGAGCTGTTCCCGTTATCACGCAGAAAATCGAAGCATTCTTTTACCTTCGATCTGTAGAGCTCCACATCCTGGATGGCGGCGACCGCCAGGCGCACCGACGGATCGTCGTTGAAGAACCTCGTCCAGTCGCCTGATGGGACGTTGCCTGCATCGTAGTAGCGTAGAAAAGCGGAGTATGCCATCGCGAAGGCCATGGCATGTTCGGGCCGGCGTTCGTTCACGGGCGCAAACCCCGGGTCCAGCGAGGGAGAGAGTCGCTGCGCCTGGCTTGTCCCCTCGCGGATGAGGATGAAGGGATCCGTATTCTGCGTGCAATCGGCCTGAGGTGCCATGGGTCAATCGTTGCCGGGCAAGAGGTGAACCGTCGTCGAAATGTTTACATCCGTTCCTTCCAGCTTGTAGAAGGGGAAAACCAGGTTGAACCGCGAGTTGGTGGATTTGACCCGGTAGGCCACCTCGATCACAACCACCCCTTCCGTCTCCTGGCTGTCGTCCAGGCGTACCCCCTCAAGTTCGACGCGCGGCTCGAAATACAAAATGGCCGACTCCACCTTGTCCGCCATCAGCGTCTTCATTCGCGTGTCCAGGCTCTCGAACACCAGCTCCTCGAGGTTGCAGCCGTACTCGGGCATCATCACCCGCTCTCCTGGCTTGGTACTGAGGAGCAGCTCCAGGCTAGATGCGATGTCCGCTTCCTCTTCCAGCATCTTCACGCCGGGTAGGACCGGGTCGAACTCGGGCGGAAAGGTCCACCCCCGGCCGAGAAATGGTCTGTTCATCCCTATCCCCCGATAAGCACGTTGAGCGCTCCGGGCGGGAACACGGCTCCCCCCGCGGCGGTCAGATCGGCTATCCTTGCGGCGGGCATCCCGCCGATAAGCACGGTGGCGGAGCCCATCGCGATCGCGTCCGCCCCGCAGGTGTCCCCCGCGCGCGCTGCCGGCAGTCCTCCTATAAGCACGGTTGCAGCGCCGGGGGGGAGTATGGGTAAAGGAAAACCCGAGGTTGCCGTGCTGACGATCATATCGCTGACGCGGGCTGCCGGATGCAACTTCGTCCCCTCCGCCTTTGGTTCAGTTGATCTGCACCATGCCGCCCTTGATCACAGTGCTGGCGCTTCCCTGGATGGTCGTGCTGGCTCCCGAAACCTCTGCGCTTCCTGTGCCCGACGCCTTGAATGCGCTCGCGGCCTTCAGCTCGGTGTTCGCCCCCTCGATCGTCACGTCCCCGGGAGCTTTCAACTTCAGGTCCTTGCTGCTTTCTATCGTGATGCCGCCTTGCTCGAGCCTGATGCTGTTCCCGTTCTGGTCCTCGATGGTGACCGCTTTCGCGTCCTCAGAGAGAGTCAGCCGGTTTCCAGCGGGGGTCTCCAGGACGACGATCTTCTTCTCGTCGTCGAACGTGAGCCGCATGCTGGCGCGGCTGACATACCCCTTCCGGTGATTGGCATCCTTTGGCGGTTCGGGGGCCGGCTTGGCGCTGCTGTGACACATGCCGATCACCACCGGATGGCGGGGGTCGTCCCCCAGGAAACCCATCACCACCTCGTCACCGATCTCCGGGCGGAAGAACGTCCCTCGCTCCTTCCCGGCGTCGAGCGTGGCGATGCGCGCCCAGGCCCCTTCGTCCTGCGTGCTGACGAGCGGGAGCCGTACTTTGATCCGGTCCTCGCCGTCAGGGTCGTTTTCCAGCACGGTGACGATGCCGATCTGCAGTCCTCCCACGGCGGGAACCAGGCCGGATGCGGGGAGCGGCCGCATGTTGTACGTCTCGGCGAACAGCTCGGGGTTCAAGCCGAACTGTACGTCCGTTTCCCAGTTGCCGTCGAGAACGGCGTGGCGCACCCCGGAAACATACAGCCGTCCTTCAAACCGTTCCCCGACCCCCTTCACTTCGATGATGGTCCCGGGGACGACGTCGGCAAGTCCCTGGAATTTCGCCCTGCCTCGCACCTTGGCCAGCCGCTCCTTCATGAGCCGGGCGTCGGCCCATGCCTGAAGCTCCGGCTGGCTGATTCTGCCGCCGTGCCGGATCAGCTGTTCCTCGCTTCCCATCGCGTCTGCCAGGCTGGCGGGGGAAAGATTCCCGTCGTTCGTGGCCGCGGGCTCCTGCCCCTCCGCGTCGATTACTTCCTGGTCGGCGGCGTTCCAGCTTTTTGCCGTGATCCCTTTGCCCTGGCACCTGGCGTCGATCTCGGCGTCGAATTCCAGCATCGTGGCCCCATACTGCACTGACACCACGGGCTCTTGCCCTGTTGCCGGGCTGCCTGTCTTCACCTTCCCGTCCCTGACCATCACCACCTGTCCATTGGCTTCCGCCCGGCAAAGGAGGAAGTCCCAGTCGGTGGAATCATACTGCACGACATCCTTCACTTCCGGGGTGGTCCGCTCAACGTCTTTCTGCAGCCCGTGCGACCCGAGGATATCCTCCATGATGTCGCTGTCCCTGGTGTCGGAGAAATAGCGGCTTTTCCTTCCCTGGGTCATCTTGACCGCCTCGTCGCGGCACTCCACAAGAAGCACACTGCCATGCTGACGGATCTTGATGCTGTGTTTGACTATAATGCCCGTGAAGACTGGATCATTCTGCGAGCGGTAGCCGAGCCTGATCTCGATCTTCCTGCCGGGGATGAACAGGTCGGTGTCGCTCGCCGCAAAGAGCGCCTTCGACGCTTCCCCGTCGCGCAGGTGAAGGGTTGCCGTCGGTATCCTGTTCAGCTCCCGTGCGACGGTGACCGACATGACCTGATACTCGCCGGAGATCTCCTTCCCCTCGACGAGGATGACCAGCGTGCAGACATCGGGCGTTGCGGGGGTCGGGATGACGGAGGGGCTGCTCACGGCCGCCCGGCGTTCGTGTCGACAGGCGGGAAGACGATGTTCGTTCCCGGAACCAGCTGCCGGAAGTTGTCCAGGCGGTTCGTTGCTGCGACCTGCGGGTAATACGCCGGGTCCCCATACACCGTATAGCAGAGCATCGGCAGGGTATCACCCGCCACGATCTTGCGCACGTGCGTCAGGTCGGCCGACTGCCTGTTCTCCTTGGCGGCGCGCTTCAGCTCCTCGATGCTGCTCTTGAACTTTACCCTGGCCACGGCCCGGATTGGGGATCCGTCCGGGTTGAACATCTTGTACGTGACGCTGACCTCGGTCGCGCGTCCCTTGAAGATCGAGTTCTCGCCCCAGACCAGCTTGAGGTGCCGCGGTTCGTGCGCATCGCCCTTGTACTCGAAAACAACCTGTTTGAACTTCTTCAGGTCGTCGGCGATATGCGGCCGTGCCTGGCCGTCGATGATGCCGGTGTTATCGAAGAGGAACTCGAACGAGATTTCCTCGGGCTCGGTATATTCGTACTTGAGCTGGGTGCCGCTGGTTCCCTGCCCCTGTCCGGAATCCGAGAACTTGAGCTTATAGTCCAGCGTGTAGCTCTCAGGATTGATGAGCGCCTCGAAGGAGTCGTCTGCCTCCTTGAGTCCGCCGCTCTCTGCCTTCTTCGAATCGGCGAAGGCGAGGATGAGAAGCTTCTCCAGTTTGCCGTTGGGCATCAGCGTTCACCCTTGTTCTGAATGATCTCGAAGACCCGCTCCACGCATTCGGCCACGAGGGCATCCCTGTTGCGGGGGCTGCCGGCCGTGTCGCTCTCCGGTCCGGACGACTGCTCTCGCGGCTGCTGCTCCCGCGGCGGCGTGTTGATCGATACCCGGATGTGCAGTTCTTTGATCTCGATGGGCATGGATAATCGGCTTCTTCGCCGGCTCGGCGCGCCGGCGGGTTGCGGTCCCTCACTGGATCGTGAAATAGCGATAGGTCAGTTCAAGTGTCTCGATGACTACGGCATTCTCACCGGAGTTCAGGTCGCTCACGAGCCATTTCTTCGGGATGGCGCCGGCGATCTTCCAGGTGCGCAGCGGCTCGCCTGCCTCGTTCATCAGGACGATGTTCATATCCGCCGGCTCGAACTGCCGGTCGCGGAAGGCCGCAAGAAACCAGGTGATCACCCCGGAATCGGTCAGCATACCCCGTTTCAGCACCATGTCGCCATACCTGGTCCGAACCGGGAGCTTGTGCTCGAAGCGGTTCTCGCCCCCCTCCTTGATGGTCTCGTAGTCGTATTCCACCGACAAGCCCGACACGGACTGGAACCTCGCATCGTTCTTTTCCTTGCTGATGCTGAATTCCACCCGGTAGTAGAATCCCCACGGAGGATAGTAGTCAACCATGGTCGCTCGCCTAAATGTTCACGACTTTCAGCCCTTCGTGCGCGAGCTCGATGCTCTCGATCGAGATCTCGTTCGCATCCGATTTCAGGTCGGGCGCGGTGACCTTCACGGGAAAGCATCGTGCAGCCGACCATGCCGCGACAGGCGTGTGTTTCTCGTTGAGCAGCCGGATCACCACGTCCCGCCTGCCGTTCACCCGTTCATTGGCGATCTCGTCAAGCCAGAGGTTGAAGTCGACGTCCCCCTCGAACTTTCCCCTCTTCAAGACGATGTTGCTGAATTTCTTCATCCCCGGGAGCTTGATCTTGTGAAAATCCTTGCTGTCGCTGTGCCGGTATTCGATCACTTCCACCTGCATGTCCAGGCCGGTGACCTCGGTGAAGCTGATCTTTGCGCCCCCCCAGTCCACCTGGAAGTGAAAGCGGGGAAGCGGATATTCCTGTGCCATGGTCTTCTTCCTCTAGTTTGAAGGATGATCGAGGGTTCTCACAACCACCTGTCCTGTGCGCGGCCGGTTCATGATTCGGCCATCTTGTGCGAGAATCTCAGGATGATGAACTCGGCCGGACGCACGGCAGCCATGCCAATCTCGACAATCATGCGTCCTTCCAGGATATCGAGCGCGGTCATGGTCTTGCCCAGGCCGACCGCCACGTAGAAGGCATGCTCCGGCTTCACCCCCTGCAGAGCCCCCTGGCGCCAGAGCACGGTCAGGAAGTTCTCGATCATGGCCTGGACCTTCACCCAGGTGTTGGCGTCGTTCGGCTCGAACACGAATTGTGCGGTGGCCTTGGTGACTGACTCCTCCACGAAGATGAAGAACCTGCGTACGTTGACGTAGCGCCATTCGTTGTCGTTCCCGGCAAGTGTGCGGGCTCCCCAGACGAGGGTCCCCTTGCCGAGGAAGGCCCGGATGGCGTTGACGGACTTCCCCGCAGTGGCGTCCACGTTCATCTGGTCCTGTTCCACGTTGGAGAACCGGATGGCCGGCTGGATGACTGCGTTGACGCTGACGTTGGCGGGCGCCTTCCAGACCCCCCGCTGGTTGTCTACCGAGGCGTAGATCCCCGCCATCGCCGGAGCCGGGGGCATGGTGCACGGCATGTCCCTCACAGCTGCCTTCGACTGCTCGTACGAGCTGCTCTTCGTCGCCTGCAGGGTGTTGAGCTTCACGGCGGCCGCGGGCGCGCCGTTGGTAACAAAAGTCACGTCGGCGGCGGTCTCGTCGAACGCGAAGTCCATGGTGGTCTCAATATTGGGACCGTACGAGGCACCGTACTTCAGGTTGTTTGTGCCGATGCCGTTCGTCCTGAAGTTGCCGACGGCCGTGAGCAGGTCGGCGGCCGGGTCCGACAGGGATATGCCGTCCCCGTGCACGTCCATGATGACGAAGCGGTCCTTCAACTCCTCGCATTGCGCCAGGGCGGCGTCGTGCAAGGTCTTGAAATCCGCGATCGACAGCGACTGTGCCTCGGGGAAGATGATCAGCGTCGGTTCATCCGCCTTCGCCAGAGCGTCCAGGCCAGCGTGGAGCTCGGTCTCGACAAGCGGATCGCCGAAGCCGGCCTTGTACGGACCCGCCGACACCACGTAGCACGGCCCGCCCCCGTTGGCAAAGAACAGCTGCAGGGAATAGAACATGATGTGCTTCGAGCGGTCCGCAACGGCGACCGCGGCGACAGCCTTCGATTCGGTGACGGTCCCGTTCACCTCGGTTTCCGTGATGGTCACCTTGATCCGCTGCTCGGGCTGCGCTCCCCCGAAATACTTCTCATATTCGACCAGGGAGGCGATCCGGGTCGGCTTCAGTGTCAGGTCGCCGGCGGTCAAGTCCTCGGCTTTCTCCGTATATCCGATGAAAGCCGGAATGGCGGTTTCCACGGGCGCGATGGAGGGGGGGAACTTGGCAATCTCCTCGATGTACACTCCCGGGGTTTTATACAGTGTTGGCATGGTGTGCGCCCTTTTTGAAGGTGTGTGACATGACAATGATCATTCGAAAATGTCCGCAACCAGACGGCTGATGGCCGGGCCGGTGCGTATCGCCTTTACCAACCCTTCGGAGGGTTTTTGTTTTGTCCCCGCATTGCCGAACCGGGTGAGCGGAAGCGGATCGGGCTCCGTGGAGATCGGAGCGAGGGTGCTCTTGTCAAAGTACCTCCAGAATGCCGACCGGTTCTTGAAGCGGACGTGAAAGACGGGATGGGGTGTTTTCGCATGCCCCGCGCCATCGATGAGGCTGAAGTCGTCGTCATTACCCCGCACAGCCGAAAGCCGGATCAGGGCGTAGAGAGTGTCGGGCACGTCGGGCGAAAGCTCCAATCCGCGTGCCGGGGCACCCGTAAGCCCGGCGGGAGGAGCGGTCGGCGGCACATCTCCCTGGTGGACGAAGACGGGCAGATCGGCGGCCTGGGCGCCAAGCTGCTGAGTGACCCCCCCGGGCTGGTCGCCGGTCAGTTGCAGGAGGGCTCCGCCCGAGCGGACGAATGATTCCACCAGGTCATCGGCCGCCAGCGCAGCGGGGATTTCAGTCGACAGAAAGAGGGTCTTTCCGGGGCCGGTCCCTCTGATCGCCCCGTCCAGGTTGGTGAGGACAGGCACGTTCTCTTTGTAGCGGTAGAGTTTTTTCTCGGGAGCGTAGTACAGCTCGTAGATCCTCTGCGGCCTCAACGTCAGCGCCGAATAGTTGTAAAAGGCCGCGTCGCGCACCGTCATCGTGAACTCGAACACGGTGTCGCCCGGAATGATCGCGCCGGAGGACACCGCCGCCACGCAGCCAAGGGCGGTGGCCCGGTAGACACAACCGAGACCATCGAGAGTCTTTCCGGTTGCTGCGGTCGGCGCGATGTCCAGGAATGGCCTCACGTCGTAGGTCAGCAGCCGGTGCTCCCGTTCTGTCTGGCTGGCGATGAGATCGAAGACGGTGCTGCCTTCATCCAGCCAGTAGTGGTGGAGGAGCCGCACTTCGAAGAGCCTGTTGTAGGCTTTGATGCTCCGTTCTGCCATGTCAGCCGGCCCCGGCATCTGTGTGGGAGAATTCGCTGATGACCTCCGTGATGAGCCCGCTCTCGCTCTGCACGGCGCTGAACTGCAGGTCGAGCATCCGCAGCGTATACAGGACAAAAGGATACTGTCTGCCGCCGAGCGTCCCCCAGAGGTTGTTCACTTCCTCGATCGAGGCGGAATAGAGGTCGAAGATCAGCTTGAAGCCCTGCAGCCGGTCCAGCGTGTTGGGAGGTGCATTCGTCGTGATCGAGGCTGGAGCCACGTTGTCCTGCGTAAAGACGTTTCTGAACTGGAAGAAACGGATGGCCCTGGAAAGCACAAGCAGTGCGTCGGCATAATTGGTGTGGGTGGCCGTCACGAGGATCAGGAAATTCAGGAACGTGGGAGGGTTCTCATACGTCGCCGAGAGTGTTACGTCGTTGCGCACGTAGTGAGGCAGATTCTTCAGCGTTTTTTCCTCCATAGTGTTCACCACCGAGAAGATCAGCATGTCTCTCGCAACGCCGCCGGGGCCGTTCACGAACCCCTCCGACAGGTTTCCCAGTCCCACCCCGTTCGCCTGTCCGTAGACGGCAAGGTGGCTGTTCAGCTCGTTTCTCACGATGGTCAGGGCATGCGAGATCATGGCAGGGCATTCCGGATGTTGCGGTGCGGCCGTCCATAGGGTAGCCTCGAGGGGGGCAGTCCGCTCATGTCAGCAGGTCCCTGATCTGATCACGCTTCTCCCTGTTGATGGAGAACTGCTCCTCGGCGTTCTTTCGCCGGTGCTCCAGCAGCACCCCCTGGGCGACCATCTCTCGCAGCGTTTCCAAGACTTTGCCCTTCTCTTCCCGTATGCACTGTTCAAGAAGCCACCATTCGATGACGCCGTTGACTGTATCGCGGGCGTCGGGATGCTCGTCGAGATAGCGGAGGATTCTAAGGGCGATATCCCTGTGGCTGAACGCGATGGGGGCCCGGCTCATCGTGTGGTTCTCCTTATGCTGCCCCAACATACAATTGCAGTGCCAGTCCGGAATGCTCCACTGGTGCCGGCATTCGACAGGATACGGCACATTTTTATCACGGTGCGTCGAAGAGGGACGAGCAGAACAGGATGGTGGGAGGGGATAACGGTGTCAATCGCGGCGGTTTTCGAGGGGACAATTTTGTCCCGGTGGAAGAACGAATTTGTCCGCTTGGAGCGGCTGCATGAGTCCTTCGGGGGACAGCGTGGCAGCCGGCCTATTTGGACCGGAACTTCTCCAGATCAATGGCGTACTTGTGAATCAGCTGCCGGAATGCGCGGGGGTGCTTCTTTGCGGCGCGGGCTGCACGGGCGACATTGCCGTTGTTGGCGATCAGGGCCCCAAGAATGTAGCTCCTTTCGCAGTGCTCAACCGCCTTGGATTTTGCGGAGCGGAGAGACTCGGGCGCCTTGTCTCGAATGCCCCCCAGGAGCACATCGTTCTCGGTACCGGCTTCCCCCTTGGCGAAGACCACAATCCGCTCGATGGTGTTCTCGAGCTGCCGGACATTCCCCGGCCACGGATATGCCATGAGCGCGGCGAGGGCGTTGGGAGTGAAATCGCGGATTTGTTTGTGGAAGTGGCGGGCGTATTTTGCCAGGAAATGGCGTGCGAGAAGGGGAATGTCCTCAGCACGCTCGCGCAACGGGGGGAGCGTGATCGGGATAATGTTCAGCCGGTAGAACAGGTCCTGCCGGAATCTTCCTTCTCTGACCGCAAGCTCCAGGTCGGTGTTGCTCGCCGCGATGATGCGTACGTCTGCCTTGTTGACGTGCAGAGAACCGAGCGGTTTATACTCCCTCTCCTGGATGAACCTCAGGAGTTTTGTCTGGACCGGAAGCGGCAGCGTATCCACCTCGTCCAGGAACAGCGTGCCGCCGTCGCAATCCTTTATCCAGCCAGCCTGCCGGGACGAGGCGCCGGTATAAGCGCCGGCCTCGTGGCCGAAGAACTCGTTCTCCAGGAGTTCATGCGGAATGGCGCCGCAATTGACCGGACTGAATGGCTTGCCGCGGCGGGCGCTCAGGTAGTGAATGGCCCGGGCGAACCCCTCTTTTCCCGTCCCCGTCTCACCCATGAGCAGGACAGTGGCATCGACCTCCGCCACCGGGGCGATCTTTCTGACCTCCGTCATGAATCGTTCACTCTCGCCTACCAGCCCGGCGAGCCCGATCTGCTCTCTGAGTGTCTGCATCTGCGGGTCGTCGGCGTGTTGCGCCGGCATGCAGTCGATATCCAGGCTTTCCATGTTGTTCATTGCGACAATCCGTGTGTCATGGATCTCGCCGTTGAGAAAACGGAGGATCATGGCGTATGCCTCTTCTGCGATCAGGAGCGCCTGCACATGCGAGTGCGCTCGCAGGAGAACGTTCACGAAAGCGAACGTATCGAAGGTCTTTGTATGGGCGGCTTCGGCCACTATGACCGAAGGGTCGACCTTACCTGCTATTCTGCTCAGCGTTTCGAGGCGCTGTTCGTTCCCTATCAGGAACGCGGGAGAGTAGAAGACCTGCGGCCGGCAGCTCATGAAGGGAGCGAGCAGCTTGGCGGGCCGGCCATCCACGAAGCCCGCCCCCTCAAAGTCGAAGAAGAGAACTCGGCAAGTTTTCACAACTCCCCCCCACTAACTTGAACGAAGAACAGAGCGCGTGTGGCAAGTAGGCGCGGCGATGCAGGCTTATTGAGATCCGTCCATCGCGGCCTCTGCCTGAAGGATGGACCGCCCCGGCTGGGCATTCCCTGCCCCAGGAGAGTCAGGCAGGTATTGTGAGCGTCCCCAATCGGGACGGGCAAAATGACATCAGTGTGTTGGTGATCAGCTGGAGGAGAGGGGGCAGCGGAAGAACTCTCACAGTGGACGTAATAATATGCGAGAAATCATGAAAAGCAAGCGAAAAATCTGCTAATTCGAAGGTTGGCACCGAAACGGGTTTAAGAGATACTCTATTCCGCTGGCGTTGAGCGAAACGCGGGCTTGGACTTCCAAGCAACAAAGGACGTGGTTGTGCTCAAGAACGGACTTATAGACATCAACTCTTGCGAGCGAATACCCCCTCCTGTTGTGAGCCCAGGATTCATGGCTGGTCCTGGTTACGATTCCGGCCAAGCGCATCGCTTAGAACCGCTGCTGGTTAACAAGAGCTCTCATTCACGGGGTAGCTCAGATGCCCTCCTTAGCAGGCAACGGGCGCCAGGCAGCAGAGTCGATACGAAACGGCTTTTGCTTTTGACAATCTGCATGCTCCGGACTAATTGTCGGCAGCACTTGTGATGACAGGGCTGTGGGCAGAGCCCCCCTCTCAAGAGTTCCTGAGGGAGGGGCACCATTGTATTGCCGTCCTGCGCGCTGTGTTCGGTTGCGCATAACAGGATCAAGATCCAGCCACGTGGTTTCACTCCTCCGGAGGCGTTATGAAATCCCGGTCCACGCTTCTGTTGATCAGTACGCTGGCGGTTGTTGGTTCTCTCTTAAGACTGTGCTGACTGGTCAGCCGCCGTTAATGGGCCCCCGGAGTCTGGAAACGCTCCACTTCCTTTAGCACGTCTTCCACATTGGCAAACGGCTTATAGACAAGACGAATGGCGAAGCTGCGTCGCTCGCCCGCTTTCTGGGGGCCGGACGAAATACCGAAGTCCCACGCCGGCCGACGGATCGCCTGCGCCCCGCTGGCGGAGATCCACGGATTGAAACGCCCGTTCTCGGGCTGNNTCGAAGGAGGTCAGTTGACCCAACTTGAATCCAGCCTGTTCTGTTGCCGCCCGTGATGCCGGCGTCTCGAACAGGGCCTGCCGGCGCACGGGATTGTCTGTCAGAAACTCGTACCAAGCCTTGCCCGCGGGATCGAACGGCCGAAAATACGTCCCGCTGCCGCTGCCACTGTGGCCGGCACTGGTCAACTCGAGCCAACTGGTCTGCGGATTGTCCTTCAGAGCCGCGCGCAGGTACAGCGAGGTGTTCTGCACAAAAAGCATATACGAAGCCCAGAACGTGTGGGAGGACTCGATATCCGTGTCGGGCCATGTGGTGATTGTCTGGTCAACCTGCGTCTCGCCGAGGTGATAAACGATTTCCACGTTCAGCCCCGCGGCCTCGGCCCCTCGCTGCGTGAGCCGCACCGTGTGAGCATCTAGTTGCTCGAGCGCCATCGGACCAACGCGGGGCGCATTCCATAAATCCGCCCGCTGCCCCATCTTGGGCACGGTGCTGCAAGTCTCGTAGTTCAATCCTGCCGGCGCAAACAGGTTCCTTCCCTGTTCGATGTAAACCAGCGAAGCCAGGCCACTATAGCCCGGCAGACTGTCGTCGCCCACCGCATTGATGCGGATCGAATTATCCACAAAGCGCGCCCGCAGGTGAACGTTGGTCAGTATCACATCGGCCAGTTGGCTTTCGGAGACAGGCGCCGCCGCCATCGCGCCTGTTTGAAGCTTGAGAAACGAACCCTGCACTCCTGCGGGCATCCTCATTTGTCCCCGCGCGTACACTGCATTGAGGAACAGAAATGCGAGTCCCAGCAGCAGCACCAATCGCACTTGTTTCATGCGCCTCCTTGGTTATTGTGAAAACGTTTGCGAGAACGTCAGGATAACCCAAATCATAGTCGTCGAGGATCACAACGTTGGACAACGGTCCAAGTTCTTTGGTGACGCTGCCATGTGTCACACCGAAGATCACCACTTCTTTGGCATGTATGATCCTATAGAGGGGATAGTACACTTTGCCGGCATATAGATAGTCATCGTGCACGGAGATTGCAGCGACGAGATTTCCCGGAGAGGGAGGAGCCTGTTCAGCGTGCGCCTCGAGATACTTCACCAAGGCCGTCATCTCATTCGCATTCCAACAGAATCCGACGGAATCCCGAATCGGCCGGACGTTCTGGGCGCACAGGGAGGCCGCCTGGAGAATCACCATCAGGAACGGAGGTATTGCCCGCAAGTGAAAACGAGACCATCGGGTACTCATCATGTGAGGTTT